>NZ_LT629779.1:4140572-4459078 GCF_900105535.1 Pseudarthrobacter equi
ACCCCGATGGCCGCCAACCTGCACGTGTTCGAAGGCCTCATCGAACTGCACCCGGCCACCCGTGAGCCGTACAACGCCCTGGCCGCCGCGGACCCCAAGAAGGTCAGCGACACCCAGTACCAGGTCACCCTCCGGGACGGCGCCGTCTTCCACGACGGCACACCGGTCACCGCCGAGGACGTGGTGTTCTCCTTTACCCGCGTGATGGACCCGGCCAACAAGTCGCTGTTCTCACAGTTCATCCCGTTCATCCAGGAGGTCAAGGCCCTGGACGCCAAGACCGTGGAGTTCACGCTCAAGTACGCGTTCCCCGGCTTCGGCCCGCGCATCTCCGTGGTGAAGGTGGTGCCCAAGGCGCTGACCAACTTCCCGTTCGGTTCCGATCAGCTGAAGTCCTTCGACGCGAAGCCCGTAGGCACCGGCCCGTACAAGCTCATCTCCGCCGTCAAGGACGACAAGATCGTCTTCGAAGCCAACCAGGCCTACAACGGCCCCATGCCGGCACTGGCCAAGGGCATGACCTGGCTGCTGCTCTCCGATGCCGCCGCCCGCGTCACCGCCATGCAGTCGGGCCGCGTCCAGGCCATCGAGGACGTCCCTTACCTGGACATGGAGGGCCTGAAGTCTGCAGCCACCGTTGAGTCCGTGCAGTCCTTCGGCCTGCTGTTCATGATGTTCAACTGCAATGCCGCACCCTTCAACAACAAGAAAGTCCGCCAGGCCCTCCACTACGGCCTGGACAAGGATTCCATCATCAAGAAGGCCCTGTTCGGCAACGCCAAGCCGGCCAGCTCCTACTTCCAGGAGGGCCACCCGGACTACGTCAAGGCCAAGAACGTCTACGGCTACGACGCCAAGAAGGCCGAGGACCTCCTCAAGGAAGCCGGCGTCACCAGCCTCGAGTTCGAGCTCCTCACCACTGACACCGCCTGGGTCAAGGACGTGGCACCCCTGATGCTCGAATCCTGGAACAAGATCCCCGGCGTCAAGGTCACCCTCAAGAACCTGCAGTCCGGCGCCCTGTACACGGACCGCGTGGCCAAGGGCGACTACAAGGTTGTTGCCGCACCGGGCGATCCCTCGGTGTTCGGCAACGACGCGGACCTGCTCCTGAGCTGGTTCTACGCCGGTGACACCTGGATGAAGAACCGCGCCTTCTGGGCCGACACCCCGGAGCGGGCGCAGCTGGTGGACCTCATGTCCAAGGCCGGCCGCGCATCCAAGGAAGACGCCAAGAAGCTGACCGGCGAGATCGTTGACCTGGTGTCCGAGGAAGTCCCGCTGTACCCGCTGTTCCACCGCCAGCTTCCCAGCGCCTGGGATTCCAAGAAACTGAGCGGCTTCAAGCCCCTCCCCACCACCGGAGTGTCCTTCGTTGGTGTGGGCCGCACCGCCTAGCCCTAACCACCGGAGACTACATTGAGCACCATATTGCGACTGCTGGGCCGACGGCTCGCAGCCCTGCCGCTGATGGTCCTGGGCATCACCCTGCTGGTGTTCCTGGTCCTGCAGGCAGCCCCCGGAGACCAGGCAAGCAGCGCCCTGGGCGAGGGCGCCAGCGAGGAAGCCAAGGAACAGTACCGCCAGGCGAACGGCCTGAACGATCCGCTGCTGCTGCAGTATGTGCGGTTCCTGGGCAGGCTCCTGCAGCTGGACCTCGGCGTCACCACGCCGCCGGCCAAGTCGGTGGCGAGCATGATCGGTTCGGCGTTCCCCCTGACGCTGCAGCTGACCTTCCTGGGCGTCATCATCGCCGTTGTAGTCTCCCTGGTCTTCGGCATCATCGGCGCCCTGTACCGGGACAAATGGCAGGACCAGCTGGTCCGCGTCTTCTCCATCGCCGCGGTGGCAACGCCGTCGTTCTGGCTGGGCATCCTCCTGATCCAGTGGTTCGCCCTGGGACCGGCAGCGATGTTCCCGTCCGGCGGCATTGCCACCCCGGAGTCCGGCTTCGGCGGCTGGCTCAACTCGATGGCGCTGCCCGCCCTGGCCCTCGGCATCCCGGTTTCGGCCTCGCTCATCCGGGTGGTCCGCACCTCCATGGTGGAAGAGCTGGACCGGGACTACGTCCGCACGGCCATCGGCAACGGCGTGCCGTACCGCGAGGTGGTCTCCAAGAACGTGCTCCGCAACGCACTCGTCACCCCGGTGACCGTGCTGGGACTGCGGATCGGCTACCTGCTGGGCGGCGCCGTCGTGATTGAAATGATCTTTGCCCTGCCCGGCATGGGCCAGCTGATCCTCAACGGCATCACCAACCTGGACGTGAACCTGGTGCAGGGCGTGGTGCTCACCATCTCCGTCACTTTCGTCCTGGTGAACATCGCCGTGGACCTGCTCTACCTGCTCATCAACCCCCGAATCAGGACCGTGTGACCCATGCGCAGCAAACTCGCTGAACGTCTGAGCGCCCCCGGGATCCGCCTGCAGGCCCTGCCCTGGGGCTCCCGGCTGGCCCTCGCCTTCCTGGTGGTGATCGCCTTCGCCGCCGTCTTCGCCCCGGTCCTGGCCCCGCACGATCCGCTGGAATCCTTCATGCCGGCCACTCCCCCGGGTGCCGAGCATTTCTTCGGCACCGACCGGCTGGGCCGCGACATCTTCTCCCGGCTGCTCTACGGCTCGCAGTCCTCGCTGATGATCGGCCTCGGCGCCGTGGCCCTGGCAGTCCTTGCCGGTGCGTTCCTCGGCTCGCTGGCGGCCACGTCCAGCAAGGCCGTTAACGAACTCATCATGCGCCTCATGGACATCCTGATGGCGTTCCCCGGCATCGCCCTGGCCGCGGTGCTCCTGGCGGCGTTCGGCAACTCGGTGCCCACCATCATCATTGCCATCGCCATCATCTACACCCCGCAGCTGGCCCGCGTGGTCCGCGCCAACGTGCTCTCGCAGTACGGCGAGGACTACGTCCGTGCCGAGCGCGTGATCGGTGCCGGCCGGTTCTACATCCTGGCCAAGCACATCGTCCGCAACACCGCAGCCCCCGTGCTGGTGTTCGCCACGGTGATGGTGGCCGACGCCATCATCCTCGAAGCCTCGCTGTCCTTCCTGGGCGCCGGTGTCCAGGATCCCGCCCCGTCCTGGGGCAACGTGATCTCCTACGGCCGCAACCTGGTCCTGTCCGGCGGCTGGTGGGCCACCACCTTCGCCGGCCTCATCATCCTGCTCACCGTCCTGGCCCTGAACATCCTCGCCGAGGGCCTCACCGACGCCATGGTCAACCCCCGGCTGCGGCGCGCCCCGGTGGTGAAGGACGACGACGGTGCTGCCGCTTCCGTTGCCGGCGCAGCAGTCACAGGTTCGGCCGTGGATACCGAGGTGGGCACCTCGGTTGCCCAGCCGTCGATTGTGGAACAGCACGAGCTCGACGGCGTCCTGCCGGCTTCGGGAACAACCCCCACCGAAGGCCGGCAGGACACCTCAGCGGTACTCACCGACGTCAGGACCGCTGCCAACCCGCACGCCCTGCTGGACCGCGAGCTGGAACTGCTCGCCGCCGTCGAGGCAACCCGCACGGACCGCCTCCCCCAGGTCCCCGCGGACGCCCGCACGGTCCTGGAGGTCAACAACCTGTCCATCCGGTTCCCCGGCCGGTTTGGCGAGACAGCCATCGTGGACAACGTCTCGTTCACCGTCAGCGAGGGCGAAACCATGGGCCTGGTGGGCGAATCCGGCTGCGGCAAGTCCATCACCTCGCTGGCCGTCATGGGCCTGCTGCCCAAGACCGCCCGGATCACCGGTTCCATCCGGTTCGACGGCAAGGAACTGCTGGACCCGGACACCAGCCACAGCAACGCCAAGGCCTACCAGGGCCTGCGCGGCGAGCAGATCGCCATGGTCTATCAAGACGCCCTCAGCTCGCTGAACCCGTCCATGAAGATCAAGGACCAGATGCTGCAGCTGACCCGGCGCGGCGGCCGGAAGACCCCCGCCGAGCTGCTGGAAATGGTGAAGCTCGATCCTGTCCGCACCCTTGCCAGCTATCCCCACGAGCTGTCCGGCGGGCAGCGGCAGCGCGTGCTGATCGCCATGGCGCTGTCCCGTTCACCCAAGATCGTGGTGGCGGATGAGCCCACCACCGCCCTGGACGTCACCGTGCAAAAACAGGTGGTGGACCTGCTCAACGAACTGCGCGAACAGCTTGGCTTCGCCATGGTCTTCGTCAGCCACGACCTCGCCCTGGTGGCATCGCTGGCGCACCGCATCACGGTCATGTACGCCGGCCAGGTGGTGGAATCCGCCCAGGCCTCCGAGCTGCTGCAGAACCCGAAACACGAATACACCCGCGGTCTGCTCGGCGCCGTGCTCTCCATCGAGGCCGACGCCGCCCGCCTGCACCAGATCCCCGGCACGGTCCCTTCCCCTAACGATTTCGCCCCCGGGGACCGGTTCGCGCCGCGCTCCCTGCGCAGCGACGCCGACCCCAACCAGCAGCTGGTCCTCACCGCCGTGGCTTCGGCGAACGGCGGGGATTCGGACCACTTCTGGGCCAGCCACCGCAAGGAGGACGCCAAGTGAGCGCATCCACCGGACAGCCCGTCATTGAGCTCAAGGACGTCAAGGTCCACCACCGTGCCCGCACCGGGGGCCTCTTCCGCCCCAACGTGGTCAAGGCCGTCAACGGCGTGGACTTCACCATCAGCCGCGGTGAAACCGTGGGCATCGTGGGTGAATCCGGCTGCGGCAAGTCCACCCTGGCCTCCGTGCTGGTGGGCCTGCAGGCGCCCACCTCCGGGCAGGTCCTGTTCCACGGCAAGCCCGCCATCAAGCGGAACGCCGCGATGCGGAAAGAGTTTGGCCGGTCCGTGTCCGTGGTGTTCCAGGACCCCGCCACCGCGCTGAACCCGCGCATGACCATCCAGGACATCCTCACGGATCCGCTGCAGGTGCACGGCATCGGCAACGCCGCCAGCCGGGCCGCCAAGGTACGCGAACTGCTCGCGCTGGTAGGCCTGCCCGCCTCCGCGGCGGAAGTGACGCCGTCGCAGGTTTCCGGCGGCCAGCGGCAGCGCGTGGCTATCGCCCGGGCCCTGGCGCTGGATCCGGACATCATCGTGGCGGACGAGCCGACGTCGGCCCTGGACGTCTCCGTCCGCGCGCAGGTGCTGAACCTGCTCTCCGACCTCAAGGTGCGGCTGAACCTGGGGATGGTGTTCATCTCCCATGACATCCAGACCGTCCGCTACGTCTCTGACCGCATCTGCGTCATGTACTTCGGCGAGATCGTGGAGGAAGGCCCGGCCGCGCAGGTGTTCGACAACCCCAGCAACGACTACACCAAGAAGCTCCTCGGCGCGGCCCCGAGCCTCCTGCACACCTAAAACCACCCATCCCCTCTTCTACCAACCCAGTTATCGGAGTTTTCCCGTGTCTTCCCAGTTCTCCGGCGTCATCCCGCCCGTCGTCACTCCCCGCCACGCAGACGGCAGCATTGACACCGCTTCCCTGCAGAACCTCACCAGGCACCTGCTCGACGGCGGCGTGTCAGGGCTGTTCGTCCTCGGTTCCTCCGCCGAGGTGCCCTACATGACCAATGCCGAACGCGACCTGGTGGTCAGCACCATCGCCGAAGCCAACGCAGCCGCCGGCGACCGTGCTGTTCCGCTGATCGTCGGCGCCAACGAGCAGACCACCAACCGGGTGATCGAGGAGGCCAAGCGCGTGATCGACCTCGGTGCCGACGCCATCGTGGTCACCTCCATGTACTACGCCATCGGCAACGCGGAGGAGACCGAAACCCACTTCCGCAGCATCCACGCCGCCGTCAGCAAGCCGATCTTCGCCTACGACGTGCCCGTCCGCACCCACTTCAAGCTCCCCACGGACCTGCTGGTCCGGCTGGGCCGCGAAGGCGTCATCGCCGGCGTCAAGGACTCCTCCGGGGACGACGTCTCCTTCCGCCAGCTCCTGCTCGCGGCACGCGACATCGACAACTTCGACATCTTCACCGGCCACGAAGTAGTGGTGGACGGTGCCCTCCTGGGCGGCGCCCAGGGCGTGGTCCCGGGCCTGGGCAACGTGGCTCCGCGCGGCTACCGGAACCTCGTAGACGCCGCAGCCGCCGGCGACTGGGCCAAGGCCGCCGCAGAACAGGACCGCCTGGCCGACCTCTTCGAGATCGTCTACACCCCCAACGGCCGCGTCTCCGGCGGGGCAGCAGGGCTGGGCGCGTTCAAGACCGCCCTGCAGGTCATGGGAGTTATTGAATCCAACACCATGAGCGCACCCATGCCGGCGCTGAACGAGGACGAAACCAAGGCCATCCGCGGCATCCTCGAACGCAACGGCCTGGTCTAGACGCCACTATGTCCATGTACGCCGTTGGTGTTGACCTGGGAGGCACCAAGACTGCTGCCGGGGTTGTTTCCGGTGACGGGGAGGTGCTGTTTTCGGGCACCATTCCCACGCTGAGCCGTGACGGTTCCGCCGCGATCCTCGACGCCACGGCCGCCCTTGTTGCCGGGCTTCGGGACAAAACGGCCGACGCCGGAATCGCCGTTGGGCGGGTCGGCGTCGGATCCGCCGGGGTCATCGATGCAGCGCACGGCGTGGTGGTCTCGGCGACGGACGCCATCCCCGGCTGGGCCGGGACGGCACTCACCGCAGGCCTGGCCGCCCGGCTGGGCCTGCCGGCGTCGTCCGTCCGGGCCGTAAACGATGTGCACGCGCACGCCCTCGGCGAGGCGTGGACGGGCGCGGCGGCCGGGACCTCCAGCTCGCTGCTGGTCGCTTTCGGCACCGGCGTTGGCGGGAGCTTCGTCCTGGACGGCAAGCCCGTGCTGGGGCACCGCTACGCCGGCGGGCACGTGGGCCACTTTGCCTCCCCGTACGCGTGCTTCGACGGCGCCCCGCTCCCCTGCGTCTGCGGCGGTGCCGGCCACGTCGAGGCCATCGCCTCCGGGCCGGCCATCCTCGAGTCCTACCGCCGCCTGGGCGGCTCATCCCCTGCGGCGGACACCCGCGCCGTGTTTGCGCTGGCCGGCTCCGGTGATGGTGTTGCTGCCGGCGTGATCGGGATGGCCGCGGCTGCTGCCGGGCAGGCTGTGGGCGGGCTGGCGAACATTCTTGATCC
Organism: Pseudarthrobacter equi; assembly: GCF_900105535.1. Lineage (NCBI taxonomy): Bacteria > Bacillati > Actinomycetota > Actinomycetes > Micrococcales > Micrococcaceae > Pseudarthrobacter > Pseudarthrobacter equi. Next base: position 4,147,642 of record NZ_LT629779.1, read on the forward strand.
CGAGGTGGTGCTGGTATCCGGCGGTCTGGCCGACGCGGGCGAGCGCTGGTGGCAGCCCATGGAAACTGCGCTGCGCGCCGAACTTTTGCCCGCACTGACCGGCATTCCGGTACGTCCCGCCGCGCTGGGCAACACGGCGGCCGTTGTTGGTGCCGCCAGACTTGTCCTTGAACCTGCCGTTTCCGCCCCCGCCGGATACTCTTCAGCCCAGACCTCCCGAAGGAACTGACCATGCTCCTGTCCCCCGATGCCCTCGAATCCCTGCGCGGGCGCCTGATCGTGTCATGCCAGGCGTACCCGGGCGAGCCGATGCGCGATCCCCGGACCACCGCGCAGGTGGCGGCGTCGGCCGTGATTGGCGGTGCGGCTGCCGTGCGCGTCCAGGGCCTGGCGGATGTCCAGCACGCCCGCGCGGCCGTGGAGGTTCCGGTGATCGGGCTGTGGAAGGACGGGCACAGCGGCGTCTTCATCACCCCCACGCTCCGGCACGCGCTGGCCGTGGCCAACGCGGGGTCCCATGTTGTGGCCATCGACGGCACCCGCCGTGAACGCCCGGACGGGCTTACCCTGGCCCAGACGGTGGCGGGAGTCCATGCGGAATCGCATGCGCTGGTGATGGCCGACTGTGGATCGTTCGCGGATGCCGCTGCCGCCGTCGAGGCGGGCGCGGACCTGATCGGCACGACCCTGTCCGGCTACAGCGGTGAGCGGCCCAAAACACCGGGCCCCGACCTGGAGCTGCTGGCGGAGATTGCGGCTGCCGGATTTGACGTTCCGCTCATTGCCGAAGGCCGCATCCACACGCCTGCCCAGGCCCGCCAGGCGCTGGATGCCGGGGCATTCGCCGTGGTGGTGGGCACCGCCATCACGCACCCGGCCACCGTCACCGGCTGGTTCTCGGACGCCCTCAAGTGACCTCTCCCTACCTGCTGACGGGCACCCTCCTGACGGACGGCACCACGGTGGGGGACGCCGCCGTCGCGGTGGTGGACGGCAGGATTGCCTACGCCGGGCCGTGGGCGGGGCTGGACGTTGCGTCGCTGCCCGCGTTGGCTCACGTGGAGCTTCCGCCGGGGAGCATGCTCCTTCCCGGGCTGATTGACCTGCACTGCCATGGCGCCGCCGGCGGCGACTTCCCGGGTGGTGACCCCGGGGCAGCCCGGACTGCGGTGGATTTCCTCCACCGCAGCGGGACCACCACGCTGCTGGCCAGCCTGGTGACCGCACCCCGCGGCGAGCTGCTGCGAAGCATCGGGACCCTGCGGCGGCTGGCCGACGACGGCCTGATCGCGGGCATCCACGCCGAGGGGCCATTCCTGTCCCAGGCAAGGTGCGGCGCCCAGGATCCGCGGTTCCTGCGGGACCCTGACCTTCACTTCCTTGGCGAGCTGTTGGATGCGGCCAGCGGCCACCTCCGCACCATGACCTACGCCCCGGAACTGCCGGGTGCGGCGGAGCTGGTGCTGGAGCTGGCTTCGAACGGTGTGGCACCGTCGCTGGGCCACACCGACGCGGATACACGTACGACGGCGGATTCGCTCACCGAAGCGGCCCGCCTGCTGGCTGTTTCCGGTGCTGACCGTGCGCGTCCAACGGTGACGCACCTCTTCAACGGCATGCCGCCGCTGCACCACCGCAGCCCGGGACCGGTGGCCGCGTGCCTTCAGCTGGCCGCCGCCGAGCGCGTAGCGGTGGAACTGGTGGCCGACGGGGTACACCTGGATCCGGAGACGGTGCGGATGGTGTTTGGGCTGGTGGGTGCCGCGAATGTTGCCCTGGTGACCGATTCGATGGCGGCCACGGGGCTGCCCGACGGTGAGTATGACCTCGGCCCTGCGGGAGTGGTTGTCCGGGATGGGGAGGCGCGGCTGCGAAGCAACGGCGCCCTGGCCGGCGGCACTGCCACGCTGCTGGACGTGGTGCGCCGGACTGTCGGGGCAGGGGTGGCACCCGCCGACGCGGTCCTGTCCGCCACCGCTGTTCCGGCGGGCGTTCTTGGCCTCAGCGGCGAGGTGGGGAGCCTGCGCGCCGGGCTGCGCGCCGACGTCGTGGTGGTTGATCCGGACTTCCGTCTTGTCCGGGTGGTTCGCGGCGGAGAGGTCCTGGCGTAGTCCCCGGCTGTACTAAGAGGGGTGGCAAAACTACTCTGGTTTGCCAGTATTCGAGCGTGACCTCCTGGGAGACGTCCCCGTCTCCGGGGGTTTTGATGACGTAGGTGTGTGGGGCAAGGTCGTCCGTGCAGGCCTGCGCGGTGCGCGTTGCAAGGCCCAGCTTCAGGTGCCGGGAATTGAGGACCTCGATTGAGGACGGGTAGGCAGGACAGCTTGAACTGCCGCTGATCACAACGGCGAACTTCGTTCCGGATTCCAGCCAGCCCACTACAGGGACGGGCGAGGGAAACGACGGGTCCTGCGCCCAGGAACCGGGTTTCGCCGTGACCGCTTCCGCCGGAAGTCCGCCCCGGAAATCGGATTCAGCAACTGAAGCGGGCGCGGCAGAACATCCAGTGAGCAGCGCGGCCGCGCCTAAAACGACATACCCAAGTAAATTCCCCATATACAGAGGCTACGCATTCAGGGCCTGATTTTCCGGGGTTCTGGCATTACTCCGGAGACTTCTTGCCCACCTAATGGGACTGCTATTTTTCCCGTCGAGCCAGCAGGATTTCGTTGGCGGCATACGGCACAAGGGCAACAAGAGGAATCGCCACTCCTTGCCAGAAAGGGACCAGCGACAGCACCAGCGGCATGAAGGACGCGATGAATATCAGCGGGTGGACATATCGATACCATTTCATGATCAGTTCCATCATGCTGACTTTTTGTTTAGATGACCACAAGGCGCCCTGGCACGCACACCGGGACTTGCCTACGAAATTGGTGCGAGTAGGGTCTCCGTATGCCATTAAAGGATGTATGCCTGGCCAGGCATTCCAGTTCCAGGCAGCGTACGGGAGGATGAAAATGAGAAGACGGCACTCAACAACGGAGCTTATTTCTGCAGCGTTCTTCCTGATCTGGGCCGCAATATTTCTCACATGGGAGCCAGTTGAGAATCTGCGACTCATCACTGGAATCGTTTTCGTGGTTGTTGGAGGCGCATTGATTCTGAAGAATCTCGCTGGGAGACGCCCCAGCAAATTGCGGCGTTCTGCGAGATAACTCGATGATGGCCTAAGTTGACAGTTACCGCAAGGAACCTAAGCTCAGCCCTTCATCCTGCTTGCCGAAGGTAGGGTTGCTGAGTGCTAGAGATCCGACCGAATTGCGAATGTTGCGACGTCGACATTGCTCCCTCTGCTGTGGCTTACATTTGCACATTTGAGTGCACCTGGTGTCCGGACTGCGTTGAACGGTTCCCGAATCGTTCTTGTCCAAACTGCGGAGGAGACCTTCAGCGACGCCCCACCCGGCCGGTTGCTGCCCTCATCAATAATTCAGCCAGCACTAAAAGGGTTGTATCTCCCGGTTGCCTCGAAAAGGTCACCGGGCTTTAGGGCTTTCGAGACCCGCTGAACCACCGGTTTATGCAGGGAAGGCGCTTTCGACGGCAGAAGATCCACTAGTCGGATTCACCTTGTCGATGGTCTCTCCAAAAGGCTGGCGTTTCCGGCCCCACTCACCCGCACGCGGTTACGCTGTCTTTCATGTCTCGAATTCTCATCACCGGCATGTCAGGGGCGGGAAAGACAACCCTGCTACATGAGCTGTCCCGGCGGGGCCATCGGACAGTCGACACCGATTACGACGGTTGGGTGCTTCCTGACGGAACATGGGACGAACCACGAATTTCTGCCCTCCTCGCGTCCAGTTCACCGCTAGTCGTTTCGGGGACGGTCGAGAACCAAGGACGCTTCTACGACTGCTTCTCCGCCGTCATTCTGCTCAGCGCGCCGCTGGAGGTCCTGCTCCAGCGGGTGTCGGGTCGTACGAACAATACCTATGGCCGCTCCGAAGCTGACCAGTCCGCGATCCGGCAATACGTCCTCGATGTCGAACCGCTGCTCCGGAGCGGCGCCACCCTCGAGCTCGATGCCCGCCGGCCAGTCGCGGACCTGGCTGACGACGTCGAACGCATTATGGCAGCGCCGGGTCACGCGTAGCCCAACTCGGCCCGCCGCCTCACCTTCGAAATTTGCGGCGGCTTCCGCCTAGTATCCGGCGACATGGGTGAGCGGTTGAGTGGGCCGCTCCGCTCCGTCCAGGGGCTGGATCAGCAGGTTCCGGTGCAGTGTCACCCATCCATCGCGTTCAAGCGGAAGGTGATCGAACTGGTCGGGGACAAAGACTACGGTCCTGTCATCCGGATCCTGCACTTCCACCAGGATGTCCCGGCCGTCACCGAGGCTGTTGCACGCTTCCCAGTAGTTGTATTGGTCGTCATACGGGTATTTCGCCACCAGGCACACGACTTCGGGCAGCGGGCCGGGCGCGGCGTAATAGTTCATCGACTCGTACGCGGCCAGGAACCTCGACTCGCGGATTTTGGCCTCCCCTGCTTCGTCCTGGATGGCGGGGACGGCATCCTGTTTGGTCAGCTGCCGCTCCAGGACGTGGACGGTTCCGGGGACGCCCATGACAAACCGCACGTAGACGAGCCCCAGAACCGCGCACGTACCGAGGCCGGCAAGGGCGGCGAATGTGATCATGAGTCTCCAGAACGGCGTCAACGGAACTGGCGGTTTCTGGCCGGTCATTGCCGTCCCCGGAAAAGGTTGTCGCTGATCTTCGTCCACCCGGCTGCCTGCAGCTCATTGGTGTCGTACTGGTCAGGAACGAGGGTCAGTTCGCGTCCTGCCTGGTCGCTCATGGTGACGATGGGGTCGTGAGCGGAAACCATGCCGGCGCACCCGGCCATCGGAGGCCCCTGCGCGTCACCTGCCTCAATCAGCAGGCAGATGATTTCCTCGCCATTCGCGTCCCTGGTGGCGACAAAGACTTTGGATCCTGACCTCGTCCCCAAGTACCGGGCCGATTCCGTGTCGATCCCGCCGTACAAGGCGTATATCGCGGAAACCGCATCTTCGGCCGTGGCCGTCTTCTCCAGGACTTTCAGGGTGGGGCTGGTTTCCCACGGCCCGTACTGGAACACAGCCAGGCCGACGGCCAACACGGCGAGCCCGAGCCCCAGCCACCGGGCATTCCTGAACCGCGAAACGGCAAACGCCAACACCATGGCCGCCGCCAGAAATACAGCGATAATCAGGTAGTCAATAATGTTCAAGCGCTGCCCCCTCAGGCTGATTGATCTCCCTGCACGCTACACGCTGACCGGCAGGTCAGCCTTCACCCGTCCGATATCGTCCTCTAAAAGGCATTCATCGTAATGGGGGTAATTGTGCGGGAACTTGTCTACTACGTCGCAGTATCGGTTGACGGCTACATCGCGGCACCTGACGGATCATTCGACGTCTTCCCTGTCGAGGGCGACCACATGCAGGTGCTCTTCACTGAGTTCGCCGACGCCCTGCCCACCCATGTCCTCGGAGGGCTGGGCATTGAGGCGCCCAAGAACCGTTTCGACACCGTCATCCAGGGCTGGAACAGCTACAACGTCGGCCTCGCCTTGGGCATCGACAGCCCCTACGCCCACCTGCACGAGTACGTCGCCACCCGTAGCAGGACCAGCTCCAACCCGGCAGTCACGTTCACCAACGACGCCCTGGCCACCGTCCGAAGCCTCAAACAGGCGGAAGGGCTGGACATCTACCTCTGCGGCGGCGGCGCGCTGGCCGGGGCCCTGCTGCCCGAGATCGACAGGATCATCCTCAAACGCAACCCGGTTGTCCTCGGGGCAGGCATCCCGCTGTTCGGAAACACCGCCTTTGAGCCGTCCGGCTTCCAGCCCGTCAAGTCACGGACCTTCGAGTCCGGAGTGGTGATCGAGGAGTACGCACGCACCCCGCTGGGTGCCGCTGACGCGTCCTGAGTCAGACGACGACGGCGGCACCGGCCACCCGCACGGCCTCGCCGGTTCCGGGGGCCAGCTTGGCCGCGGCGGCTTCATCCGCCACCACAGTGACGTGCGCATGGCGCTGCAAAATTGACGCCGGGCAGTCGGCGGAGACGGGCCCCTGCAGCGCTGCCGCCAGAATCTCTGCCTTGTCCGCACCGCTGACTACCAGCAGCAGGTGCCGGGCTTCCATGATGGTGCCCAGCCCCTGGGTGATGCACTGTGTGGGGACATCGTCCGGCGACGCAAAGTACCGGGCATTGGCCTGCCGGGTGCGTTCGGTGAGCACCTCCACCCGCGTCCGCGAATCGAGGGCTGACCCCGGCTCGTTGAAAGCAATGTGTCCGTTGTGGCCGATGCCCAGGATCTGCACGTCAATGCCACCGGCCCGGGCTATGGCCGCGTCGTAATCCGCTGCCGCCTGCCGCGGGTCCGGAGCCCCGCCGTCGGGCACTGCAACGTTGGCCGGGTCCAGGCCCAGCCGGACGGTGACCTCACGGCGGATGACTTCGGCGTAGCTTTCGGGGTGCCCGGCGGGCAGGCCAACATACTCATCGAGGGCGAACCCGCGGACGGCGCCCATCTCCACGGAATGTTCCGCGAGCGCCTTGTAGATGGGCAGCGGCGAGCCGCCCGTCGCTAGCCCTAGGACAGCGTCGGGCTTGCTGCGGACCACGGCGGCCAGGATCCCGGCGGCGACGGAACCGGTGGCGGAGGCGGTTGGCACTACGAAAATTTCCATGGCAAAGGCACTCTCTACGGGGCACGGAACATCGGAACAGGGCATGGCGCAGCCAGAGGAAGGGCTCAGCCACAGGAAAGGGGCGCCGCAAACTGCGGCGGGAGGGGAGTCGTAGAATCCGGCGGGGCCGGGAGCAGCTAGGCTGCCGCGACGTCCTTGAGCTTGAGTCGGATGCCATCGAAGTGCCGCTGCAGCCGCTCGGAGGCCAGGGCCTTGTCGCGGGCTTCCACGGCTTCGTAGATCTCCCAGTGGATCCGGGCCTGCTCTTCGAGGTTGACCGGCCCGGAGCCCAGGGCTTCGTGGATCTGCCGGTAGACCTGCCAGAACACGTCCATGAGGTTGATCAGCAGCTCATTGTTCAGGGGCGCGTAGAGCCGGCGGTGGAACTCGGCGTCGTGCTCCACCAGGGACTCGCCCTTGGCGGCAGCGTCCTCCATGGCCTGCATGGTGGACCGCAGGTCGGCGAGGTGTTCGTCCGTCAGGAGGTCGATGGCGGACCCCACCAGGCCGGACTCAAGCGCCTGCCGCACGTCGATGAGCTCCATGGCTTCTTCGCCCTTGTGGCGCAGCGACAGCCTGCCGCGGAACGTGAGCCCGGAGACCAGTGCGCTGAAGTTGTTGGGGGCCACGAACATGCCGAAGCCGTGGCGGATTTCGATGACACCCAGGGCCTGCAGGACCTTCAGGGATTCCCGCACGGTGTTGCGGCCAACCCCCAGCTCGGCGGAGAGTTCGCTTTCGGTGGGCAGCGCATCGCCCACGTCCAGGCCACGCTCCAGGATGAGTTCCATGATGCGGGTCTGCAGCGCCTGGGAGCGGATTTGGGCACTGAACCTGGCTGACGATACCGCCGCGGGTGTTGCTGTCACGTCATCTCCTTCGGCCACACTCCGTGGCGGCCTTCATCTCGAATCAGTGTACAGGACATGGGACGTCCTTTGTCTTGCGGCGTCACCTTTTCTTCCGGGAACGCTATCCGCCCACATGGTGAATGGTAAAGGCGGTCAGGAAGCCCACGGAGGCCGTGAGCCCCGTCAGGTTATGGTGCTCCTCGAAGGCCTCCGGGATCATGGTGTCCGCCAGCATGGCCAGGATCCCGCCGGCGGCCACGGACGTTATGAACGCCACCAGCTCCTCCGGCGCGTTTTCCAGCAGCGTGTATCCCATGAGTGCTGCCAGGCCGCTGAGGATCGCAATCCCGCCCCACAGCCCAAAGACGTACCCGGCGCTCCGGCCGGCCTTCTTCATGCCGGCCGTTCCGGACAGCCCTTCGGGAACATTGGAGATGAACACGGCAGCCATCATGGCCGGGCTCACCGCCCCGCCGGCAAGCATGGTCACACCCAGCACCACTGACTCGGGGACGCCGTCCAGCAGCGCCCCGACGGCGATGGCGGTTCCGCTGCCCGGATCGTCCTTTTCGGAGGGCTGCTGGCCGCCGGACCTCTTCCGGTGCTTGGCGCCCGCCCGGGCCAGCAGCATGTTGGCGCCCACGTACACCACGGCGCCAGCCAGGAAGCCTGCCACGGTGGGCCAGAGTCCGCCGCCCTGGACGGCCTCATCCACCAGCTCGAACGCCAGGGCGGAGATCAGCACGCCCGCTCCAAAGGACATGATCGAGGACACCAGCTTGGACGGCAGCGACCACCGCCAGGACAGTGCTGCGCCCAGGACCAGGGCGGCACCGGCGATGGTCCCCCACATCAGGGCCTGCAGCCAAACGGGCATGTTTCCCACTTTCCGGCTCCCCCAGCGGGAGCCATGTCCCACAAGGCGTACCCCCGGGGACGGTTCCTAAGCAACAGCTCCTATGCAAACATGCGCGCCGAAGGCACGTCCCGCACGCAGAATTGATGCGATCTTGACCCAAACCTTACTGACCGCTGCAGTTGCGGGTCCACGCTGGACGAAGAAGGGCAAACCAGCTTGGGGAGCAGGAAGTCATGGGAAACGAAACAGCATATGACAAGGACGTCATCGCGGTGGGCGGGGTCCTCACGGACCAGCACCCGCTCGACTTCCACACCCTGGGGCTGGCCGGCTGCATTGACCGGCTGACCGGGCCCCTCCGCCAACGCGGGACCGCGGTCCGCTGGGATACTCCGCACTGGGGCATTGAGATCCCGGCGGACTGTGCGTCCCTGCTGTACCAGTCTGCACGCGAAGTGATCAGCAACGCCTACAAGTACTCGGACGCATCCGAACTCAGCGTGCAGCTTGCGGTGGTGGACCACGGGATCCGGATGAAAGTGGCCGACGACGGCACGGGCTTTGATTGCAGCCGCGCCAACCGGGGGCGGCACCACGGCTACGGCCTCCGCCTGATGGCGGTTGCGGTTGAGGAAGCGGGCGGCTCCGTGGACATCGACTCCCGCCCCGGCCACGGCACCTCGGTGACGGTCACCCTGCCGCTGGACTGACTAAGCCCCGGCCCTGCGCAAGGCCTGCACAAGGGCCGCAAAAGACTCGAATGCCCGCCGTCGCTGGGACGGCGGGCATTCGTATATCCAAAGGGGCGTCCCAACAAATCCTTCGGAAACGATCGTTGGAACTTCGGGGAGCTAGCGGGACAGCTTGTCCGCGTCCGGCTCCAGGTCGCCGATGTGGCCGGGGGCGTTGGCGGCCAGCACCCGGGCAACAAAGGCGCTGTACTCCTCAATGTAGTGGCGCAGGAACTTGGCGGTGCCCTCATCCCTGAGCTCGCCGTCGTCGTCGAAGGCATCCGGCTTGTACTGGATGTAGGCTTCCGGCGCGTTCAGCTGCGGCGCGTCCAGGAAGCTGAGCACGCTGCGCATGGAGGACTGCATCACCGCCGTGCCGATGCTGCCCGGCGAGGCGCCGATGATGCCGGTGGGTTTGCGGGCGAAGGAGTTGGTTCCCCAGGGGCGCGAACCCCAATCGATGGCATTCTTCAGCGCGCCCGGAATGGACCGGTTGTATTCGGGCGAGACAAACAGGATGCCGTCGGACGATTCGATGGCTTCCTTCAGGGCGCGGCCCTCGGCGGGGAAGTCGGCGTCGTAGTCGTAGCTGTAGAGCGGGAGGTCCCGGATGGGAATCTCCGAGAACTGCAGATCTTCAGGGGCCAGCTTGATCAATGCGTTGGCGAGGACCCTGTTGATGGAGCCGGTTGCCAGGCTCCCTACGAAGTAGCCGATCTTGAACGGTGCCATGAGTGTTCCTTCCGGTGGCCGGCCGGAGCCGGCCACATGCTGTCCTGGATTGCCTTTCCTGGGAAAACTGCCGTCCCCTGGACAGGACCAGCGGCGGCGGTGGTGCTCAGTGCACCCCCAGTCCAGCACAGAAGGCCGGCCCCGGCCAGAGGTTCCCGCACGCGCCGTTGACACGCAGCAGGCAAGGGCGCTCAATGATCAGTACCGCCGCCACCGAGCCGCGGCACCAGCAAAGGAGCAGGCAGCGATGACCGAAAATCCATTGCGCGACGACCGGGTCCACCCGGAGTCTCCGGCGGAGGGCGATCCGGACGCGGATCCCTCGGACGACGTCAGGGCCCATTCCCAGGACCCCGCGGAAGGGCCCGACGTTCCGGACGAGCCGCACCCGAAGTCCTGATCCGGGGATGAAAGGCCCCCGCAATTTCCGGCCACCCCTTGCCACCCCGCACCCCGGGCAGTAGGTTTGAAACCATTCAAGAAAGCGCTTTCCCTTGCAATGGCCGGGGTTTATTCTGCGCGCCACAAACCAGCGGGAACGGACAACATGACGGACAGTACCCTCATCAGGTGGATCGACGGCGAAGCACCGGCAGGGACCAGCAGCGGAACCACTTGGGGGATGCCCTTCCCCCGCGGCACCGTCCACGGACCGGACGCGTTGACAGTGACGGACGCCGGCGGTGCCCGCGTTCCCAGCCAGGCCTGGCCCCTGGCCACCTGGCCTGACGGTTCGCTGAAGTGGGCCGGGATCGCGCTTCCGGCAACGGATTCGCCGTCGGCCAGCTACCAGGTGAGGCACGACGCCGGCGCCGCACCTTCGGAAGGCGACGCGCCGCCGTCGGGCGTTCAGGAAGGCCAGGGCGCTCCGGAAGCCCTGGGCGGCGCCCGCGTCAGCGTCACCGAAAGCCCCGACGCGCTCACCGTGGACACCGGCGCCCTGCAGATGGTGATCAGCCGCAGCGGCTCCACGCTCTTCACCAGCCTCACGCGCGACGGCCGGACCGTGGCACGCGACGCACGCCTGGTGAGCCTTCTCCAGGACGGCATCCCGGAAGAGGCGGGCACCGCCAGCCGCCGGCAGTTCACCGGCGAGGTCACCGCCGTGGAGCTTGAACAGGACGGGCCGGTGCGCGCCGTGGTCCGGCTGGAAGGCCGCCACCGCCAGGACAACGCCGGCAGCGAGGGACGCAGCTGGCTGCCGTTCGTGGTCCGTTTCTATTTCTACGCCAACGCCCGCAGCGTGCGGATGGTGCATTCCTTTATCTGGGACGGCGACGCGTACAGCGACTTCCTGGCCGGCCTGGGCGTCCGCTTCACCGTGCCGCTGGAAGCCGAGCTGCACAACAGGCACATCCGGATCGCCGGGGCCGACGGCGGCTTCCTCACCGAGGCGGTCCGCGGGCTCACCGGCCTGCGCCGGGATCCGGGTGCGGACGTGCGCGCCACCCAGATCGCCGGACGCGCCACCCCCTCCCCGGACACCTGGAACCCCGAAGTCTCCGAACGCCTGCACCTGATCCCTTCCTGGGGCGACTACACGCTGACCCAGCTCAGCGCGGACGGCTTCGAGCTGCGCAAACGGACAGCACCGGGCCACGGCTGGGTGGGCATCTCCGGCGGGACCCGCTCGGCAGGTTTCTGCACCCTGAGCGATACGCGCGGCGGTTTGGGCATCGGCATCAAGGACTTCTGGCAGTCCCACCCCGGCCAGCTGGACATCCGCGGCGCCGCCGGAAACGACGCCACAGTAACAGCCTGGCTCTACTCCCCCGAGGCCCAGCCCATGGACCTGCGGTTCTACCACGACGGCCTGGGCCAGGACACGTTCGAAGAACAGCTCGAAGGCCTGGAAATCACGTACGAGGACTACGAACCAGGCTTCGGGAACCCCACCGGGATAGCCCGCACACATGAGTTAACTCTGTTCGCTTACGACGCCACTCCGTCCACCGAAAGCCTCGCCGCCGACGCCGCTGCGGCTTCCTCACCGGCGCTGCTTCAGGCCACCCCGGAGTACCTGCACTCGGTGGGTGTGTTCGGCGACTGGGATCCGGTGGACCGGGGCACCCCCGCGCGGGCACAGCTCGAGGACCACCTCGACTTCCTCTTCGATTTCTACGCCGGCCAGGTGGAACAGCGGCGCTGGTACGGGTTCTGGAACTTCGGCGACGTAATGCACACCTACGACTTCGACCGGCACGTGTGGCGGTACGACGTGGGCGGCTACGCCTGGGACAACTCGGAACTCTCCCCCGACCTCTGGCTCTGGTACTCCTACCTGCGCTCCGGCCGGGCGGACATCTTCCGCTTCGCCGAGGCCATGACCCGGCACACCGGCGAGGTGGACGTCTACCACTTGGGCCCGTGGAAGGGCCTGGGGTCCCGGCACAACGTGCAGCACTGGGGCTGCAGCGCCAAGCAGCTGCGCATCAGCACGCCGGCCTACCGCCGTTTCTACTACTACCTCACGGCGGACGAGCGCACCGGGGACCTGCTGACCGAGCTGGTGGACAGCGACCAGAACTTCCTGGGCCTGGACCCCGTCCGCAAGGTCCGCCCGGACGCAGACACCTACCGGCCCAACCGCGGCGCCCTGGGCGTGGGGCTGGGCACGGACTGGGGCTCGCTCGCCGCCACCTGGCTCACCGACTGGGAGCGCACCGGCAACCCCCGCTCCCGCGACCGGCTGCTGGGAACCATGGCCGATATTGGCGCCCTCAAATACGGCTTCCTCACCGGCGAAGCGCTGTACGACCTTGACAAGGGACGCTTCGATACCGGCCGGGAGATGATCTCCGTATCCCATCTCAGCGCCGTGTTCGGCCTGGTGGAAATCTGCAGCGAGCTGGTGGACCTGGTGGATGATCCGGAGTTCGAGCGGGCCTGGCTGCAGTACTGCCGGCTGTTCCTGGGTACCAAAGAAGAGCAGGTGGCGGAGGTGGGTGAGCCGCTGTCCGGCATCTACCTCACCCAGGCGCACAGCCGTTTGAGCGCTTATGCGGCGGCGCGTTTGCAGGATCGTGACCTGGCAGCCCGCGCCTGGGAGAGCTTCAGCGAGGGCGGCGAGCACCTGAACCACGAATCCGCGTTCACGCTGCGGACCATCGAGCCGCCCCATGTGCTCCTGCCGGTGGACGAAGCACCCACGGTTTCCACCAACGACACCGCGCAGTTCGGCTTGGCCGTCATCCAGAACCTGGCTCTGATCGGCCAGCACCTGCGCTGATACGCGATCCCTCGAACCAACCCGCGACGGCGGCGCCCGGACCTTTCATGCAAGGCCGCGCGCCGCCGTCGTCCGTCTACCTCACGCCGCCCTTCAAAGGCCCTCCAAATAACGCCCACATAACGGCCTTTTCGTGCCGCCAGATGTTACCCAGTCGAGGCCCGGAGCGTGTTTACACCGCCTTTCAGGGCGCCATAGGGTGCTTCACCTAAACAAGGTTCAGGAGGACCTTGGGAAGGGAAACGAGCACCATGAAAAGCAAATTTGCCGCCGTGGTCCTGGCTGCCGCGAGCTTGGCTGCGGCCCTGCTGATGGGCAGCCCCATGGCGGCCAACGCAGCGGACAAGCCGCTGATCGGCCTTACCTTCGACGACGGCCCGTCAGTCCAGCGCACGGCCTTCGTCCTCGACGTCCTCAAACAGAAGGGGGTCAAGGCCACCTTCTTCCTCCAGGGCAACCATGCACAGCAGTACCCCGACCTCGTCCGCCGGATCAAGGCCGAGGGGCACGTGATCGGCAACCACTCGTGGGATCACGCCAACTTCCCGGAACTGAGCCAGACCAGGCAGCGGCAGGAGGTTGACCGCACCAACGCCGCGATTTCGGCCATTACCGGCGCAACGCCCAAGCTGATGCGCTTCCCGTTCGGCAACAGCACGTCCTACTCGCTGAACTACATCAGGAGCATCGGCATGAGCGGCGGAATCCAGTGGCGCTGGCATGTGGGCCAGCCCGGCGATTTCGAATGCCCTGGTGCGGCCGGCGTGCAGAAGTACGTCCTGGATGAAGCGGCACCCGGTGCGATCATCCTGCTTCACGACGGCAACGATGTCCTGTCCTGCCCCGCGTCGCAGTGGTCCTACCTGGCCCGGACCATCGACGCTTTGCGGGCACGGGGTTACGACTTTGGCGTGGTGGCACCCTCCGCGACCGCCAACCCGCTGAACGAGGGGTCGTACGGGGTGGTGGTGGCACCCTGACAGAAGCCGCCGCCTGACCCTGGCGCCGCCGCCGTCCGCTTCTCCTGGCACTCCGCCGCCCAAAATCAGGGGTGGAAACCTGCTCCTCCGAAAGGTAACTTGGTAAGCATGCTGATGATTTCTACAGATCCATCGGCTTCCGGTAACAGAGCAAAGGAGACGTTATGAGCACGAAGGTGGAAAAGCGCATTCTGGTGAACGTTCCGGTGAGCACGGCCTACAACCAGTGGACCCAGTTCGAGGAGTTCCCGCACTTCATGGGCGGCGTCAAGAGCGTCACCCAACTCAGTGACGACCGGCTGGAATGGGTGGCCGAGATCGGCGGCATCCGCCGGCAGTGGGAGGCCAAGATCCTTGAGCAGGTGCCGGACCGCAAGGTTTCCTGGGCCGCCACGGAGGGCGCAACCAACGCCGGAGCCGTCGAATTCGAGGATGTGGGCGGCGGCCAGACCTCCCTCCGGCTGACGCTCGAGTACGAACCCGAAGGCGTGGTGGAGAAGATCGGCGACAAGCTGCATGTTGTGGACCGCCAGGCCGAGTCCGACCTGCAGAAGTTCAAGGAATTCATCGAGGACGAGCGTTACGCGAGCGGAGCCTGGCGCGGCAGCGTCAACCCCGGCGCATCGATGGGTACGCCCGGCGTTGAGCACGCCGGCACCTCCCGCGGTGACTCCGGCAAGGCAGGCGTCTCAGGCAAGGTGGCAGCCGGCGTCGGCGTAGCCGCAGTGGCCGGCGCTGCAGCGGCCATGGCTGCCAGCGGCAACAAGGACACCGCGGTGGGCGCCGACGAAACGGTCACCCCCGTGGCTCCCGGCGAACCCGTCACCGTCACGCCGATTCCCACGGACACGACCACCGACACCACCGGCAGCGGCGCAGGGGTGACAGGCAGCGGCGGCGCAGGGGTCAATGGCAGCGGCGCTGGCGTAACAGGCACGACGGCGGCAGCCGGCTCCACCGGCACGGTCGCCGACGGATCGGTCGCCGACCTCGGCGATGACAGGATCGGCCACCCGTTCGACCAGACCAACGGCCTGGTGGACACCGCGGGAGAATCCGACGAAACGCGAGAAGGCGAAGAATTCAGCGCCGGCGAACGCCGCGAGGATGAGCGCCGCCCCGACGGTGGCCTGCCCCCGGTAGGCGGCAACCTCGGCCAGCACTGACCGACGCCGCGCCCCGGCTGACGGCCCGCCCAAGGCGGGTGCCGTCGTCGTACGCCGCACTTAGAAACAGAAGCACCGCCCGCCTCTTCCCGAGGCGGGCGGTGCTTTGCTGTCCAGCGGTGTTTGCTACTTCGTCTTGCCTGCGTAGAAGACGGACGGCGCGGCCGGCGTCTCCATGCCCTCGCCGATGAAGAAGCTCGGGTGCGGCGGCTGGTTGTAGCCCACGGTCTCGCGTGCCACTCCGGTCCGGTACATCGGATCGTGCATCAGCGTGCGGAGCCGGACCTCGGTGGGCGAGGTGCTGGTGTAGATCCGCAGTTCGGTGCTGTCGGTGGACGGGAAGACCAGTTCCTCGCGCCAGTCGCCCAGCAGGTCGGCCTGGAGCGACGGGTTGCCCTTGGTGTGGTTGTTGGTGCGGGCGCCGGTGGCGGTCAGCAACCGGTCGCTGGTTTCGGTCTCCCAGTTCCACTTGGAGATGGTGGGTACGCCCATGCCTGCTTCGGCGTCGAACTCGTGGTCCACGATTTCGCGCAGCAGGTCGCCGTCCCACCAGGCCATGAAGTTGGCGGCCGGAATCTTGTCCGAGATCCGCTCGCCCTTGGCGGACTTCAGGAAGCCGACCGGCGAATTCCAGGCAGCGTCGCCGCCCACGGCCCAGCTTTCGGAGCCGGGGAACCGGGGATCGATGTCGCCTGTGGCGCCGCGGCCGGTGTCCTTGATGGCCGGGATGCTCCACAGCACTTCGCCGGTGGCGGCATCGCGGAAGGTGGCACCGCGGTTGCCGCTCTGGCTCATGCTCTCGTGTACCGCGAAGGTTTCCAGGCCGGGCCGTGACGGGTCCAGGTCGCCGGTGTGGATGGCGTCGCCGTGGCCCAGCTTGGTGTTGTAGAGGGGCTTGCCGTCGTCGTCAATGGTCATGGAACCGAAGACGAACTCGTCCTTGCCGTCCTGGTCCACGTCCGCCACGGACAGGTTGTGGTTGCCCTGGCCCTTGTATTCGGCGCCGGCGATGTCCGAGTCGAAGGTCCAGCGTTTTACCAGCTTGCCGTCCACCAGGTCATAGGTGACCAGGACGGTGCGGGTGTAGTAGCCGCGGCTGAACATCAGGGACGGCTTTTCGCCGTCGAGGTAGGCGACGCCGGCCAGAAACCGGTCCACGCGGTTGCCGTAGCCGTCGCCCCAGGCCGAGACGTTGCCGCGCGGAGGGTCGTAGGGAACGGTGTCCATGATGGTGCCCGTTGCGCCGTTGAAGACCGTCAGGAACTCCGGGCCGGACAGGACGTAGCCGGCGCTGTTGCGGTAGTCCGCCGTGGCGTCGCCGATGACGGTACCTGCGGCGTCTGTGGTGCCGTCTGCTGTCTTGAACGACACCTCGGCCTTGCCGTCGCCGTCGAAGTCGTAGGCCAGCATCTGGGTGTAGTGCGCGCCGGCGCGGATGTTCTTGCCCAGGTCGATGCGCCAGAGCTTGGTGCCGTCCATCTTGTAGGCATCGACGTAGACGTTGCCCGTGAAGCCGGACTTGGAGTTGTCCTGGGCGTTGGACGGGTTCCAGAGCTGGATGATCTCGTAGGTGCCGTCGCCGTCCAGGTCTGCCACCGTGGAGTCGTTGGCGCTGTAGGTGTAGGGCTTGCCGTCCTTGCTGACGCCGTCCGCCGGCTTGTCCAGCTTGATGGCCAGGTAGTTCTGCGCCAGCGGGGTGAACTCGGCGCTGAGCTTGTCCTGCCCGTTGCCGTTGCCCACGGTCTTGATGACGTACTTGGACTGGGCCGTTCCGTCGGGGTCAACGAAGGTGGTGGTATCCCGGATGGGCTCCTTGGTGATCTGCTTGCCGTCACGCAGCACCTGGAAGCCCACGCTGTCCTTGTCCAGGCCGAGCATGCGCCAGCCCAGGGTGACGCCCTGGTCCGTCAGCACGGCCACGGGCGCGCGGTCCAGGTTCTCCACCTGGCGCTTGAGGGCCGGCTTTGCGGCCTGGCCCGGCGCTGTGGACTGATCTGCCTGGGCCAGCGGAACTCCGGTAAAGGCGAGTGCCGCGGCAGTGAGGGACGCCGCCGCTGCGGCCAGTGGTGCTGCTTTCCAGGCCCTGCCGGCCCGGGATTTGGGGGAACACTGCGAGTGGTAAACCAAAAGAACATCTCCTTTGATGCGGCGGCAGCTGAGTCTGCCGCTCAACAGTTTGGAACGTTTCAACCGTGCGGAAGCGCACCGCTTTGTAGGGGTGGGCTGGGGTCCGCGTCGGATGGAAAACGCTTTCTGCCCTTCTGGTTTATCAAGGGATGACAAAGCTGGTCAAGGGTTTGACCGTTAATGATTGGGAGAAATTGTTCCGTTACGTTCCTTCTCCCCCGAGACGCGCGCTCACTTTTGGCGGCTATTCCCCACACGCCCGCTCACTTTCGGCGGCTTTCACGGCAACGCCCGCTCACTTTCGGCGGCTTTCACGGCAACGCCCGCTCACTGTTGGCGGCTTTCACGGAAACGCCCGCTCACCTCTGCTCCAGATGGAGGAAGGTGAGCGGGCGTTTCACAAATCTGCCGCACCGTGTGGGCGTCGCGGGCCCCGCCGCAGACGGGCGGGCACCGGGCGCCTACCGGATGCCGCGGAGTTTCACGCCGGCAGCGAGTGCAACGAGGCTGATGATGGCCACTACGGCCAGGTAGTAGCCCGGCGCCACGGCCTGCCCCGTCTGCTGCACCAGGAACGCGGCAATCATTGGCGTGAATCCGCCGAAGGCCACCACGGCCGTGTTGTAGCTGAAGGACAACCCTGTTGCGCGGGTCCTGACGTCGAAGGAATCCGACATGACGGAGGGCAGCGCGCCGAAATAGGCCGCCTTGAGCAGGCCAAGAATGGTCATCACCAGTGCCAGCACCAGGAAGGACTTCGCGCTGATGACCCACATGAAGAGAGGTACGACGGCGAGCAGCAGGACCACCACGGTGGGCACCATGATGTTGAGCCGGCCGTACTTGTCCGAGAGGTGCCCCACCACCGGTGTTCCGAAGGTCAGGATGACGCCGGTAATGATCAGCGAGGTGAACGAGATACCCGGCTCGAGCCCCAGTTCCTTGATGGCGAAGGTTGGCATGTACTGCAGGATGAAGTTGAGCGCCGTTGATACCGCCAGCGCACCACCGGCCAGCAGTATTCCCGTCTTCTGCGTGGCGAACACGTCCCGGATGGGGGAATGCTTCTGCTCCGCAGCGCCCCGCTGGACGGGCACTTCCTTCATCTCCCTGCGGATCAGGAATCCGGCCGGTCCCACCAGCAATCCGAAGAGGAAGGGAATCCGCCAGCCCCATTCGGTCATCTGCGCATCGGTCAGGACCGTTGTCAGGACGGCGACAAAGATCGCTGCGATCAGGCTTCCCAGCCCCTGGCTGGCGAACTGGAAGCTGCCCAGGAAGCCTTTGCGTTTGCCGTTCTGGGCGATGAGGTAGGCGGTGGCGGCGCCGAACTCGCCACCGGCGGAGAAGCCCTGGATTAGCCGCGCCAGGACAATGCCGATGGGGGCCAGGATCCCGATGGTGCCGTAGTTCGGCATGAAGGCCAGCAACGCGGTGCCCAGGACCATCAGCCGGATGGTGACAGTCAGGCCTTTCTTCAGCCCATGGCGGTCCGCGAACGAGCCCAGCACCAGTCCGCCCAAAGGACGGATGAGGTAGGAGACGCCGAACACGGCAAACGCCTGGATAAGTTCGACGCCGGGATCACTGCTGGGGAAGAAGTTCCGGCCGATGTAGATGGCCAGCAGGGCGTAGATGGCAATGTCGAACCATTCGAGGGCGTTACCGATGGTGGCGGCAACGATCCCCCGGGTGGCCGCCCGGGAATCGGGCGCTGCGACCGGCGCATCGTCGGCAGCGCGGGCCGTGGGCTGGTTCTTTTGCTGGGGCATGGTCATGGAAACTCCAGGGTTCAGGATACGGAGCTGACGGTCAGGGAGGGCTGGTCCGCGCCGGTGGACGCGGGGCTGTGTGAATTGGCGAGGTCGAAGAACAGGCCGCTGGCGATCTGCAGGCCTTCCCGGGCCACCTCCACCAGGAGGTGTTCGTCCGGGGCATGCTGCTGGCACCCCGGGTGGGAGTGCGGGATCCAGAGGGTTGGAAGGCCCAGGGCATCTGCGAAGACGTAGCTGGGAAGCGAGCCGCCGATGTTGGGCAGGACGGTGGCCTCGCGGCCGGTGCTTGCTGCCAGTGAGTTTGCGGCCCAGGCCACCCAGGGATTGTCCGGATCGATGCGGCTGGCGGCGAACGAGGTGCCCATCTTTAGCTCCACCATGCCGAAACCCGCCGAGTCCAGGTGCTTGCGGATGGCCGCTTCAAGGTTGTCCACGTCCGTGCCCGGCACGAACCGCAACTGCAGTGCGGCCCGCGCGGTCCCGGGAATGGCGTTGACGGGCTTGTCCGGGTTGCCCGCCCCCAGTGCCAGTACCTCGAGGGTGTTCCAGGCGTAGAGGCGCTCGGCCGGGCTGAGGGTCCGGTCTCCCCAGGCCGGGTCCGTCCGGGGGTCGCCGGGATTCGGCAGCAGGTCCAGTACGTCCAGCGCAGCGGCGACGGAGTCCGGGATACCGGCCGGAAGCAGTTCGGGCAGCTGGATGGTGCCGTGCCCGTCAACCAGGGACGCGACGGCGGCTGCCACCGTGGTGGCCGGGTTCCGCAGGAGCCCGCCCCAGTTTCCTGAGTGGTACGAGCCGGCGCGCAGATCGGCAATCAGTTCGAAGCTGACGCCGCCGCGTGCACCCAGGAAGACCGTGGGGCTTTCGGCGGCGAGGCGGGGGCCGTCGGAGCCGATAAAGACGTCGGCCCGGAGCAGGTCGTGGTGTTCGGCCGCAAAGTCGGCGAGGTCCGGGGAACCGATCTCCTCCGCCCCTTCCAGCAGGAACACCAGGTTGAAGCCGAGGCGGCCCTGCTGTTCGAGCAGCAGCCGGAGCGAGACGATGTTGATCCAGTGCTGGCCTTTATTGTCGGCGGCGCCGCGGCCGTACCAGCGGTCACCCTCGTCGCTGAGCGCCCAGGGGCTGCGGCCCGCACTCCACTCTCCGGCCTGGCCGTCGGTGACATCGGCGTGGCCGTAGCAAAGAACGGTGGGCAACTCTGGATCCTCGTGCCGGGTGGCCACCAGGAAGGAGTTGGCGCCGCCCCGCCAGGCGTCGAACCGGTTTACGGTGCAGCCCATCTCGCGGAACGCGGGCTCAACAACATCATCAAGGTATGACTTCAGTGCAACGCGTCCCTGCGGGCTGAAACTTTCCGTCGGGTAGGAGACCA
The DNA here is from genome assembly GCF_900105535.1 of Pseudarthrobacter equi. Lineage (NCBI taxonomy): Bacteria > Bacillati > Actinomycetota > Actinomycetes > Micrococcales > Micrococcaceae > Pseudarthrobacter > Pseudarthrobacter equi. The sequence continues at coordinate 4,168,155 of NZ_LT629779.1, forward strand.
GCCGGGCCAAATCCTCCCGGAAGCGGCCGGAGTCCACAAACTCCGCTGCTGTGGCCAATAGTCCCGTGCGTTCCTGCATTCGGTTGTTCCTTTGCTCGTATGGCGTGAGTCCAAAGTTAGGTGCCCCGGGAGCAAACAACCAGTATCGTTTTGTCGATGAGCGTTGACTTGAATGCAAACCTCTGGGTCGGACCGCGAGGATGAACATGCTGACTCCGGCGCTGCTGTACTTCGACGCCGTTGCGCAGGAAGGCACGCTCACCGAGGCCGCAACAAAGCTGCACGTGTCCGCGTCCGCCATCAGCCGCCAGATCAACAAGCTGGAAACCTCGCTGGGCATGCCGCTGTTCCACCGGCATGCCCGGGGCGTGGAACTGACGGAGGCGGGAAGGCTCCTGCTGGCTTACGTGCGGCGGGCAGAGGCGGAAGGTGCCGCGGTCCGGGAGGAACTGCTGGTCTCCATGCAGCGGAAGACGAGGACCTTGCGGGTGGCCTGCGCGGAAGGCTTCGCCAGGGTGTGGGTCCCCTCGGCGATCGCCGGCCTCAGCCGCCAGCATGACGACGTCGAGTTCCATCTCGACGTCGTCTCCTCCTCCGAAGGGACCCGCCGCGTGGCGGAGGGCGAGGCCGACGTCGCCGTGGTGTTCTCGCTGGGCCCGCAGTCGAAGGTGACCGTGGAACACTCCACGCCAACCCCTGTGGCCTTCGCGCTGGTGTCCCCGGACCACCCGCTCGCCGCGCAGCAGACCACCACCCTGAAGGACCTGTGCCGCTACAAGCTGGCGGTCACGGCGCCCGGTTCAAGCCAGCGGGAGTTGTTCGACCTCGCCATGCAGATCGAGGGCCTCACCCCGTCGATCACGCTGCAGTCGGACCACATCAACCCGGTGATCCAGTTTGCCCGGTCCGGCGTTGGCGTTTCGCTGGTGGGCGGCCTCTCCCTGGACCGGCGGGACCGCGAGGAACTGGTGGCGGTTCATCTGGACCATCCGGTGTTGCGGCAACGGCACGGGCAGATCCAGACCATGACCGGCCGTGCCCAGCCCGCCATCCTCACCGCGTTCGTGGATGCGCTCATCGACGCTCTGGAGCTGCTCGCCTGACCACGGCACCAGTGAGCGCGCGTCGGCGAAATAGCCGCCACAAGTGAGCGCGCGTCGGAGGGGGGCTACTTGGGGTGGGCCACCGCTTCGAGGAGGGGCAGCGTCCGGGTGGGCATGACCTCCACCAGGGACATTGCCGTGCTGGTGCGTACGACGCCGGCGATCGCCAGCATCGCGTTGGTCACCCGGTGCAGGTCGGCCGGGTCCTTCGCCGCCACTTTCGCGAGCAGGTCCGCGTCGCCGGTGGTGGCGTGCATCTCGATGATTTCCGGAACCGTCCGCAGCGCCGCCGTGGCTTCGTCGCTGGCGGACTGGCTGATGGAGATCGAGATGAACGCGATCAGCGGCAACCCCAGGGCCTCGGTGCGGACCCGCTGGCTGAACGGCGCCAGGCTGCCGTCGTTCACCAGCCGCCGCAACCTCGCGTGGACGGTATTGCGGGCCACGCCCAGCGACCGGGACAGCGAAAGGACTGTGGCCTGCGGGTCCCGGTCGAGTGTGAGGAGGATCTCTGCGTCAAGAGCGTCGATGCGGTGCATAGTGAGCATTTTGCCACCAACCGGCGCCATAACGGCGGTTTCTGTCCTGCCGGAATCGGCTGTGTTGCGCAAACGCCCGAATTTGCCCCACGATGCTGGCATGACCAGCACCCTTCCCGAAGCGGCCGCTCCCGCGCTCCGCGCCGCCGTCGCACAGCTTCCCGCGTACGTTGCCGGCAAGAGCGCCGAGTCCGAACTGACCGCCGCCCTGGCCTCCAACGAGAGCCACTTCGCTCCGCTGCCCTCCGTCGTCGACGTCGTGGCGGCCGAGGCCTCCCGAATGCACCGGTACCCGAATATGGGCGTGGTGGATGCACGTGAGGCAATCGCCGGGCACGTGGGCGTCACCGCGGATGAAATCGCCGCGGGCCCCGGCAGTTCCGGCGTGCTGCAGCAGATCATTTCCGCCGTGTGCGATGCCGGTGATGAAGTGGTCTTCGCGTGGCGTTCCTTCGAGGCCTACCCTATCCTGGTCACGGTGGCCGGCGCCCGGCCGGTGCCGGTCCCGCTGCTGGACACCGAGCACCACGATCTCCCCGCCATGGCTGCGGCCATCACGGACCGCACCCGCCTGGTGATCCTCTGCTCGCCCAACAACCCCACCGGGGTGTCCATCGAAGCGGACCAACTGGAGGAGTTCCTGCAGGCAGTGCCGCCGCACGTCCTGGTGGTGCTGGACGAGGCGTATGTCGAATACCAGCGCGGCACCGGCCTGGACTCGCTGGCGTTCTACCGCCGGTACCCAAACCTGTGCATCCTGCGCACCTTCTCCAAGGCCTACGGACTGGCGGGGCTGCGGATCGGCTACGCCATTGCCCGCCCGTCAGTGGCGGACGGCCTGCGCCGCACGGCCATCCCGTTCGGAGTGAACCGGATGGCCCAGGCCGCCGCCATTGCTTCCCTGGCAGCCACGGACGAGCTTGCCGCCCGCACCGACGCCGTGGCGGAAGAACGCACCCGCGTGATCGAAAGCCTCCGGGAGTCCGGCTGGGACGTCCCGGACAGCCAGGCCAATTTCTACTGGCTCCGCACCTCCGACGAATTGCGCGGGCAGCTCCTGGACGCGCTGTCCGCGGCCGACATCCTGGCCCGCGGCTATGCCGGCGACGGTGTTCGGATCAGCCTCGCGGACCGGGCAACGAACGATCGCGTGCTCGCTGTCCTCGCCCACCGGGAACGGTTCGGCGCCCAGTGAACACCTCAACCCTTCGCACGCCAACGCCGGCGGCCCCGGCCCCGGCTGACGCAACGCCCCAGCAAGGCATGACGACGGCGGGACCCGCCGTGCCGCCGTCGGCCGTCCGCCATTCAGTGGTGGAGGACGTCCTGGGCATCCTGACGGGAACGTTCGCCGCGTCGCTTGGCCTGTTCCTACTCAAATCCAGCGAGGCCGTGACCGGCGGTACCGCGGGGCTGGCCCTGCTGCTCAGTTACACCGTTCCATTGCCGTTCGGAGTCATTTTCACGGCGGTCAACCTGCCGTTCTTCGGCCTCGCCATCTGGAAGAAGGGCTGGAATTTCGCCCTCCGCACCGGGGCGGCCATTGCGCTGGTCTCGGTGATGGCCAGCCTGCATCCGTGGGCTTTCGGGTCCCTGGAGCTGGACCCTGCCTACGGCGTTGCAGCCGGGAACCTGCTGGCCGGCGTGGGACTGCTGATCCTGTTCCGGCACAAGTCCAGCCTGGGCGGCTTCAACATCCTGGCGCTGCTGCTGCAGGACAAGCTGAAATGGCGGGCCGGGTATGTGCAGATGGTGCTGGACGTGGCCATCGTGCTGGCGGCGCTGGCCCTCGTGTCCCCGCTGATGGTGCTCCTCTCCGCCGCCGGCGCCACCCTGCTGAACCTCATCCTGGCGCTGAATCACCGGCCGGGGCGGTACCTGGGAAAGTAGCTGCTTCCCCGCCGTTTTATTCCCGAAGGTTGCCTGAAATAACTTTGTGGGTGCCGCTGTTGCCGCCGATATGACAACAATCGGAATCATCGGTGCAGGACACATTGGAAGCCAGGTTGCCCGGAAGGCGGTGGAGCTGGGCTACGACGTAGTCATCAGCAACTCGCGCGGACCGGAAACCCTCACGGACCTCGTGGCAGAGCTTGGCCCGAAGGCACGGGCCGCCACCGCAGCTGAGGCCGCCGCAGCAGGCGACTTCGCCGTGGTCACGGTGCCACTGAAGAACTACAAGGACGTTCCGGCGGAGCCGCTGGCAGGCAAGATCGTCATCGATACCAACAACTACTACTGGGAGCGCGACGGCCGCGTCCCGGCGCTGGACAACGGTGAAGCCACCACCTCCGGCCTGCTGCAGGAACACCTGCCCCAGTCAAAGGTGGCCAAGGGCTTCAACCACATCATGGCCAAGGACATCACCACGGACGGCACCCCGGCAGGCACGGACAACCGCCGCGCCCTGGCCACCGCCAGCGACTACCCGGAGGCCGCCGAACTGGTCACGAACCTGTACAACGAATTCGGCTTCGATACCGTCAATGCCGGTCCGCTGGAGGAAAGCTGGCGGGTTGAGCGCGACCGGCCCGCCTACGTGAAGCGGCAGAACGCCGCCGAACTCAAGGACAACCTGGCGAAGGCACCCCGCACCGTCTAAGCACTATCTGGCCCGTGCTGGCCCCAGCTGGCTGGCAGCAGCCGTCGCAAAACCCGGTTTTAGCGACGGTTTGCTGCCAGCCAGGGCCTTGTCAGTCCTCGTCCTGATCGTGGCTGCTGTCCTGATCCTGGCTGCGGGCAGGGACCAGCACCACTTCATACTGCGTGGGTGGCGGCATCTTGTTGAACTTCGCGTTGACCGCGGCGAGCGTATCGCCGAACCTGGCGACGGTGGTGGGGACGTCAAAGTTCTTGCTGGTGATCTCTTCCTTGAGCTTGCCGGATGAGAGATCGCCGGACAGCTTGATGCGGGCGATCTTGTTCTGCTGGTTCTGGACGGCCCACAGGGTGCGGCCCTTCACCAGGATGCCGTCAACGTAGGGCAGTGCCGGAGTGTCGATCTTCGCGGTGTCGCCGGTCCCGGGATCCACGGTGTAGACGGCCTCGTTGAAGGTATGGGCAACGATCAGGACTTTCCCGCCCTTGGCCGACGCAATGCCGTTGAGGCCGAACTGGTTTGCCGGATCAGACAGGGCGAGCGACGGATCATTGAGGGTCCTCGTCTCCATCTTTCCCAGCTTTCCTGAGCGGCTGACGGGGACGAAATACAGCTCCGGGCGCTTGGAGTTGGTGAACCACGCGCCGTCTTTGGTGACGGTGACGTCGTTGATGAAGCCCGGCGCCAGGTCAACGGCGCCGGCGTCCTTGCCGGTCTTCGCGTTATAGACGAAGGCCTTGCCGGTACCGCCGCCCGCTACGAAGAGCAGGTTGGTGCGCTCGTCATACTTGAGTCCCACAGCCATCCGGGGGTTTGAGTCGAAGGTGGAGACATCGATGAAACGCTCAGCTTTCCCGTCACGGATGTCGCCTTTGAAAATGTCACCGGTCATCAGCTCGCCGGCATAGAAAGTAGTCCCGCGGCCCTCGGCAATGCCCTCGGCGGAATTGGCGCCGTCGAGCACTATGACGTCGCGGAAAGGCGTCGAGGCCGAGGCGGGGACGGCGGATGGCGCAAGCAGCGCGAAGAGGGCGATGAGTCCTGCGGCGGTGCGGCGATGTGCTGTTCGGCGCATGCTGGATCCTTAGTTGGCGGGTGATGCGCGGGGCCAACCTGCGGCAGCTCCGCACGATGGTCTAGTAATTTTAAGCGCCCGCGGCATGCCCGCCAAGGCATCGAAGCCCCCATTCTGCTTACAATCGAACCCTCAATCGACTACTGAGGGATCCATGAAGAAACTCGCCACAGTCCTGTTCGCCGCAGGCCTCCTTGCCTCCGCCACGGCCTGCTCCGCTTCCCACCAGCTTTCCACCACCGAAACCTGCGAGCGTATTCAGTCCGTTGTCTCGAACCCCGCCAACGGTGCCGGCAAGACGGGCATGAACCGCCTGGCCAACCAGATCCGCCCCATCCACGCGGTCGCCTCGGATGACCTCAAGCCCGCGCTGCAGTCCATCCTGGAGTACACGGATGAGCAGGCGAAGGAAACCCCGGACGAGGCCAAGCTGGCCGAACTCCAGTCCGGTTACGAGCAGGCGAGCGGCACCTACAGCCGCTTCTGCAGCTAACCAGCGCGGCGGTTAACTACGCGGCGGATCCGGCCGCCTACAACGTGGCCGGATCCGTGTTGGCCCCGCACAGGAGCACGGCCACGCGTTCGCCCGGTCCCGGCACATATGCGCCGGACAGCAGGGCGGCGTAGGCAGCCGCGGCACCGTGCTCCACCACGATGCGGTAGCCGTTCCAGAGCGCGCTCCGGGCGGCGACGATGTCCGCATCCGTCACCAGGACGCTTTCGACGCCGGTGCGGACCGCCACCGCGAAGCCGATGGCACCAACGCTGCGGGCACCCAGCGAGTCCGCCGCGACACCGGAAACGGCAACGTCCACCGGGATCCCCGCACGCAGCGCAGCATGCAGGGTGGGTGCGCCTTCCGGTTCCACTGCCACCACTTTGGCGCGCCCTTCCACGGCCGCGGCAATGCCGGCCATCAGTCCCCCACCGCCCACGGCCACCAGGACCGTGTCCACACCGGGCACCTGGTCCAGCAGTTCCAATCCCACCGTTCCCGCGCCTGCAGCGATCTCCGGCTGGTCATAGGCGTGGCAGTACACAGCGCCGGTCTCGGCAGCATGCGCCACCGCTGCCTCGTAAGCCACTGCGTATTCCGCACCGCCCTGCACGACGACGGCACCGATGTCCCTGAGCTTCGCGACCTTGACGGCGGGGGCCGCTTCGGGGACGAAGACCGTCGCAGGCACGCCGAGCCGGGCGGCCGCGTAGGCGTTTGCCAGGCCGGCATTGCCTCCGGAAGCCACCACGATGCCCGCCGGGGTCAGCTCCCCGCGTTCCTGGCTGGCCAGTATCCGGTTCAGGGCACCGCGTGCCTTGAAAGTTCCGGTGTGCTGCAGGAATTCGCACTTGAACCAGACCGGGCCCGGGTACTGGCCGCGGTCTGCCTCCAGCACGGGCGTCAGCCGGGTGAGGCCGGCAGTCCGCTGGGCGGCCTCGTCCACATCTGTACGGCTGATCATCCTAGACGTCGTCGTCCCAGGTTCCGGGATCCTTCAGCGCTTCCTCAGGCTTGCGCTCCTGCCCGCCGTCCGCAGGGGCCGCGGCCTCGCTGCCGGCAGCCTCGCCGCTTCCCACGTACGACGCCGGCACGGTCCCGGCAGCGTGGGCCTGCTGCTCTTCCCGGATGTTGGCGGCGTGGGGCTGCTCCGGGTGCTGGCCGCTTTGCGGGGCCTCGGTGACCTGTTCCGCGTTGTCCCGGGCTTCGTCCGGGTCGCCGGGTCCACGGAGGTCCGCGGTGTTGCGGGGCTCATCGTTCGGTGTGCTCATGATCCTGCCTTCCGTTGTTGCTGGCTGGTCCTGCGGGCGGTTCCGGGGAAGCACGCCGCGAGTTCCAGCCTACTTTCTGCCGCGCTTCCTGTGAGTTCGGCCTCAACCGGGACGTTGGCCGGCCGGCCGGCGTTGTAGGAGATGGCGGAAGGAGGCCACATGATCATCGTTCTCACCGGCATCGACGGTTCGGGCAAGTCGACGGCGGCCCGCGCCCTGGTGCAGGCTGTCCGGGCACGCGGCGGCAAGGCAATGCTGCTGAGCAACCATGCGGGCCGGCGCACCATGTCAGTCCTGGCCGCCCGGATGGGCGTGCAATTGCCGCCCCGGGCCACGGATGCCGTCGAAACACTCCTGCGGGTCTCCAACGTGCTGGTGTCCCACCTGCGGGCCCAATGCTTCGATGGCGTGGTGGTCATGGACCGCCACCTCCACTGCCAGCTTGCCCTGCGCACCACCAAGGGACTGCCGCGCGGGCGCTTCCTGCCCTGGCTTCTCGCGGCACTTCCCCGGCCTGCCGCCGTCGTACACCTGGACCTGGAGCCGGCCGAAGCGCACCGCCGGATCGCAGCGAGGGGGACCGATTCCGAAACCCTTGCGGACCTGTCCGCTTTCCGGGATGCCTACGCAGGGCTGCCGGAATTTGGCAGCTTCGTCCAGGTGGATGCTTCGCTTCCCGCCGCTGAACTGGCACAACGCGTGCTGCAGGCTGTGGCCACGCTTCAGGGCGGTCCAGGCGACTCAGGGAAGGACGCAGCAGTCACAAACCGAATTTAGGCATTTCGCATTGTGGAAATGGATTTTCCCCTTGCGGAATAGATGTGACCGGGGTTACTTTTGCCTTAAGCCCCGGGCGTCCCCGGGCTGTTCCCGAATCGAAGAGGCAAAGGTCAATGAAGATCCCCAACCCTGAGGCACTGAAGGCGAGTTCGGTGCCCGCGAAGAGGAAGCCGCTGTACAAGTCGCTCTTCTTCCAGATTCTGATCGCCGTCGTGGCAGGTGTCCTCATAGGGCATTTCTGGCCGGACCTCGGATCACAGCTGAGGCCGCTCGGAGATGGCTTCATCAAACTCATCAAGATGATCATCGCGCCGCTGATCTTCCTGGTGATCGTCACCGGCATTTCGGCCGTAGGCGACGTTAAGGCGGTTGGAAGGGTTGGGGTCAAGGCCCTGGTCTATTTCACGGCGGCCACCCTGTTCGCGCTCCTGTTCGGCCTGGTCGTGGGAAACCTGGTCCAGCCCGGCGCGGGACTGAACATTGACCCGGCAACCCTGTCGCAGGCTGACCTGAACGCCAAAACCGGCTCTGCCGCCCCCAAGGACGCAGCATCCTTCATCCTGGATGTCATCCCCGCCAGCGTGATCGGGGCCTTCGCCAGCAACAGCCTCCTGCAGGTCCTGTTCTTCTCGGTGTTCTTCGGCGCAGCCATTGTGGTTATCGGCCGGGAACGGTGCATGCCGGTCATCAGCCTGATGGAAACCATCCTCGAACTGATCTTCAAGATCATGTCCTGGATCATGAAGGTGGCACCCATCGGTGCCTTCGGCGCCATGGCCTTCATCATCGGCCAGTACGGCCTCAGCACGCTCAGCACCTACGCCGTCCTGATCGCCGCCTGCTACGGAGCCGCCGTGGTGTTCATCGGCCTGCTCTTCGTGGTCGCCTGGATCACCGCCCGCGTGCCGCTGTGGCAGTTCCTCAAGTACACCCGGGAGGAATTCCTCCTGGCCCTGGGCACCGCTTCCACCGAGGCCGTCATGCCCCGGATCATGACCAAACTGACCAACGCCGGCTGCTCCCGTGCCACCACCGGCCTGGTGGTACCCACCGGATACTCCTTCAACCTCGACGGCGCAGCCATCTACCTCTCGATTTCCCTGCTCTTCCTGGCGCAGGCCTTCGGCCACAACCTGGACCTCGGCCAGCAGCTTGCCGCACTGGGCGTCCTGCTGCTCACGTCCAAGGGCATGGCGGGCGTCCCGGGCTCGTCCTTCCTGGCGCTCTCCGCCACGGCCGCCGCGCTGGGGATCTTCCCGGTGGCCGGCGTGGCGCTCCTGCTCGGTGCGGACCGGCTGATGGACTCCATGCGCGTGGTGGTCAACCTGCTGGGCAACTGCGTAGCCACCTTCGTGGTCTCCAAGTGGGAAGGCCAGTTTGACCGCAGCGTCATGGTCCGGGCCTTCAAGGGCGAAATCACCAACCACGACTCCGCGGTGATGCTCGGCAAGGAAGAAGACTTCCAGGACCAGGAACTGCAGCGGATCAGCGAGGGCCAGGCCCCGTCACCCAAGTTCCGCGGCGGCCCCAACCCCGGCGACATTCCGCGGTTCCAGATGAGCAAGTCAACCCGTGCCGGCACGGACAGCAGCCCGGACTGAGCATTGCCAACCCGGCCGCTCTCTCAGCGGCCACCCCATTGCGCACGAAACAGGCGGGCAGGACCACCAGGGCCTGCCCGCCTGCTGTCATGCGCGCATCGTCCCGTCGCGCTATAGCGCCACCGGATGCCGCCACGCGCCGCTGGCTTTCCCCTGGTGCCCCAGGCTCCGGGAGATGGCGAGGGCCGAGGCACGCACCAGCGGCACCATTTCATGCGCCTGGGTGGCGGCATCGGGCACCACGATGGACAGCGCCGCCACAACGTCGCCGCCGGCGCCCCGGATGGGTGCCGCCACGGATACCGTCTGCGACGGATGGGTACGCCTCACGACGGCGGCGCCCGCCTGCTTGACCTCGGCCAGCAGGGCACGCAGGTCCTTGGCGGGGACCCTGCCCGGTCCGACGTCCTGCGCTTCCGGCTGCGCCAGCAGTTCTGCCTGCACGTCCGGGGCGGCGTAGGCCAGGAGGACCTGCCCGACGGCGGTGGTGGACAGGGGCATCCGGCCACCTACCCTGTACGCGACTTCGGTGGCGGTGCGCGAGGAGAGCCTGTCGATCAGGACAGCCTCATGGCCTTCGCGAACGGCAAGAAGGACGTGGTGGCGGGTCACTTCGTAAAGATCCTCGAGGTAGGGCAGGGCGATCTGCCGGACGCCGTGGCCGCGGGGCGACAGCGACGCAATCTCCCACAGCCGCACTCCCACCACGTAGCGCCCGTCCTCCAGCTTTTCCAGCGCTCCCCATTCCGTCAGGTGGCGCACCATGCGCAGTGCGGTGGCGGGCGCCAGGTCCGCGAGGCGGGACAGCTCGGACAGGTTGAGGGCCCTCCGCTGTTCGGTGAACTGGGCCAGCAGGCTGAGCGCGCGGACCACCACGGGCTGCCCGGGAACCCCCGGCACGGCCCCCGCCGCATTGCGTGCTCCCACCACGTGGCCTCCCCTCACCTTTGATTGACGCCCTTACCTTCTTCGAGGCTCTACTTTGTGGCCCGTGACACAAAGTGCATTTTCACTCAGTGAAAAGTACGATTTCGGCGATGCCCACCGGCGGGCATGCTGATGGACGACCCGCCGGGGACTGCCTGGCGTCTTATCCGATTGGAATCAACGATGAACTCCAATGCCCCCAGGAAATCCCTGGCCGTCATCTTCGTGCTGTGCTGGCTTGGCCTGCTCGCGGACGGCTACGACCTCTACGTCTACGGCGCCACCCTCCCAGGCCTGATTGGACATCCGCCGTTCAACGTCACCCCCGCCGCCGCTGGTGCCGTCGGCTCCATTGCGCTCGTGGGGATGCTGCTTGGCTCCCTGATCGTCGGCACACTGACGGACCGGCTGGGCCGGCGCCGCATCTTTGTCAGCGCCCTTGCCCTCTTCTCGCTGGCCATGCTGGCCTGCGCCGCAGCGCCCAGCTGGGAGCTTTTTGCGGTGTTCCGCTTTGTCGCATGCTTCGGCGTGGGCGGTTTGCTTCCGACGGCGGTGGCCCTCACCAACGAGTTCGCCCCGCCCGGCAAGAAATCGCTGGTGCTCGGCGCCGTGCTGACGGGCCCGGCCGTGGGGACCGTGGTGGCATCCCTCAGTTCGCTGGCCCTCCTGGAGGGAAGCGGCTTCCGCCCGGTGTATGCCATCGGCGCTGCCGGCCTGTTGATCGTCCCGTTCGCCTGGTTCCTGCTGCCGGAATCGCCGTCGTTCCTCCGCACCCAGCTCCGCACCGCCGAGGCGGACAGGCTCGAAGCCGCTTACGGGCTGCCCGGCAGCGCCGCCGCCCCGATCTCATCCGCCGTCCCTTCCGCCAGGATCTCGCCCACGCGTGCCCTGTTCGCCGAGGGGACGGCCCGGACCACCGTCCTGTTGTGGGCCGTTACCATCCTGAGCCTGCTGACGATCTTCGGCGTCAGCACCTGGCTCCCCCAGATCATGCGGACGGCCGGCTTCGGCGTCGGCTCTTCCGTGTCGTTCCTGCTGGCCTACTCGGTGGGCGCCGTCGTCGGCACCGTCCTTGCGTCCATCGCCAGCCAGAAGTTCGGGCCACGGCCGCTGGTGATCGTCGGCTTCGTGAGCGCGGCGGCAGCCCTCCTGCTGATGTCCACCAACCCGCCGGCCGCCCTCATGACGGTACTTGCCGCCGTCGCGGGTTTTGGCGGACTGGGAACACAGAACATGATCAACGACTTTATTGCCCAGTACTACCCTGCCGCTACGCGAGCCACCGGCCTGGGGTGGGCTTTGGCCGTGGGCCGTCTCGGCGCTATTGCCGGGCCCACCTACGGCGCGTTGCTGGTGGGCTTTGGTGGCGGAGTACCCGTGGCCGCCATGGCATTCGCGGCACCCGCCCTGATCGGTGCCGTGCTGATGCTCGCCCTGCGCACCAGGGCTGCGCGGCGTCCTGCGGTCGCGGCCGACGCGGAACTGGTGGCCTGACACATTGACGCAGGGACGCGAGGTCCCTGCGCTGAACCCAGGATGCCCCGGCCGGTAACCGGCCGGGGCATCCTGCTGTGGAATAATCCGCTGCGGGAGGCCAGACGACGTGAACAATGAACTGATCCTGCGCGGGCGTGTGGTCACCGGACGCCTGGACATCGCCGATGGTGTGGTGGCTGTGGACGGCCGCCGCATCACGTACGCGGGTCCGGCGTCGGACTTCCCCGGAGGGTCCCTGCCTGCCCGCGATCCCGCTGCCGCAGCACGCATCCTCCTCCCCGGCCTGGTGGACCTGCATTGCCACGGCGCGCACGGCAACGACTTTTCGGAAGGATCTGTGGACGGCGCCCGGGCCGCGGCACAGTACCTGCACAGCCGGGGCACCACAACGCTGCTGGCCAGCCTGGTGACGGGGTCGCCGCGGGACCTGCTGCGCAATCTGACTGCCCTACGGACGGTGGCCGGCGAAGGTCTGACTGCCGGGTCCCACCTTGAGGGGCCCTTCCTGGCTTCGTCCCAGTGCGGCGCCCACGACCCCGGGTTGCTGCTGGAACCAGACACCACCCTGATGGAGCAATTGCTGGAAGCCGCCGGGACCTCCCTGGCATCCATGACGCTCGCCGCAGAGCTTCCGGGCGCATCCGCGCTCCTGGATCTGCTGGCCTCACGCGGGGTGATCCCATCGCTGGGGCACACGGCCGCCGGGCATTCCACTGCCGCGGCGTTCCTCAGCCGTGCCGCTGTGGAACTTGGTAGTTCGTCCAACGGCACGGGCAGGCTGCGGCCCACAGTGACGCATCTGTTCAACGCCATGCCGCCGCTGCACCACCGGTCCCCCGGCCCCGTTGCAGCAAGCCTCAGCGCCGCCCGCGGCGGGCAGGCAGTGGTGGAACTGATCGGCGACGGCGTCCACGTGGCTCCCGAGACCACCAAGCTGGTGTTCGACCTGGTGGGTGCAGGGAACGTCGCACTGGTCACCGATTCGATGGCCGCGACGGGACTGCACGACGGCGGCTACCGGCTTGGGAGCCTGGCGGTCACCGTTGAGCAGGGCGTGGCACGGGTGGACGCCACGGGTGCCATCGCCGGCGGTACGGCCACGCTGCTGGATGTGGTGAGGGTGTCCGTGGCCGCCGGGGTCCCGCTGCAGGATGCGGTGCTGGCGGCGAGCAGTGTTCCGGCCGCAGTCCTCGGCCTGTCTTCCGAGGTGGGCGACCTTGCCGCCGGGATGCTTGCCGACGTTGTGGTGGTTGACAGCGGGCTTGCGCTCACCGGGGTGCTCCGGCACGGCGAATGGGTCTCCCCGCTCGTGTAAGGGTGCCGGGCTGGTTCTGCTGCACAGCCGGTTCTGCTGCGTTGCCGGTTTCACTGCGTTGCTGGTGAGAATCCGGCGATGAGTTAGAGATGAGTTGGAGCAGCCCCTGAATGTCAGACCCTCGCGCGATGATGCCTTTATGGGAAACGCAGTGGTTGGGGCAGCGGCGATGGAGGGTCTTCGGGCCACTGTCGCCGGCCTCGACGCGTTGTTTCTGGGTGAGTTCGAGCTGGACCGGGATGCCCCTGACACCGTGGCCCGTGAAGCAATCGATGTGTTGGAGCGGAAGTCGGAGCTTCGGCTGCAGCGGCTGGCGTTCTGGAAGCAGTTGGCGGCCCAGGCCGCGGCCGGAATGGCAGCGGACGCCACGGATTTCGCGGAGTTCCAGGAGGCGATGACACCGCCGGAGGCCACAGGTTCGGAGCGGGCGTTCGTTGAGATGTCCACGACGGCGGAGGTCGCCGGGGTCTTAACCCTCAGCCCTGGCGCCGCGGCGGCGTTCATCAGCCAGTCCCGCAAGGTCTGTGCGATGCCGGCGGTAGCGGCGGCACTGGCGGCGGGTGCGGTGTCGTGGCGGCACGCGGTGATCGTGGCCGACGAAACGGACTGCCTCGCCCCCGAGAATGCTGAGGCGTTGGTGGCGCATTTCTTCGACCCGGACGCCCCGAACCCGGCCCGCGGGTCTGCGCCGGGTGACCTGGTGGCGCACCTGTTCCGCCGGAAAGTCAGGACCTGGCGAGAACGCAGCTACCCCGCCTCCGTTGCAATCCGGCATGCGAAGTGTGTGGCGGAGCGGCGGATGGAGTACCGCCCCGACGCCGATGGGATGGCAACAATTACCCTGGTCCTGCCCGGGGACACCGCCTGCGCCATCTGGAACAAAACCACGGCCATCGCCCGCGGCCTCCAAGGCCCCGGCGAAACCCGCACCCTTACCCAGTTGCGGCCGGACACCGCAGCAGCGCTCCTCTTGAGCGCCCACACCGGGGCCGCTGCCACAGGCCGGTCCATCGATGGCCAGGAAACCGGCGCCGGGACCGACCCATACTTCGTTGACCTCAGCAAGATCCCCGCGCCGAAAGCCGACGTGCTGGTCACTATCCCGATATTTACAATGTTGGGCAGCACCGACGAACCGGCAGACCTCGACGGATACGGGCCAATCCCGGCAGCCATGGCCCGCAAACTCGTCGCCGACGGGGCGACCTCGTTTTACCGGGTCCTCGTCGACCCCCGTACCGGTGCGCCGCTCGAGATTGGCAGGACCAGTTACCGGTTGTCGGAGGCGATGAAACGCTGGATCAGGATGCGCGACGGACACTGCACGTTCCCCGGCTGCACCAACCCCACCACGGACAACGACACCGACCACCTCACCGCCTGGCAACACCACGGCACAACAGGAGTCAGCAACCTGGCACAGCTCTGCCCCAAACATCACCGTCTCAAACACCACAGCGGCTGGACCCCCACACCAGCCACCACAACCGAACCACCCGGCTGGACCTCACCCACAGGCCGCCACTACCCGGGCCAACACCCCGACCCCCAACCACCCCACTGGCCACCCCGACTCCCCGAACAGGACCAAGCCCTGACCGGAGACCCAGTCACGGCTGAAGCGCCCGACCCAGCTGAAAAGCCTGGCACGGCAGCGGGGGCAGGCACGGCACCGGACAGACACCTGAGAACGGTCGGAGACCTTGGGCCAGTTGGAGACCTTGCGCCCGCCGGAGACGTTGTCGCTGCGGGTGGGCCCGGCTCGACCAGAGAATCAGGCGCGCCGTCAGGCAACCAACCGGAAGAACTAAGCCCGCTCGAACAAGCACTCACGGACTACCTCGCCGCGTGAATCGAGGCAGCCGCAAGGCGGACCTACTAGTCGCCCGTCAGGCATTGCTGCGTGCCCCGTCAGCAGCCACGGCCTGACAAAAGGGCGTGGTTCGTCGGCAATCATGATTTGTCGGCAGTTCTTACCCATCCGCTCCGGGAAGGCTGACCTCCACAATGCCATCGGTGATGCGGGTGTCGAACCGCGGCTGTCTCGCTGTGGCCGGACCTGCAACAACTTCGCCGGTCCGGAGGGAGAACGTGCTCCGGTGCCAGGGGCAGACGACGCAGGGGCCGCCGTCGTCCGCAAGGTTGGAGCTCTTCAGCTTGCCCTCGTGCAGCGGGCCGGAGAGGTGGCTGCAAACGTCGGAGAGCACGCTGACGCTGTCCCCTTCGCGGAAGACAAGCAGGTTCAGCCCGGCGACCACGCGCTTGTCGAGCTTTCCGTCGGGCAATTCCGCAAGCGGCGCCAGGGCATGCCACCCCGATGGGAACCGGTGCGGAATCTCTTCGCTGTGGTTCACGCCGGCTGCCTGCCGGTACGTCAGATGGCCGCCAAGGAAGCCTCCGCCGCTCACCACGGCGAGGCCCAGGTAGCCCAGCACCTTGCCGCTCGAGTGGCTGCCCCTGGCGCGCTGGACCAACGATGCCGAGTACAGGGTTGTAGCCGCAATGTTGGCTGCCGCATGGATCAGCCCCACGCGCTGCTGCTGGGGATGCAACTGCGTCCAGTCCGTGAATCCGGCCACGGCCGACGGAACGGCGCTCAGGGCGCCCACACCCACCAGGATCTTTGCCGCCTGCTCGGTCCCGGGAACAGCGTCGAGAACTGCGGCCGATATCCACGCGCCCATGGGGACCTGAACGGCCAGCGGGTGCACGGGGTGTCCCACGGGGACGCCGTGCAGGACGTCGCGCATCCAGCCGGGCGGGATGATTTTCTTGACTGCCTTCCGCACGCTCTTGGCCACTGGATCAAGCCATTCGGCGTCCTCAAAGCGGGTTACTAGCTCAAGCGCAGGCAGCGGTTTCATGGAACTCCCTTACCCCGAAATCTCGTATGCAGTCGATGCACCCAGAGCATAGCGGGGAACCCTGCTGTTCAATAGGGCCGGAAACGGCCATGGCAGTCCTGGCTGAACGAACGCAGGATTGCAGCCGGACACGGGCAGGGGAAAGCAGACTTGGCTGGATGCCGGCGCCGCGGCGACCGTCGTCACCGCGGGCAGCGCGACCAGCGCGGGCGGTACGGCTGCCTGAGGCAGTCCGGGCACACCCCGAGAAGGCTTTAATCCAGACGATGTAGAATATCGATCTTGGCTTTCTTCCACCAGCCGGTGGGAAGCGAATCCGCAATCAAAGGCCCGCCGTGAAATTTCCCCCACCGGACGCTGCATCCGCCCCGGCCACTACGCCCGCCCGCGGTGCTGCGGCAGAAGCAGCTATCGCCCTGCTGTTGGGCATCCTGTCCGCCCTCCTCGGGTTGGTCCCGTGGCTGGTTACCGGGGCGCGGTTGCCTTTGCAGAACCTGTGGGCGGCCGAGGTTTTGCCGGAGGCGATGCCGGTGGCGTTCCTTCCCCTCAGCCAGTACCAAACCACCACCATCGTGGCGCTACTGACGCTGGGTGGTGCCCTGGCCGGCTTGGCTGTGCGGGTGTGGAGGCCGGCCCGGCGTGGACTTGCATCGGGCTTCGCTGTGGCAGGTATGGCACTTGTCCAGGGCATCGCCGTACTGCAGGCGTTCGCCGTGCTGGGTGCTGGCCTGCTTGGGGGTTCGATGGCCACCATCTACTTCACAGGGCTGCTGGCGGGCACACTGACCGCCATCGCGGCGGCTGCAGTGGCCTTGCTTATGCTGGCTGCACGCTCCAAGCCTGTGGCAGCCTTGGGAATCGGACTGATGGCTGTCCCGGCTGCTTCCTGGCTGGCCGCCGCTGCCACCTACTTGGCGGGCCCGCAAGGTGTTCCCATTCCCCTGACGCTTGCCTGGCGCTGGCTTCCGGCCGTTGTGGTGGGGCTGGCCCTTGCCTGGTGTGGGGTGCGGCCATTCGTACGCCTTCTGGTGTGGGCTGCCAACCTTCTGCTGCTGTGGCTTGTTCCTGCGCTCTTCACCAGCATCAATTACGTGCTGGGTACTCGCGGCTCTTTGGGCGACGTCAGCGAGATGGGCCTCCTGGCCCGCCAGATCCTCGCAGCCACCCTGGGGCCTGGCGGCGGAGGCGGACCGACCGTGGCGCTGGCACTGGGCATCGGACTCGTGGGAGCAGGCGCCCTGGAAGTGCGCCGCAGGCACGCAACCCCCGCAGCGCAGGAGTGAACCCGGCTCGAACCTGACGGACCTACATCAGCGCATGCATGCCGTAGCTTCGCGGCCGCCCGAAGGATGCAGCGCCAAGGAATTCGACGGCGACGAACGGCTCGTCGCCCACCACCCACTCGTCATGCCCGGGAGGGAGCGCGTAGGTATCGTGTGCGTGGATTGACGAGGACCCGCCGTCGGACGTTTCGATATCGAGCCGGCCTGAGATGCAGTACCCCAGGTGGTGATGCTCGCAGAAGGCCGTCAGCTCTGCGGGCTTGGCGGATTCCGACCAGCGCCAGCCAGGGGCGAGGATCAGGCGGGCCACGGTGTAGTCGTCAACGGTGACAAGGTCGAACTCGGCCTTGTCCGGGCAGCGCTTCCGGTCCGGAAGATCAAGTGATTTCACTGCCAGAGCTCTGATGAAATTAGCGGTCACCGGAACACATTCTGTGGATCAGGGGATGGAAGCCCACTGTGGAGCGGGCCATGTATTGGATACCGATGAAGCGGTTTTGTGGAGATCGAGACCTATCGCCGCATGCGCCTTTGCCCCCGGCGCATGCCCATTTGCCAGACAGCTGGTTACCTCTTACCGTAACCCTGCCGGACCTGAAGTCAATGGAAAATTCCTGGCAGCTGCGTCACCCTGAGCGGCTCCCTGAGCGGACCGTAAAAACCAGCCAAAAAGGTACTTCGGCATATGGAATATGACAGTGTTCGGGTCCACGCTTTAATGACCGGAACACAAACTCCGGGGAGTCAAGCCCCCCGCTTAGTCGGGCGTGCTGTTTGAAATGGGACAGGCAGGCTGCGGCCGCCACACTGGTCAATCGCGACTTGCCCGGTCGCGCGCTCAGCGCTGCCTTCGCAGGGACACTCGCACCCTGCGCAAATGGGAAAACGCATCCTTTCCAGGAGCAATAAAATGTCAATCACTCCAACACTCAAAACCCGGTCCATCAGGGCAAAAATGGCGCTGGTTCCAGCTCTCACGCTGGGCCTCCTTGGAGGCGCGGCGGCAGTGGCCACACCGGCCCAGGCCAACGACAACCACAGAAGCGGTTGTACCGTGGACCCCCTGGCGCCGACCGACCTGCGCGGCAACAGAGTCGACTTCAAGATCAAGGTCGACTGTTATGGCGAGCGGACCGTCCAGATCCGCCAGCTGCGCTATGAGGACGAGCGCGGCCCGCGTCACAGCGACGACTTCCTGGGCGGCTCCTACTTCTACGAGCACTTCAACCGGCACGACGGCGCCAGGACCCTCCACAGCGTTGACCGGGTGCCGAACCTTGACCGCAGGGGTGGCGAAGAGGTTTACCACATCGTCTCCTTCCGCGTGAGGGACGACAGGGGACACTGGTCCGACTGGACCCGGTGGGAAAAGAGCCCGGTAGCTGACGTACACCGCTAGGGCTAAGTGAACCGTTAGGGATCTACCCGCACCCGAGCCAGGGGCCAAGCCCCTGGCTCACCTCTGTCACCGCCGCCCGCACCGGCCGCCGGGGACGTGCCTCAGCCGGCCATCTCCAGGCCGCCGGCATGGACGACGGCGCCACTCGCCGTCGTATCCCGGTTCAGCAGCCAGCCCACGCGTTTGACGGTGCTGAGCATGACCACGCTCTCCACCAGGTCGATGCCGGGGACCTTTTGCTGCAGCGTCAGTTCCGCCGTCATGACATCGGCCAGGGAATGCAGCCACATGATGATCACGAAGTTCGTGGGCCCGGTGGTGGAGGCACTGAGCCTGACGTTACTGATGGTGCGGATGGCTGCCGCTGCTTCCTCGTGCCGGCCTGCCGGCACATTGGCGAACCACTGGCAGGTCACGGGGTAGGAGGACAGCCCCTGGGCCACCTCGCAGCGGAACAGCAGGATGCCGCTGCCCAGCACCCGGTTGAGCTGCCGCTGCACCGTGGCAGGCTGACGTCCCAGGCCGCGGGCAATCTCCGCTGCGGTGGCCCTGCCGTCCCGCGCCAGGTAGGGAAGCAAATCCAGGTGGCTGGCAGGAAGCTGGGCCGCCGCAGGGCTGCCGCCGGACGCGGCCTGGTTTCCGAGCGTCCGCAGCGTCGCCTGCTGTGATTTGTCGAGAATGTTGAGCCGCCAGGCATCACCGCTGCTGTGCAGCCGGGTGCACAGCGCGGTCTGGTACTTGGTCAGCCCGTCGATGGCCTTGAGCCGGGCCACCACCTTCTCGCTGAACTCCTCAAGTGTTTTGGTGATCACCGTAAGCATGAGGTCCCGGTGGCTCGCGGCTTCCTCGACGGTGACGATCTCCGGAATGGCGGTGAGCTGCGCGGTCACGGCTTCCCGCTGGTTCATCTCGCAGTCAACGGCCACGAAGGCCAGGAGCATCTGCTGCGGATCACCCGCCAGGTGGGCCGTCACCCAGGCGGTACCACTGGATTTCAGCCGCTCCCACCGGGCCGCGAGGGTGGTGGCGTGAACGTCCAGTACTTTGGCCGCATCAGCCCAGCCCAACCTCGGTGAGGTCTGCAGGACCTGGATCAGGGCAAGATCCTCCTCGCTGAGCTCCATGGGATCGCCTTCTTCGTAGTGCATGAATCGTGGGGAAAACCCGTTCGTGCAGCATATTTCCTGCGCTGAACGCGAATGTGAACCACGCCACTCCAGAATAGTCGACGAGAAGGACTGACCGACGCCGAGGAGCTGGAATGACGATTACCACCGATGCCAAGGACCTGCAGGAAGACCTGGTCCGCCTGCGCCACGACCTGCACCGGCAACCGGAAATCGGTCTCCAACTTCCCCGGACCCAGGAGAAGGTCCTCAAGGCATTGGACGGCCTCCCTTTCGAAATCACCTTGGGCAAGGACACGACGTCGGTGACAGCGGTGCTGCGCGGAGGAGCCGGCCGCGGTGAAGACGGAGGTCCACAGGAGCCCGCCGCGCAGCGGCCCGCGGTCCTGCTCCGTGCGGACATGGACGGCCTTCCCGTCCAGGAGAAGACCGGGGTGGACTTCACCTCCCAGGCCGAGGGCGCCATGCACGCCTGCGGCCACGACCTGCACACGTCCATGCTGGCCGGAGCCGCCACCCTCCTGGCCGAGAAGCAGCACCAGCTGGCCGGCGACGTCGTCCTCATGTTCCAGCCGGGCGAGGAAGGTTTCGACGGCGCCAGCTACATGCTCCGCGAAGGTGTCCTGGACGCCGCCGGCCCCCGCGTCCAGGCGGCCTACGGCATGCACGTGTTCTCCTCGTTGGAGCCGCACGGCACGTTCTGCACCAAGCCGGGCGTCATGCTCAGCGCCTCGGACGGGCTGGAGGTCACCGTGCTGGGCGCCGGCGGCCACGGTTCGGCACCGCACTCGGCCAAGGACCCCGTGACGGTGGCAGCGGAAATGGTGACCGCCCTGCAGGTGATGGTCACCCGGCAGTTCAACATGTTCGATCCCGTGGTCCTGTCCGTGGGCGTGCTGCATGCCGGCACCAAACGGAACGTCATCCCGGAGTCGGCCCGCATCGAGGCCACCATCCGGACGTTCTCCGAAGCGTCCCGCGTGAAGATGATGGAGGCAGTGCCGCGCCTGCTCAAGGGGATCGCCGCCGCACACGGGGTGGAGGTCGCCGTCGACTACCTGCAGGAGTACCCGCTCACCATCACCAACGAGGACGAAACGCACACCGCCGAGAAAGTCATCGGCAACCTCTTCGGCGAGCGCCGGCTGGCCCGGTGGGCCACCCCGCTCAGCGGTTCCGAGGACTTCTCCCGGGTGCTGGCCGAGGTCCCCGGAACCTTTATCGGGCTCAGCGCAGTCGCTCCCGGGGCGGACCATGCCGCCTCACCGTTCAACCACTCCCCCTACGCAACGTTCGACGACGGCGTGCTGGCTGATGGAGCCGCGCTCTACGCCCAGCTCGCCATCTCGCGGCTGGCCACCCTCGCCGCAGCTTCATAGCCGACAAGATTCACAGCCGGCAGCAGCGCCGCTGCCCGGCACCACCACCCGAACCGACCACCAGGAAGCCACCATGTCCATTGCAGTAACCAAGCAGCAGACTGGACGCATGTCCACCGCCAAGACCGTCGTCGGCACCGGCATCGGCAACGCCGTCGAATGGTACGACTGGGCCATCTACGCCACTTTCACCCCGTTCATCGCCAGCCAGTTGTTCAGCAAGCAGGACCCGGCTTCGGCCGTGCTGTCCACCCTGGCGATCTTCGCCGTCGGCTTCGTGGCACGCCCGTTCGGCGGCTTCCTCTTCGGCTGGATCGGAGACAGGGTGGGCCGCAAAGCGTCCATGACCCTCGCCGTCGGCCTCGCCTCCCTGGGCAGCCTGATGATCGGCGTTGCGCCCACCTTCGCCGCCGTCGGCGCCTGGGCATCCCTGATGCTCCTGGTGGCCCGGCTGGTCCAGGGCCTGGCGCACGGCGGCGAGCTCCCGTCGTCGCAGACGTACCTGTCCGAGATGGCCCCCAAGGAGCACCGCGGATTCTGGGCCACCCTCATCTACACGTCGGGAACCGTAGGCATCCTGTTCGGCACCCTGCTGGGCGCAGTCCTGAACATGACAATGACTGCCGAGGCCATGAATGCCTGGGGCTGGCGGATCCCGTTCCTGCTGGGCGCCGCGATGGGCCTGTACGCGCTGATCATGCGGTCACGGCTGCACGAGACCGAGGCGTTTGAGGGCGAGTCAAAGACGGAGAAGCGTGCCCCGATCTGGCCGCAGGTTGTCCAGTACCGCAAGCAGGCCCTGCAGGTGATCGGGCTGACCGTCGGCCTGACGGTGATCTACTACATCTGGGGCGTCGTGGCACCGAGCTACGCCACCACCGCGCTGAAGATCGACCGCGGCGAAGCCCTGTGGGCCGGCGTGGTTGCCAACATCGTGTTCATTGCCGCCCTTCCCGTCTGGGGCAAGCTCTCGGACCGCATCGGCCGCAAGAAGGTGCTGTGGGCCGGCGCCATCGGCTCTGCGGTGTTCCACTTCCCGATGACCTGGCTGCTGAAGGATTCCGCGTGGCAGCTGGCGGTATCGATGTCCGTCATGCTGATTTTCATCGCTGCGAGCGCCGCCATCGTTCCCGCCGTCTACGCCGAGCTGTTCCCGACCTCGATCCGCACCGTTGGCGTGGGCGTCCCGTACTCCATCTGCGTGGCAGTGTTCGGCGGCACCGCACCCTACCTGCAGCAGTGGCTGGGTACCTCACTCGGGGCACCCCAGGTGTTCAATGTCTACGCGGTGGTGCTGCTGGTCATCAGCGCCGCATTCGTCTTCAGCATCCCTGAGACGAAGGGCAAGGACCTCACGCACTAGGGCCGCACAGGCTTCACCGACGACGGCGGGCTCCGCACCTGATCTGGTGCGGAGCCCGCCGTCGTTGTTCTCTTTTCGTTCGCACCTGCATCGGTGCGCTGCGGCTAGGAGGCCGTTCCGCCGTCGTTCTTCGCCGGCGGCTGGGCTGCGGCGGCGTGGTTGCCGTCCGCCGCGGCACTGTCTGCGTGACCGTGACCATGGTCTTCATTAGCCTTGGCCTTGTTGGACGGCAGCGCCTTGAGCAGCGGCGTCACCACAGCCATCACGATGGTTCCCCAGATGACACCCAGCACTGCGGAACACAGGGTGTTCACCAGCCAGGCCAGGAAGCCGCCCACTACCGCGAAGCCGGCGAACGGGTGCTCGAGGGCATGGACCAGGTCGTACAGGGTGTGCCAGCCGAGATCATGCGTTCCCTGCAGCATGATGTGGCCGCCCACCCAGAGCATGGCGATGGTTCCGATGAAGGTGATGGCGCCGAGCACTGCGGGCATCCCCCGGACCAGGAGCTCGCCGAAGCGCTGGGAGCCCGCGGAATCCTTCGCGGCCAGGTGCATGCCGACGTCGTCCATCTTGACGATGAGCGCCACGGCGCCGTAGACGGCCACGGTGATCACAATCGCGACGACGATGAGGATGAGCGCCCGCACCCACAGGGAGGCATCGGGGACCTCGTTCATGGCGATCACCATGATCTCGCAGGACAGGATGAAGTCGGTGGTGATGGCGCCCTTGACCACTTTGGACTCCGCCTCGGGACCCCGGTCAACGGCAGGCGAATCCTCATCCGCTGAGTGGTGGCCGCGGAGCTTGTGCCACACCTTCTCCGCACCCTCGTAGCAGAGGTAGGTGCCGCCGAGCATCAGGATGAACGGAATGGTCCACGGGATGAAGGCACTGATCAGGAGCAGCGCGGGCAGGATGATCAGGAGCTTGTTGCGCAGCGAACCCCAGAAGATCTTCTTGATCATCGGCAGCTCGCGGGACGGGTCGGCCCCGGAGACGTACTGCGGGGTGACGGCAGCGTCGTCGATGACCACGCCCGCCGCCTTCGCACCGGCCTTGGCTGCCCCGGCTGCGACGTCGTCCACCGAGGCCGCTGCGATACGCGCCAGGGCCGCAATGTCGTCGAGCAGGGCGACGAGTCCGCCGCTCACAGCTCCGCCCCGGATCGTGTGGGGGCTGGTGGCGTCACTTGGGTGTCTCGGCTGAGGCGCGTGGTTGGCATGTTCGGAGTATATGTTGGCGGGCCGCCGGACATGCGGCTGCCGTGGCCCCTCACACCATCCCGCCCCCTTGACTCCATGCCCCACACTTCCCTACACTTTTCATAAAGCAGAATCTAAATTCCACAAAGCGGAATAAAGCAAAGAACCGGCGACGGTCCCCACGCTGACCGCAAGGGAAGATAGATCAAAGCCCCTCCCTCGGAAGGACCTACGATGACGTACACAGTGAACTGCTCCATCCTCCTCACGGAACTGCCCCTGCTCGAGCGCCCCGCGGCGGCCAAGGCAGCAGGCTTCGACGCCGTCGAGTTCTGGTGGCCCTTCGAGACCTCAGTCCCTGCCGACAGCGAGATCGCCAAGTTCGAGAACGCCATCACGGACGCGGGTGTGCAGCTCACCGGCCTGAACTTCAACGCCGGCAACATGCCCGGCGGTGACCGCGGCCTGGTCTCCTGGAAGGGACGCTGCTCCGAGTTCAAGGACAACATCGACGTGGTGGCCGGCATCGGCGAGCGCCTCGGTTGCACGGCCTTCAACGCCCTCTACGGCAACCGGCAGGACGAATTCACCCCCGAAGAGCAGGACGAACTCGCCGTCAGGAACCTCGTGGCAGCAGCTGAAGGCGTGGCCCGCATCGGCGGCACCGTCCTCCTCGAACCCGTCAGCGGCGCACCCAGGTACCCGCTCCTCACCGCCGACGACGCACTCAGGGTCATCGCCCGCGTCAAGGCGGAAGCCGGCGTCGGGAACATCAAGCTCCTCGCCGACTTCTACCACCTGGCAGTCAACGGCGACGACGTCGAATCGGTCATCGAAAACCACGCCAAGGACTTCGGCCACATCCAGATCGCGGACAACCCCGGCCGCGGCGCACCCGGCACCGGCACACTCCCGCTGGGCGAATGGATCGCCCGCAGCCGCGAACTCGGCTACGACGGCTACATCGGCCTCGAGTACAAGGAACCGCAGGAAACGGCCTTCAGCTGGGCCATCCGCGAACACGCCGCCAAGTAATCCCCCGCAGACTTTCCAGAAAGAGAACCATCATGAGCAACGTTGCAGTCATCGGACTCGGAATCATGGGCCTGCCCATGGCCATCAACCTGGTCAAAGCCGGCCACACCGTCACCGGGTTCAACCGCAGCCAGGACAAGATCGACAAGCTGGTCTCCGAGGGCGGCCAGGGCGCCTCGAGCATCGCGGACGCCGTCAAGGATGCCGACGTCGTCATCACCATGGTGCCGGACTCCCCCGACGTTGAGGGCGTAGTCAGCGGCAAGGACGGCGTCTTCGCCAACGCCAAGCAGGGCACCCTGTGGATCGACGCCTCCAGCATCCGCCCCGACGTCGCCAAGCGCCTTTCCGATGACGCCCGCGAAGCCGGCATCCGCCCCCTCGACGCCCCGGTCTCCGGCGGCGAGCAGGGCGCCATCGACGCCGTGCTCTCCATCATGGTGGGCGGCGAGAAGGCAGACTTCGACGATGCCCAGGACGTCCTGAACGCCGTCGGCAAGACCATCGTCCACGTGGGCCCCTCCGGCTCCGGCCAGACCGTCAAGGCTGCAAACCAGCTGATCGTGGCCGTCAACATCGAGGTCCTCGGCGAAGCCATCGCTTTCCTTGAGGCCTACGGCGTGGACACCGACGCCGCCCTCAAGGTCCTCGGCGGCGGCCTGGCCGGCTCCAAGGTCCTGGACCAGAAGGGCCAGAAAATGCTGGACCGCAACTTCGATCCCGGCTTCCGCCTCGCCCTCCACCACAAGGACCTGGGCATCGTCACCGCCGCCGCCCGCGAAGCCAACGTCGCCGTCCCCCTCGGCGCCGTCGTCGCACAGCTCGTCGCCGCCACCGTCAACCAGGGCGACGGCGCGCTGGACCACTCCGGACTCTTCAAGCAGGTCCTCCAGCTCAGCGGCCGCAAGTAACCCAGGCCTGAAGCAGCCCCGCCAAAACGGGGCACTTCGACACGGACACGCCGGCCGCCGTCGTCCATTACGACGGCGGCCCTCCCCAAAGCGCCCCGCGACCGCCGGGCCTTCCCTCAGCACACCCAAAAACACCCAGACTTCGCCCTCCCAAGGGGCACAACAAGGAGCACACCATGAGCAAGATGCGTACCGTTGATGCAGCGGTGGCCATCCTGGAAAAGGAAGGCGCCATCGAGGCGTTCGGCCTGCCAGGCGCTGCCATCAACCCCTTCTACTCCGCAATGCGCGCCCACGGCGGCATCCGCCACACGCTGGCCCGCCACGTTGAAGGCGCCAGCCACATGGCCGACGGCTTCAGCCGCGCCAAGGACGGCAACATCGGCATTTGCATCGGCACCTCGGGCCCCGCCGGCACCGACATGATCACCGGCCTGTACGCCGCCTGGGCAGATTCCATCCCCATGCTCTGCATCACCGGCCAGGCACCGGTGGCCAAGCTGCACAAGGAAGACTTCCAGGCTGTGGACATCGAGTCCATCGCCAAACCCGTCACCAAGATGGCCATGACCATCCTGGAACCCGGCCAGGTGCCCGGCGCCTTCCAGAAGGCCTTCCAGCTGATGCGCTCCGGCCGCCCCGGCCCCGTCCTGCTGGACCTGCCCATCGACGTGCAGATGGCCGAGATCGAGTTCGACATCGACACCTACGAGCCCCTGCCCGTCGAAAAGCCCAAGGCCTCCCGCAAGCAGCTGGAAAAGGCCCTGGACATGCTGCTCGCCGCCAAGCACCCGCTGATCGTGGCCGGCGGCGGCATCATCAACGCCGGCGCCTCCGCGCAGCTGGTGGAGCTGGCCGAGACCCTCAACGTTCCCGTCATCCCCACCCTGATGGGCTGGGGCACCATCCCGGACGACCACCAGCTGATGGCCGGCATGGTGGGCCTGCAGACCAGCCACCGCTATGGCAACGAGAACTACCTGCAGAGCGACTTCGTGATCGGCATCGGCAACCGCTGGGCCAACCGCCACACCGGCGGCCTGGAGACCTACACGGCCGGCCGCAAGTTCGTGCACATCGACATCGAGCCCACGCAGATCGGCCGCGTGTTCTCGCCGGACCTGGGCATCGCGTCCGACGCCGGCGCGGCGCTGGCAGGGCTCGTTGAGCTCGCCAAGGAACGGGCTGCTGCCGGTTCCCTGCCGGACTACAGCGCCTGGGTTGCCGAATGCCAGGACCGCAAGGCCTCGCTGCACCGAAAGACCCACTTCGAGAACATCCCCATCAAGCCGCAGCGCGTGTACGAGGAGATGAACAAGTCCTTCGGGCGCGACACCACCTACGTGTCCACCATCGGCCTGTCCCAGATCGCCGGCGCGCAGATGCTGCACGTCTTCGGCCCGCGCAAGTGGATCAACGCCGGCCAGGCAGGCCCCCTGGGCTGGACCGCCCCGGCAGCCCTCGGCGTCGCCCGCTCCAACCCGGACCAGACCGTGGTGGCGCTCTCCGGCGACTACGACTTCCAGTTCATGATCGAGGAACTGGCCGTGGGTGCGCAGTTCAACCTGCCGTACATCCACGTGGTGGTGAACAACTCCTACCTGGGCCTGATCCGCCAGTCCCAGCGCGGCTTCAAGATGGAGCAGAACGTCTCCCTGGCGTTCGAGAACATCAACAGCTCGCACCTGTCCGAAGAGACCCGCGGCTACGGCGTGGACCACCTGAAGGTGGCCGAGGGCCTGGGCTGCAAGGCCGTCCGCGTGGAGGACCCCAACGACCTGGGCGCCGCGTTCGACAAGGCCAAGGCCCTGATGGGCGAGTTCCAGGTTCCCGTGGTGGTGGAAGTGATCCTGGAAAAGGTCACCAACATCTCCATGGGTGTGGAAATCAACGCCGTCAACGAGTTCGAGGAACTGGCCGAGTCCGCCGCTGACGCCCCCACCGCCATCCTGGCACTGCAGGCGTAACCATGCGGATCGTGATTGCCCCGGACAAGTTCAAGGGATCCCTGTCCGCCCCGGAGGTGTGCAGGTTCCTGGAAAAGGGCCTGCAGCGCGGAGCAGGCGGGAACCTGGATGTCCTCCGGATTCCGGTGGCCGACGGCGGCGAGGGCACCCTCGACGCCGCCGTCGGCTCCGGCTTCACCCGGCGCACGGCCACGGTGGCCGGGCCCACCGGGCAGCCGGTGGAAACCGAGTTCGCCGTCCGGGGCCACGACGCCGTCATCGAAATGGCCACAGCATCCGGGCTGGCGCTGGTCCCCCGCGTACAGGACGGCGGCCGGCCCGCCTCGGCGGATGCCACCACGGCCACCAGCCTGGGCACCGGGCAGCTCATCCGTGCCGCGCTGGACGCGGGTTGCCGCCGCATCGTGCTGGGCGTTGGGGGCAGCGCGAATACCGACGGCGGTGCTGGGCTCCTGCAGGGCCTCGGCGCCAGGTTCCTGGACAGCCGCAACAACGAACTCCCCCCCGGGGGTGCGGCGCTGGCCAACCTGCACAGCATCGACTTCACCCACTTTGAACCCCGCCTGGTGGACACCCGCTTCGTGCTGGCATCCGACGTCGACAACCCCCTGCTGGGCGCCCAGGGCGCCGCGGCGGTTTTCGGCCCGCAAAAGGGTGCCACACCACAAGACGTCGGCATGCTCGACGCCGCCCTGGCCAGGTTTGTCGAAGTCCTGGCCAGGGAAATCGGATTCCGCGCCGTCAAGGCCGCCGAGGCTCCCGGAGCCGGAGCAGCCGGCGGCGTGGGCTACGCCGCCATCGCAGCCCTGGCCGCAACGCGGCGGCCGGGAATCGACGTCGTCCTCGAATTCACGGAACTGGCGGACCGGTTGGCCGGTGCCGACCTGGTGATCACCGGCGAAGGCAGCCTGGACGAACAGAGCCTGCTCGGCAAGACCCCCATGGGCGTTGCCAGGGCCGCAGCAGCACGGGGCATCCCCGTCATCGCGGTGTGCGGGCGGACCACCCTGGAGCACAGCCAGGCCGCCGCCGCGGGATTCGAAGACGTCTACGCTTTGACCGAACTCGAAACCGATGTAAACAGGTGCATATCAGAGGCTGGCGAGCTTCTGGAGCAGCTGGGCACCCAGATCAGCAAGCGGCTGGCGGCCGGACGGCCCGCCAACGCTGCAAGTACAAAGGAGGACCTCCGTGTCTGAAGAACGTTTTGACCTGGTCATCCGGGGCCAGCGCATCCTCACCACCGCCGGCATCGCCCCGCGCGAAGTGGGCGTCCGCGGCGGCAAGATCGTCGCCATCGAGCCGCTGGGCAACGGCCTGGCCGGCACCGAGATCATCGAACTGGCTGACGACGAAACCCTGCTCCCGGGACTGGTGGACACCCACGTCCACGTCAACGAGCCCGGCCGCACCGAGTGGGAAGGCTTCGCCTCCGCCACCCGCGCCGCAGCAGCAGGCGGCGTCACCACCATCATCGACATGCCGCTGAACTCCGTCCCGCCCACCACCACCGTGGCCAACCTCAAGCTCAAGCGCGAGGTGGCCGAGGACCAGGCGTTTATCGACGTCGGGTTCTGGGGCGGCGCGATCCCCGGCAACAAGGCGGACCTGCGCCCGCTGCACGACGACGGCGTGTTCGGCTTCAAGTGCTTCCTCCTCCACTCCGGCGTGGACGAGTTCCCGCACCTGGACGCGGACGAGATGGAAGAGGACATGGCCGAGCTGAAGTCCTTCGACTCGCTCATGATCGTCCACGCCGAGGACTCGCACGCCATCGACCGGGCACCGCACCCCGGCGGCGACCACTACGAAACCTTCCTGGCCTCCCGCCCCCGCGGCGCCGAGAACAAGGCCATCGCCGAGGTCATCGAACGGGCCCGCTGGACCGGTGCCCGCGCGCACATCCTGCACCTCTCGTCGTCGGACGCGCTGCCCATGATCGCCTCGGCAAAGCGCGACGGCGTCAAGCTCACCGTGGAGACGTGCCCGCACTACCTGACCCTCATGGCCGAGGAAATCCCTGACGGCGCCACCGCGTACAAGTGCTGCCCGCCCATCCGCGAGGCCTCCAACCGGGAGCTGCTGTGGCAGGGCCTTCAGGACGGCACCATCGACTGCATCGTCTCGGACCACTCCCCCTCCACACTGGACCTCAAGGACCTGGAAAACGGCGACTTTGCCGTGGCCTGGGGCGGAGTCTCGTCGCTGCAGCTGGGCCTCTCCCTGATCTGGAGCGAAGCCCGGCACCGCGGCATCCCGCTGGAGCAGGTGGTGTCCTGGATGGCGGAGAAGCCCGCCAACCTGGCCCGCCTCACCAACAAGGGGCAGCTGGCCCTGGGCTACGACGCCGACTTCGCGGTCTTCGCCCCGGATGAGGCCTTCGTGGTTGACGTGTCCAAACTCAAGCACAAGAACCCCATCACGCCTTACGACGGCAAGACCCTGGCAGGCGTGGTCCGCAAGACTTTCCTGCGCGGCGCCGTGGTGGACGGCCAGACCCCCACGGGCAAGCTGATCCGCCGCGGCGGCGTCTAGGGACGCGCCATGGCAGTGGAAGCACACCATCCACGGGCGGCTTTCCCTTCGGGGATGCCTTCCCGCCCGCGGATGCCCCACAGCCGGCAAATGGCGGAGCCTTCCATGACACAGCCCCCTCGTTCAGGCCAGCCCCCGCGGGCGGTCCAGCCCAAAGCTGTGGCCCGCGGCCTGGCCGTCTGGGTGGTGCCGGAAGAAGGAACCAGCCCCGAAATCCTGGCCCGGGCCGCCGAACTGGTGCTCGCCCGTGCCCTGCAGACTGCTCCGGAGGCGGAAGTCCACTGGCCTGCCGCCGGAGCCCCCATGTCCGGGGCCTCCGCCGGGGAGGGAGCCACAGACCACTCCTCCCGCACTCCCTCCACGGCGGAGGACCCCGGCGCTTCAGCCCGTGATTCATCGGGTGATCCAACCGGTGATCCAACCGGCCATCCAACGGATAAGGCCGGCGGCAACGCTGCCGGGACTGCTGCGGCGGCTGCTGCGGTGGAAGCCGGGACGGCAGGCAGCGCAGTCGACGACGCTGCCTACCTGCCGCCGTCGGCCGGGCCCGTCAGCACCGTGGCCGTGGACCTCGCCGCCGATACCGTCCTCCTGGATGGCGTGCCGGTCTCCCTGACCGGCGTCGAATATAAGGTTCTGCGGTTCCTGGTCACCCACCTGTCCCGCACCGTCAGCCGGGAGGAGCTTCAGGAATTCCTGGAGTTCCTGAATTACCCCGGCGCCACCGCCCGGTCCATCGACGTCTACGTGGGCCGGATCCGGCGGAAGCTTGGCAACGCCCGCCACGCCGTGGCAACCGTCCGAGGCGGCGGTTACCAGTTCATCCCCGGCCCGCACGCCACCGTGCGCGGGCCCGCCGAATACTCCATCTGAAACCCCACCGAGGAGCAGCATGACCACCGCGCCCAACAACACCGCGCCCTTTACTGCCCGGCTCCAGCCCGGCAGCCCCGCACCGACCTTCACGCTTCCGGACGCCGCAGGGAACCCCGTATCGCTCGAGTCTTTCCAGGGCCGGAACGTGATCGTGTATTTCTATCCGAAGGCCGCCACCCCCGGCTGCACCACCGAAGCGTGCGACTTCCGCGACAACCTGGCCTCGCTGCAGGGCCACGGCTACGAGGTCCTCGGCATCTCCCCCGACGCCCCGGAAGCCCTGGCCGGCTTCACCGCAGACCACGCCCTGACGTTCCCGCTGCTTTCGGACCAGGACCACGCCGTGGCCCGGGCGTACGGAGCCTGGGGCGAGAAGCTGGTCAACGGCGAGATCCTCGAAGGCGTCCTGCGCTCCACTGTGGTGGTCGGGCCGGACGGCCGTACCGTCCTCGCGCAGTACCAGGTGGAGGCCCAGGGCCACGTCGCGGCGCTGCGGGAAGAACTCGGCCTCTAGCCCAAACGCCCGCTCACTCGTGGCGCCCAAACCCCAAACGCCCGCTCACTCGTGGCGCCCAAACCCCAAACGCCCGCTCACTCGTGGCGCCCAAACCCCAAACGCCCGCTCACTCGTGGCGCCCAAACCCCAAACGCCCGCTCACTCGTGGCGCCCAAACCCCAAACGCCCGCTCACTCGTGGCGCCCGTCGGATGGTTGCGCCATCAGTTGGGGCACTTTAGACCCGGGTTTGGGGACGCTGTCTGATGGCGCATCCGGTTTGCATACCGGCCGCATGGCACCAGCACAGCAACGGCACAGCTGTGCCCGGGAACGTGGATGGAACAGATCCCCGAGCCTGAAGCAGGACCCATGCGACGTTTCCCCGGTGCCATCCTTTCCTCCTCCGCCCTGGCGGTAGCCCTTGCCCTGACCGGGTGCGGTGTTGGGGCCGGCGCGGAGTCTTCCGGCACGCAGGCCACGTCCGCAGCGTCAGCCAGCGCGGGAGTGGATGCCGGCAACGGCACCACGGACACCACGACGCCGGACTCCACCCTTTTCACGGAGGGCGCCTCCCACACCGTCAGCGTCACGTGGAACGAGGACGACTACGCCGCGATGATCGCTGCCTATGAGGCCGACGGGTCGAAAGACTGGATCGCCGCGGACATCACCATCGACGGCACCACCGTGTCCAACGTGGGCGTGCGGCTCAAGGGCAACTCCACGCTTCGGAGCCTGAGCGGCAACGGCGCGGGTGGCGGCGGGATGGGCGGGAACGCGGCGTCGTCCAGGATCTCCTCCGACGTTCCAGAGTCCTTGCCCCTGCTGATCCGTTTCGACAAGTACGTGGACGGCCAGACCTACCAGGGGCTGGGCGAGGTGTCGTTGCGCCCCGGCTCCCCCGTCCTGAATGAGGCGCTGGCCCTTGCCCTCACGGGGGCCAGCGGTCAGGCCACGCAGAGGTACGCCTACACCACCTACTCGGTGAACGGCAGCCCCACCCAGACCCGGCTGCTGGTGGAAAACCCCGATGAGGACTACGCCGACTCCCTGTTCGATACCCCGGGAGTCCTCTACAAAGCCGATGCCGACTCCAGCTTCACCTACCAAGGCGACGACCTGGCCACCTACGAGGACCAGTTCAAGCAGCTCAACAACGGGGACAGCGAGACAGTCCAGCCCATCGTCGACTTCCTCAAGTGGCTGTCCGAAGCCACCGACGAGGAATTCGACGCCGGCCTGGCGGAGCGCGTGGATGTGGAGTCCTTCGCCCGCTACACCGCTACGATGAACCTGCTGGTCAACGGCGACGACATGGCCGGGCCCGGCCAGAACTACTACCTCTGGTACAGCCTGGACACCAAGAAGATCTCCGTCATTTCCTGGGACCTCAACCTCGCCATGACCGGCGACGCCACGGCATCGCCCGAGGCGCAGCTGTCCATCGGCGGTGGCGGCGGTGGCGGCGCAGGGAATCAGGGTGCGGGAGGCGGCATGCAGCCTCCCGGAACGGACGACGGCGGGTGGGCACCTTTTGCGGGAGCCGCAGCGGACGCTGACGGCACGGCAGGAGCAGCGGGCGGAACGGGTCCAGGAGCCGGAGCGGCCGCGGGGGCTGCAGCCGGTGGAGGAGGCCGGGGCGGCAACGAACTGAAGGAAAGGTTCCTGACTTCGGAGGCCTTCCAGTCAGTGTATGACGCCGCCTACGCGGATCTTTACGCGCAGCTGTACGCCAGCGGAACCGCGGCCAGCCTCCTCGACTCAATTGCCGCCGTCGTACCCCTCAGCGACGGGCTCACCGCCGAGGAACTGGCTGGTGAAACGCAGACCCTGCGCACTTTCATCCAGCAACGCACTGACGCGCTTAAGGACCAGGTTTAGGCAGCCGGAAAGGCGTCCGCGGCAGGGGTGGCGGAATACCGGGTGTGACGGCGGAGTTGTTGCTGATAGCGGAAAACCGCTTCACTTGATGTTGGCCATTATTGACCGAATCTCCAAAGGAACGCCATGAGCCAGACCTTGACCACCAAGCTTCAGCCCGGAACCCCGGCTCCCGACTTCACCCTGCGGGATGCCCAGGGCCGGGAAATCTCCCTGGCCGATTACCGTGGCAAAAATGTCATTGTGTACTTCTACCCCAAGGCCGCAACCCCCGGCTGCACCACCGAAGCCTGCGATTTCCGCGACAGCCTGGGCGCGCTGCAGGGCCAGGGGTACGAGGTGGTCGGCGTCTCCCCCGACGCCCAGGAAGCCCTTGCCGGCTTCAGCGGCGACTTCTCCCTCACCTTCCCGCTGCTCTCCGACCAGGACCACGCCGTCGCCCTCGCCTATGGCGCCTGGGGCGAGAAGCTGGTCAACGGCGAGATCGTCGAGGGCATCGTCCGTTCCACTGTTGTGGTGGACACCGAGGGCAAGGTGGTCCTGGCCCAGTACCAGGTGAAGGCCGACGGCCACGTGGCCCGGCTGAAGGAAGCCCTGGGACTCTAGTTTCCGCTGACGGGTAACGCGTCTACGGCAGCCGCTACTGGGAACCTGTCATCGAAAGAACGCCTCCGCGCGGAAAGTGCGGGGGCGTTCTTCGTTGGCGGGCGGCGTTGGCGGGCGGCGGTGGGGTTGTTCGGCGGTGCGGTTGTTCGGTCACGGATGCGGTGCCAGGAAGCGGAAGCGCCCGCGGAACCGTTGCCGCACCCCCCGGCCGGTGACAGGATGGCGGCATGGCGATCGAAATCCGTCCGGCCACCGATTTCGCGGACGTCAAAACCCTCGTGGGCCCCAAGCGGCCGGATGCGAACGTGTGTTGGTGCCTGAGCTACCGCATCCCGTCGAAGCAGAACCAGCAGCTTCACGGAACTGAGCGCGGGGAGTTCGTGAAAAAGCTGGTGGCGGAGGATCCTCCGCCGGGAATTTTGGCGTACGACGGCGGCGAGCCGGTTGGGTGGGCAGCGGTCCACCCCCGCGCGGACACGGGTTTCGCCACCAACCGGCGGATCCCGCACGTGGACGCCCGGGAGGTGTGGTCCATCTGGTGCATCCGGGTCCGGCCAGGGCATCGCGGCAACGGAATCTCGCACGCCCTGCTGGCGGGAGCCGTGGACCTCGCACGGACCTACGGAGCACCCGCCGTCGAAGGCTATCCGGTGGACAACGCCGGGCAGAAAGTGGGCCTCACCATGGCCTACGTGGGCACTCGGAAGCTCTTCGAGGACGCCGGTTTCACGAAGGCCGCGGACACTGAGTCCGTGCTCAATGGCTTTCCGCGGGTGCTGATGCGGCTGGACCTGGCTCAGTAGCGGCCCCGCACAGTGAGCTATGCGGTGGGCCCCGGCGCTGACAGCCCAGGCGGTGGCAGGCATGGCGGTGGCAGGCACGGCAGTGAGCCCGGGCCGGTGGATCGATGCCCGGCCGTAAGCTGATACTTCACGGCAACGCATGCGGAGGTAGGGATGTCCCAGGCAGTGGATGAGGTTCTGGCCGAACTGGCGGAGCTCGAAGATCCCAAGTTTCGCGAAGCCAATGAGAAGCGCGGGGACGATCACGGCATCAACCTGGGCAAGCTCCGGGCCGTGGCCAAGCGGCTGAAAACCCAGCAGGACCTGGCACGGCAGCTGTGGGCCTCCGGGGATACCGCGGCGCGGCTCCTGGCGCTGCTGATCTGCCGGCCTAAGGACTTCAGCCGCGAGGAACTGGACGCAATGCTGCGCGAATCCCGGGCACCGAAAGTCCACGACTGGCTGGTCAACTACGTGGTCAAGAAGAGCCCGCACGCCGAAGCACTCCGCGTGGCCTGGACGGCAGACCCAGACCCCGTGGTAGCCAGTGCAGGCTGGGCCCTCACCACTGAGCGGGTGGCCAAGAAGCCGGACGGACTTGACCTGCCGGGCCTGCTGGACACCATCGAGGCGGAGATGAAGGCCGCCCCGGACCGCCTGCAGTGGGCCATGAACCACACCCTTGCGCAGATCGGGATCGAGCATCCGGACCAGCGGGCCAGGGCCATCGGCATCGGCGAGCGCCTGGAGGTCCTCAAGAACTACCCCACACCGCCCAACTGCACGTCACCGTTCGCGCCAATCTGGATCAACGAGATCGTGAGCCGCCGCAGCGCTTAGGCCGGACGCCGGCCGCGGGTGAGGCGTCTACTTCCTTCGCCAGTACTTGCCCCAGTCCACATCCATGGCCCACAGCGCCAGGAGAAGCGCGTCCATGGTCATGAGTCCTGCCAAAAGGTAAGCCCAACCTGCCATCCAACCCACCGCAATCTCCTGACTGTTTCCCCCAGCCAATCGATTGCTCCTCAGTGTGGCATCTAAACCGCCTGGACGGAACGCCCCCGGCCCACAGTTTTGAAGAGTCCTTCCAGCCGGTGGTGCGCGTCTGTCTCCACCCTCAACCGGTGGGTCAGCTTCTCCACGTGCTGCGACATCTCGTCCCCTACGGGCAGGCGGTCTCCCGGCCAGTTCCAGACGTCCCTGGACTCGGCCAGGGCATCCGCGAGGTCGCGGGCAGCGGCCCGGACTTTGCGGGCATGGACGTGAAGGCACCATAGTGCCCGGGCCTTGGCCGCGCCCACCTCCAGGACTTCCTTAACGATCAGGTCCAGGCCAACACCCGGACCAGCTCCGACGTCCAGGCCGGCGGCGCCACCCCGGGCCGGCGCACTCTGGGCAGGCGCACCCCGGTTCGTATTTTTGGTCTGTTCCATGGCTTCCCCCGCGATCCGCCAGCCAGGCAACTTCCGGCGGGGACCGCCGTCGTGTCCCCTGCTGCCCGGAAGCTGCAGCCTTGGTCCGAGTGTCCCGGTCCATGCTCAACGTCTGGGCAAGCCGGTCCCAAGATTTGCGCAAGATGCCCTTCAGCGGGTCCACGGCGCCGTCGTCATGGCTGCATTCCGCCGCTGAACAGCGGATTCGCTGGAAACTGTGAAGCGCTGAGACATGCCCCGTCCGCCTTAATACGGTAGAAGTAGAGCTATGGTCTCTCCCCCTGAAGTTCGTCGTGCCGTTGTCATCGAGGATGACCCGGACATCCGCGGGCTCCTGGTCCGCGTGCTGACCAAGCAGGGCTTCGAAGTCACGGAGGCCGGTACGGGCCTGACCGGCGTCGAGGAAGTCCGGCGCAGCCAGCCGGACCTGGTCACGCTTGACCTGAACCTCCCGGACCTGGACGGCCTGGAAGTCTGCAAACTCCTCCGCGAATTTTCCGATGCGTTCATCGTCATGCTGACCGCCCGCGCGGACGAGCTGGACAAGCTGACGGGCCTGGACAACGGCGCCGATGAATACATCAGCAAGCCGTTCAGCCCGCGTGAACTGCAGTCACGGATCAACGCCCTGTTCCGCCGCCGGCCCTCCCCCGCCGCTGACACGGCATCGCGCAGCGAACTCCAGCGTGCCACCGAGGTCCAGCTGAGCCTCCTGCCCAAGGAGGACATCCGTGTTGAGGGGTACGACGTTGCCGGGGTCTTCCGTCCCTCACGCAGCGTGGGCGGGGACTTCTACGACTGGTACCAGACACCCGAAGGCCTGCACCTGACCTTTGCCGATGCCATGGGCAAGGGCATGGGTGCGGCCCTGATCGCCGCT
Source organism: Pseudarthrobacter equi (assembly GCF_900105535.1). NCBI lineage: Bacteria > Bacillati > Actinomycetota > Actinomycetes > Micrococcales > Micrococcaceae > Pseudarthrobacter > Pseudarthrobacter equi. The sequence continues at coordinate 4,205,385 of NZ_LT629779.1, forward strand.
ACGGTCCGCGCCGTCATGCGCTCCACCGGCCGCCGGCAGGACCTGGACGGCGCGTTCGCCTCCGCCAGCAAGGCGATCGCCACGGACCTTGATTCCTCCAACTCCTTTGTTACCCTCTTCCACGCCCGGCTGGACGCGGCGTCGGGCAAGGTCAGCTATGTCGACGCCGGCCACGGGCTCGCGCTGCACGTCGAGTCGGGCGGGGCAGCACACCGCCTTCCTTCGGGAGGGCCGCCGGTGGGGGCCTGGTCCGGGTCCGAGTGGCCCCAGTCCGGCCTCGACCTGGCGCCCGGCGACTGCCTGGTGGTGGTCAGTGACGGCGTGCTGGATGTCTTCGAATCCGTGGAGGACTTCACGGAGGCCGTCCGGCGGGCCACCCAGGCCGAGGATTCCGCGCAGGCGGCCAGCAGCGCCATCCTGTCCCTCGCCCCGGCCGAGACCGCTGAGGACGATGTGACGGTGGTTGTGGTCCGCAGGCTCCCCCAGGATGTGGCGGTATGACCCGGTTCTGGACCCGCGTGGTGGTGGTGCTGACCGTTATCACCGGCGTGAACTACATCGCCTGGCGGTGGATGGCCTCCCTGAACTGGGAAGCCTGGTGGATCGCCCTGCCGCTGGTCATCGCCGAAACGTACAGTCTCATCGACGTGATGCTGTTCGGCATGACGGTGTGGAACCTGAAGATCCGCAAGGGCGCCCCGGAGCCACCGGCCGATGCCACGGTGGACGTCTTCATCACCACGTATAACGAGGACCTTGACATGGTGCTCACCACGGCGCTGGCGGCCCAGCGGATCCGGCATCCGCACAGCACCTGGATCCTCGACGACGGCGCCCGCCCCGAGATGAAGGCACTCGCCGAACGGCACGGGCTGGGTTATGTGACCCGCAGCGAGGACTGGACCAAAGACCTGCCCCGCCACGCCAAGGCGGGGAACCTGAACAATGCGCTGATGCAGACCGACGGCGAGTTCCTGCTGATCCTGGATGCGGACCAGATCCCCGAACCGGACATCCTGGAAAAGACGCTGGGCTACTTCAACAACAGCAAGGTGGCGCTGGTCCAGACCCCGCAGTACTTCAGCAACGTCCCGGCCGACGACCCCCTGGGCAGCCAGGCCCCGCTGTTCTACGGCCCCATCCAGCAGGGCAAGGACGGCTGGAACGCTGCCTTCTTCTGCGGCTCCAACGCCATCCTGCGCCGCGAAGCGCTGATGCAGCTGGGCCTGGTGGGCTACGTGAAGGAGACCGAGAAGAGCATCCGCCGCGCGCTGGCAGCCTCCCGGCAGGCCATCCGGCAGGCGCGCAAGTCCACGGACATGGACTCGCTGGTGGCGCAGGTGCTGGACGAGGTGGAAGCCGCCACTGTTGAAGCGCAGCAGGAACTGGACTCCGGCATGGCGCTCAGCGAGATCACCTACCGGGTGCGCCGCCGCGTGGACACCGCCGTCCAGACCCTGGTGCAGGCAGACGTCGAGGCACTGCAGTCGGACCTCGAGGAAATCGCGGCCATGGAACTCGCCCACGTTGGCGAGGCCGGCGTTCCGGTGGTGGCCGACGACGCTGTGCAGCGCATGTCCGCCCGCGACTGGTCCCCGCTGGGCGCCCTCGAATCGGTCCAGGCCGTCCTGGATGCGCTCTCGGTGGAACGCAACGACGAAGCCCAGCCGATCATGCCGCTGGCCACCATTTCGGTCACCGAGGACATGGCCACCGCCATGCGCATGCACGCCATGGGCTGGCAGAGCGTCTACCACCACGAGATCCTGGCGTACGGCCTGGCGCCGGAGGACCTGAAGACCATGCTCACCCAGCGGCTCCGCTGGGCCCAGGGCACCATCCAGGTGCTGCTCCGGGAGAACCCGCTGGTGCAGAAGGGCCTGAAAATCGGCCAGCGGCTGATGTACTTCGCCACCATGTGGACCTACCTGAGCGGCTTCGCGGCGGTTATCTACTTCGCAGCCCCCATCATCTACCTGCTGCTGGGCATCCTGCCCGTCACCAGCCTCAGCTGGGACTTCTTCATCCGGTTCATTCCGTTCATGGTGGTCAACCAGCTGCTGTTCGCGGTGGCCGGCCGCGGCATTCCCACGTGGCGCGGCCAGCAGTACAGCCTCGCCCTGTTCCCCACGTGGATCAAGGCGTGTACGACGGCGGCCCGCAACGTCTGGTTCGGCCGTCCCCTGGGGTTCGCGGTGACGCCCAAGGCGCGCCAAAGCGGCGGACCCAGCTGGAGCCTGATCCAGCCCCAGATCGTGGTGTCCATCCTGCTGGCCGTGGCCGCCGTCGTCGGAATTGTCCGCCTGGCCACCGGCCTGGCAGAACCGCTGGGCACCCTGGTGAACGTGGCCTGGGTGATCTTCGACCTGGTGGTCATGTCCATCCTGGTCCGCGCCGTGCTCTACAAGGGCTTTGAACCGCCCGCAGAATCCGCAGAACCAACACAATCCGAGAGGAATCCCGATGGAGTTTAGCTATGAGGTCAAGGACTCATATGCCGAGGTCAAGGCGGACGGGCGGCTGAACATGGTGTCCGCGCCCAAGCTCCGCGAGTTCGTCACGGACGTGATCGCCGGCGGGTCCAACCGGATCGTGGTCAACCTGGAGAACACCGCCTTCATGGATTCGTCCGGGCTGGGCGCCCTCATTGGCTGCCTGAAGGCTGCGCGGCAGGCCGGCGGGGACCTGCGGATCGCGGCAGTCCAGCCGCAGGTGAAGATGGTCCTGCAGCTCACCAGCATGGACAAGGTCCTCACGGCCTACCCGTCGGTCGAAGAGGCGTTCGGCAATGACTGAAGTGCTCGCCTCGCGCAGCTTCCGCGGGCTCGCCACCGAAGACGCCATCAACGATGTCCACAACGACATGGACAGCCTGTGGCTCGATGTGCCGTTCGTGAATGACATGGACCAGATGACGTTCACCACGGCGGTGATCGAGTCAGCGTCCAACATCGTCCAGCACGCCGAACCGGCGGGCGCGGATCCGGTGGAACTCGGCGTGGACATCACCGTGGAGCCGCTGCTGCTCCAGGCCCGCGTGAGCGCCTACAACGCCAAGCCGCCCTTCGGCCCCATGGAACCGGCAACGCCCGGCGAGGATGCCGAGTCCGGCCGCGGGCTTGCCCTGATCCAGGCCCTGGTGACCACCGTGACGTTCGAACGGCAGGACGGCACCAGCACCTGGGTCCTGTCCCGCACGTCTTCCCAGGACTGACTGCTGCCTGACGGTTGGGTTTGCCGGAACCCGGTTCCGGCAAACCTAACCACCGGCACTACGCCCGCACGCTACTGCGCGGCGGGGAACAGCACTGAGACGGTGGCTCCACCGCCTGGAGTTTCACTGATGCTCAGTTCGCCTCCGTGTGACTGGGCAATCCGCTGGCAGGTAGCCAGGCCCAGGCCTGTTCCCGGGCCGTCGCCGGGCCGGTGAAGCCGGACCAGCGGTTCCACCGCCCGTCCCCGGTCCGCCGGCCTGATGCCTTTGCCGTTGTCCGCCACATGGACGGTGACGCCGCCAGGGCAGGTGGTGGCGGTGATGGCCACTTCCAGGCCCCGCCCGGGCTCCCGGTAGTTCAGCGAGTTGGCCAGCAGGTTCTGGATCAGGGTGCGCAGCTGCTGGCGGTCGGCGGTGAGTTCCGCATCCTCGCACAGGAAACCGCTGCCCAGCCCCAGGTCCACCCCGAGGTCCTGGGCCGCTTCTGCCGTGACGGCCAGCAGGGACACCCGCTCCAGATGCAGCTCCCCATCCGCGCGGGCGTAGTTGAGCACGTCTTCGAGGGTTCCCAGCATGCGCCGGCCGCCCGTTCCGATCAGTCCCAGGTATTCGGCTGCCGGGTGGTCCGGGGCCATGCCGGGATCGTCCTCGGCCAGCTCAACGTAGCCCAGGATGGTGGTCAGCGGAGCGCGGAGGTCATGGCTCACGCGGCCGGCGAACTCGGACAGCATGGCGTTGCTGCGACGCAGCTCCACCAGGGCATGGTCAAGCTGGAGCGTCCGGTGCTGGAGTTCGAGGAGTTCCACCACCTGCTGGGCCAGCACCTCCACCAGGTCTATCTGCTCCGGCGTGGGGAGTTCGGCCTGGTCCGAAAAGACGCACAGCGAACCCAGCACCAGGCCATTAGACGTTCGCAGCGGCACGGAGGCGTAGAAGCGGACATCCGCGATTTCCCCCGTGACGAACGGGTTGGCGGCAAAGCGCGGGTCCAGGGAAGCGTCCCGCACCACAGTGGTTCCTGGATCCAGGAACACGGAGGCGCACATGGAGTCCTCGCGCGAGCAGATGCCGGCCGCGGTCCCGGACGCCGCAATCTGCAGCTGCTGGTCCGAGGTGATGATGTTGACCACGCCGTACGGCACCCCGCACAGTGATGCCGCCACGCGGACCAGGTTGTCGAGGGCGCCCTGCGCCTGGCGGTCAATAAGTATGGGGATAGTCCCCTCGTGGGCCGGCAGTAATCCGTATTCCTGCAGGCCAAGATCGCGTCCGGCGTCCTGATCGGTCAGCGTCTGCATAGCGTCCCGTCCATATTCTGTTGACTCCCCAGTCTGTGTCAGCAGGCCTTTGAAAGGCCTTTCCGTGATGATACCGGGTAGGCCGCGGCGGTGTTGTAGTCTCTTGACACCACACCCTTCCTGCCCTTAGATATTACGTATGCTGAAATAACAGTTCCATGATGCGGAACCTTAGTGGACATGCCTCGGCGAGTCCGTCACGAAGGCGCCGGGCAATCCGGCCTCCGCATAGCCGTCACCATGGATGCCAGCATCGCTACCGAGGAACCAGCCAGCATGAAGCTTGCCGAATTCAACAGCGCGGACCCCTCCTCCGCCGCAGACACCCTCAAGCCCTGCATCGATGTCACCCGCTGGGTGGATGCCGTCACCGCAGCCAGGCCCTTCGACACCAGGGAAGCCCTTTTGGCGTTCGCGTCCGGGGCCGCCAACCCCTTCACCCCCGCCGAGGTGGAGGCCGCCATGGCCCACCACCCCAGGATCGGGGAACGGCCGACGGCGGGTACAGCCGAGGCGTCCATGTCCCGCTCCGAGCAGGCCGGCGTGGATCCCGCGGACGCCGCGGCGGCGGAGGCGCTGGCCCGCGGCAACCGGGAGTACGAGGAAAAGTTCGGCCGGGTGTTCCTTATCCGCGCCGCCGGCCGTACCGCGCCGGAAATCCTTGCGGCACTCAACAGCCGGCTCGCCAACACCCCCGCAGAGGAAGACACCATCGTGGCCCAGCAGCTGCGCGAAATCGCCGTACTCCGGCTCGAAGGACTGATCACCGAATGAGCGTCTCCCACGTCACCACCCACATCCTCGACACCGGTGCCGGGCGCCCGGCGGCGGGCGTCGCCGTCGTCCTTTCGAAGAACGACGCCGGCACCTGGCGTGAGCTCGCCGCCTCCACTACCGATGCGGACGGCCGCGCGAAGGACCTTGGCCCCGAGCAGCTGGAACCGGGCCACTACAAGCTGAACTTTGACACCGGCACGTATTACGCCGGCCTGCAGACCGCCACTTTCTTCCCCGAAGTGGACCTGGTTTTCGAAGTATCGGGCCCTGAGCACTACCACGTCCCGCTGCTGCTGAGCCCGTTCGCCTACTCCACCTACCGGGGCAGCTAGCACCCGTCCCGCTGCACCTTCGGCCTACGTCGCAGACCGTCCTGCCGGACACCGTGTCGTGCCGGTCACAGATCCCGGCATAGGATCGAATGGAGAAATCGACCAGCGCTTGCGGCCCTCCGGCACGCAAGCGGCAGCGACGACGTGGGAGCGCCTGATGGCTTCGAACAACCACCCCGAACCCGACGCGGACGCCGAAAGCGGCCCGTCCGGCGGGGTGCAGTCCGTGGAGCGCGCCCTCGCGGTCCTGGAAATCCTGGCACGTGAAGGCCAGGCCGGAGTCAGTGAAATTGCCGAGGAAATGGGCATCCACAAGTCCACGGTGTCCCGGCTGATGGGATCCCTGGTCAGCCGGGACATGGTCCAGCAGAACAGCGACCGCGGAAAATACCAGCTGGGATTCGGCATCCTCCGACTCGCCAGCGTCATCCCCGGCCGGCTCAGCCTGGTCCACGAGGCACGGCCAGTCCTGGAGGGCCTCGCGGCCGAGTTCAAGGAGACGGTCAACCTGGCTGTACTGCGCTCCAACTACGCGGTCAACGTGGACCAGGCCATGGGACCCTCCACGCTGGCCACCTACGACTGGGTGGGCAGCCTGACCCCGCTGCACGCCACGTCCAGCGGAAAGATCCTCCTGGCCGCACTGGCTACGGAGGAACGCGACAGGATCCTGAAGGAGACCGGCCTCCCGGCCCGCACGTCCCGCACCGTCACCAACCGGCAGGAACTGGACCGCCAGCTGCTGGAAGCCGGCAACAAGGGTTACGCGGTGGTCCGCGAAGAGTTCGAGATCGGCCTGAACGCCATAGCGGTGCCGGTGCTCAACCACCAGGGCAACGTGGTGGGCTCCATCAGCATTTCCGGTCCGGCCTTCCGCTTCGACCCGGAAAAGATTCCGGGCCTGGTGGAGGCACTCCGGGAGGCAGGCCTCCAGATCAGCGCCAACATGGGGTACTCCAGGCGCTAAGCACCCCTAAGAATGGCCCTGGCCCGTATGGGTCGGGGCCATTCTTGTGTCCATTTCGGGCGATTTTGGTTCCCCCTGCGCAACCGTCGCCGCAGTGTGCAACAAATAGATTTCGCTTTCCTCACTGTCAAGCGGCCGGGTCTTGTTCCACCGGCAAGGTGAAATACCTTGACTTTAAATGTGGCGTAGCGCACTCTGTTGCCTAACGCGAATACTGTTGACCCTTGCGAAACACTCCCCAGGTGCTTTACCCGTCCGCCATCCCGGTCCGTCGGTATCTTCCAGCCGCCGCGACCCATACCAGAGGTAACTCCACGCACCACGCCTGCCGGCGCCGGGAAGAGACTGCCGGCAAGCACCTGCCTTAAAACAGCTACGCACCATCTACGGCGACATCATGGCCTTCAACTCCGGCGAAGTCCCCCAAGCTTCGATCCGGCGGACGCGCCAGGCCCTGCCATTGCGCATGTCCATGACCGCCGAGCAAAGGATCCAGCTCATGGCTATCAATAGTGAATTAACCACCCCTAAACCCGGGCGTCCCGAGGACGACCAGGACAGCATTCCCGCCGAGGACGCACTCACGGAACCCCTCCCGGACACCGAGGAGTACGACCAGATCCTCGAGGAACTGCGCCAGACCAAGACCGAACATGCGGTGTCCCAGCGCCGCAACCGCAAGCTCACCCTGGACAAGGCAACTTTCGGAATCACGGGCGCCATCGCCGTCGCCTTCGTGCTCTGGGGTTTCTTCGGCAAGGACAGCCTGGCCGCCACCTCCAAGGACGCCCTTGATTGGGTCATGGAGTACACGGGCTGGCTCTTCATGGTCCTCGCCTCCCTGTTTGTCGTCTTCGTCCTGTGGCTGGCCATGGGGAAGTTCGGCAACATCCCCCTCGGCAAGGACGGCGAAAAGCCCGAATTCCGCACCGTGTCCTGGATCGCCATGATGTTCGCGGCCGGCATGGGCATCGGCCTGATGTTCTACGGCGTCGCAGAGCCGCTCTACCACTTCATCTCGCCGCCACCCGGAACGGTTGACGGCCGCACACCCGCCGCCATCCAAACCGCCATGGCCACCTCGATCTTCCACTGGACCCTGCACCCCTGGGCCATGTACGCCGTGGTGGGCATTGCGATGGCCTACGGGACCTACCGGCTGGGCCGCAAGCAACTGATCTCCGCAGCGTTCACGTCACTGTTCGGCATCCGGACGGTTGAGGGACCGGTGGGCAAGTTCATCAACATCCTTGCCATCTTCGCCACGCTCTTCGGCACCGCCGCATCGCTGGGCCTGGGCGCCCTGCAGATCGGCAGCGGCCTCACCTCCAACGGCTGGGTGGGCGAAGTGGGAACCCCGGCACTGGTGGCCATCGTGGCCATCCTGACGGCATGCTTCGTGGCGTCCGCAGTCTCCGGCATCAGCCGCGGCATCCAGTGGCTGTCCAATATCAACATGGTCCTGGCCGTGGTCCTGGCGCTCATCGTGTTCATCGCCGGCCCCACCCTGTTCATCCTGAACCTCATCCCCTCGGCCGTGGGCGACTACGCCCGCGATCTGGCGGAGATGTCCTCCCGCACCGAGGCAGTTGGGGACGAGGCCCTGCGCACCTGGATGTCCAGTTGGACCATCTTCTACTGGGCCTGGTGGATCTCCTGGACGCCCTTCGTCGGCATGTTCATCGCCCGCATCAGCCGCGGCCGCACCATCCGGCAGTTCGTCACCGGCGTCCTCCTGGTTCCCAGCGTTGTCAGCGTGATCTGGTTCGGAATTTTCGGCGGGGCAGCATTCGATGTGCAGCAGAAAGCTGACGAGGCAGGCCAGCCCGGCCTGATGACCGTCACCGACGGCGTGGCTTCGATCGACTTTGACGGGGCACTGTTCAACCTGGTGAAGAACCTGCCGATGCCGGGCTGGCTGACAGCCGCGGTGATCGTGCTGGCGATGGTCCTCGTAGCCATCTTCTTCATCACGGGCGCGGATTCAGCCTCACTGATCATGTCCTCCCTCAGCTCCAACGGAGCCTCGGATCCCAAGCGCGGACTCGTGATCTTCTGGGGCGCCCTCACCGGCGCCGTGGCCGCGGTGATGCTGCTGGCCGGCGGCGATGAACCGTCCGAAGCGTTGTCAGGCCTGCAAAGGATCACCATTGTGGCGGCGCTGCCGTTCGTCGTGGTGATGCTGCTGCTGTGCTTCGCCCTCGCCAAGGACCTGCGGCGGGACCCGCTGTCGCTGCGCCGCCGCCTGGCGACGTCCGTCGTCGAACGCGCCATCCGCACCGGCGTCGAACAGCACGGCGGCGTCCAGTTCGACCTAGTGACCCGGCACGAACACAGCGAGAAGTGCGCGGAAGGGGAATCCTGCCCCGGCACGGGTTCCAGCGCTGTTTCCAGCGCCGAGGCCAGCAAGAACTAGCCAAACCACGCAAAAGAAGGTCCGGCCCTGGTGGATTTCCACCGGGGCCGGACCCTTTTTGCTTCCCGCGCCCTTCAGGCGAGGACCAGGCTTTCCTCCGGTTCCACGGTGGATCAGCCGAACTGTCCACCGAGGCGCCCGCCATGGGCCGGCTGCAGTGGCCGGGTGCAGGCACTGGCCGGGCGCATGGAGGTGGACCTCCTGCCGGGGTGGGGTTCGGGCATTTCCGTTGTGCTGCCGCTCGACCCGCCAGCGGCGCCGGGTGACGTCGCCGGCTGGAACCTGCTCCAAACGGTTTGGCCGCCAAGACAGCTTCAGTACGGGCCTAAACCCAGATCTGGTAGCCGGTGCCCTTGTCGAAAAGGCGGCGGGTATCGGCGCCGGCGCCGGCGAGCCACAGGACCGAATCGTCGTCCGCGGCCTGGTCCACCACGCCCGTCGCCACGTGCTCCCCGAGCAACCACACCTCCACGGTGTGTCCGGGAAGGCGGGCCCAGTCGGCCCGGACTCCCTGCACCGGCACGCTCTTTCCGCGGCCGTTCAGCCTTGCCTCGAGGGTGCTGCTTCCGGCATCCGCGACGGCGTGCACGCTGGGGTTCATCTCTTCCTCCGGATAGTGCGGTCAACCCTTCTGGGTTCGCATTGATATTTTTTTGATATATCAATGGTGATCAAAGTATGACCCGGGTCACACGGGGCGTCAACACCGTTCCGGAATGTCGGCGGCATCGGCAGGAAATACGCCGCGCGCACAGCTGAACGGCAGCGCGATGGTGGCGCGGGCTGCTGGAGGGCGTGCCCCAACAGCGCCTGACGGTCGGCGTAATTGCAGGGCATCCGCTGACGGGATCCCCGTGGACCGACCCAAGGAGGCACTCAGGCGCTGAACAATGCCTCACGGACGGCGCGCTCGAACCCGCTGACGTGCACGCGCGCCAGATCGGCCGCGCTGTCCTCATCGCCGTCGATGACCGCCCGCAGCAGGTTCAGGTGTTCATGCACATGGACCGAGAGGTCCGGCAGGCGGTCCACCACCATGCACCAGATCCTCGTTGCCAGGTTGTCGTAGCGGATCAGGATGTCTTCGAGGTGCGGGTTGGCGGCTGCCGCATAGATGCTGTGGTGGACCCGGGAATCCAGCTGGAGGGTTTCCACCACGGAGGCTGCGCTGACATCGAAGGCCTCAACCTCGGCCAAAATGTCTTTGAGGTTCGCCCGGACGGCCGGCGAGGCAACACGCGCTGCGCGCGAAGCTGCCAAGGGCTCCAGTTGCGCGCGGATCTCAGAGATGAACGAAAGGTCGGTCACATCCACGCGGGTGGCGAAGGTGCCGCGCCGGGGGTAGGTCACCACCAGCCTGTCCAGTTCCAGCCGCTTGAGGGCCTCGCGAACGGGCGTCCGCCCCACGCCCAGTGATTTGGACAGCGCATCGTCGTTAAGCAGGTCGCCCGGCTTGATGTCCAGCATCAGCAGCCTGTCGCGGATGCTTTCGTAGGCCACGTCCGCTAGCGATTTCCTGGCGGCATCTTCCGCGAGCGCCAAAGTTTCAATTGCCATCGCAGGACCTCTTCCCCTTGAGTCGAAAAAACCTATTGACCTCACCCACCGACCAGTATACGCTGATCTCCAACCTAATATATCAGTACGCAACACAGGAATATATCTATAGAAGGAGGAGACATGACCCTGGTGGAAACAGCCTCATCGACGGCCCTCGGCGGGACCACGCTTACCGAAACGGTTGAGCAGCCGACGGATCAGAAGTTTGTCCTGACCCTGTCCTGCGGCGAGCGCGCCGGCATCGTCCAGGCCGTGACAACCTTCCTGTTCGACCGCGGCTTCAACATTGACGAGCACCAGCAGTTCGATGACAGCCTCCGCGAAACGCTGCACCTGCGTACCGCGTTCTCCGGTTCGCCGGCCTACACCCGGGAAACGCTCGAAGAAGAGTTCCGTCCCATCGCAGACCGGTTCGACATGAAGTTCAGCTTCAACGACCAGACCCAGCAGCGCGTGCTGGTGATGGTGTCCAAGTTCGGGCACTGCCTCAACGACCTCATCTTCCGCTGGCGCGGCGGCACCCTGGGCGGTGACCTCGTTGCAGTCGTGTCCAACCACGAAACCCACCGCGCGATGGCCGAGGCCGCCGGCCTGCCGTTCATCCACATTCCCGTCACCGCGGACACGAAGGCGGACGCCGAGCAGCGCCTGCTGGACCTGGTGGAGGAATACGACGTGGACCTGGTGGTCCTGGCCCGCTACATGCAGGTCCTGTCCAACGATCTGTGCCGTGCCCTCGAAGGCCGCGCCATCAATATCCACCACTCCTTCCTGCCCGGCTTCAAGGGTGCAAAGCCCTACCACCAGGCCCACGCCCGCGGCGTCAAGCTCATCGGTGCCACCGCGCACTACGTCACCGCCGATCTGGACGAGGGTCCCATCATCGAACAGGAAGTCATCCGGGTTGACCACAGCTTCGGACCGGGCACCCTGTCCACCGTGGGACAGGACGCCGAAGCCCTCGCCCTGTCCCGCGCCGTGCGGTGGCACTGCCAGCACCGCGTCCTGCTGGACCAGACCAGCACCGTGGTGTTCCGCTAGCCGGCGCCGCACCCAGCACACAGCACATCAATGACTTTTCAGCAGGAGAACCACATGGAATCGACGCCACGCATTGTCATCATCGGAGCTGGCATTGTCGGCACGAACCTGGCGGATGAACTGGTCACCAGGGGTTGGAACAACATCACCGTCCTGGACCAGGGCCCGCTCAACATGCCGGGCGGCTCAACGTCCCACGCCCCCGGCCTGGTCTTCCAGACCAACCCCTCCAAGTCCATGGCGCTGTTCGCCAAGTACACGGTGGAAAAGCTCCTCTCCCTGACCGAGGACGGCGTCAGCTGCTTCAACCAGGTGGGCGGCCTCGAAGTTGCCACCAACGAAACCCGCCTGGCCGACCTCAAGCGCAAGCTCGGGTACGCACAGGCATGGGGCATCGAGGGTTCCATCCTCTCCCCGGCCGAATGCAAGGAGCTCTACCCGCTCATCAACGATGAGGACATCCTCGGCGGCCTCCACGTTCCCAGCGACGGACTCGCCAGCGCTGCCCGCGCCGTGCAGCTGCTGATCAAGCGCACCGAAGCCGCCGGCGTGAAGTACCAGGGCAACACCACTGTCACGGGGATAGAACAGTCCGGCCGCCGCGTCACCGGCGTGCAGACGCCCGACGGCGTGATCCCGGCAGACATCGTGGTCTCCTGCGGCGGATTCTGGGGTGCCAAGATCGGCGAACTGATCGGCATGTCCGTGCCGCTGCTGCCCCTGGCCCACCAGTACGTCAAGACCACTCCGGTCCCGGCCCTGCAGGGCAAGAATGAGCTGCCCAACGGCGCACAGCTCCCCATCCTCCGCCACCAGGACCAGGACCTCTACTACCGCGAGCACGGTGACCGGTACGGCATCGGTTCCTACGCCCACAAACCCATGCCCGTGGACCTGGACGAACTCGGCAGCTTCAAGCCGGACGAGATCAGCGAGCACAACATGCCGTCCCGGCTGGACTTCACCGTGGAGGACTTCCTCCCCGCTTGGGAAGCCACCAAGCAGATCCTGCCCGCCCTGCGCGAAAGCGAAATCGAGGACGGCTTCAACGGCATCTTCTCCTTTACCCCTGACGGCGGCTCCCTGGTGGGCGAATCCAAGGAACTGGACGGATTCTTTGTTGCCGAAGCCGTCTGGGTCACCCACTCGGCCGGCATTGCCCGCGCCGTGGCCGAGTTGCTGACCACCGGCAAGTCCTCCATCGACTTGGGTGACTGCGACATCCACCGCTTCGAGGAAGTCCAGCTGACCCCCGAGTACGTCAGCGAAACCTCGCAGCAGAACTTCGTGGAAATCTACGACGTCCTGCACCCGCTCCAGCCCAAGCTGTCCCCGCGCAACCTGCGCGTCAGCCCCTTCCACGCCCGGCACAAGCAGCTGGGCGGCTACTTCCTGGAAGGCGGCGGCTGGGAACGCCCTTACTGGTTCGAGGCCAACGCCGAACTGCTCAAGGAGATGCCCGCAGACTGGCAGCCGCCGGCACGCGATGCCTGGTCCGGCATGTTCAGCTCGCCCATTGCGGCTGCCGAAGCATGGAAGACCCGTACCGCCGTCGCCATGTACGACATGACGCCGCTGAAGCGCCTCGAGGTCTCCGGCCCGGGCGCCCTGAAGCTGCTGCAGGAACTGACCACCGCGGACCTCAACAAGAAGCCGGGAGCCGTCACCTACACGCTCCTGCTTGACCACGAAGGCGGCGTGCGAAGCGACATCACGGTGGCCCGCCTGAGCGAGGACACGTTCCAGCTCGGCGCCAACGGCAATATCGACACCGCCTACTTCGACCGGGCCGCACGGCACCAGACCGAAAGCGGCACCGCCAGCGACTGGGTCCAGGTGCGCGACACCACCGGTGGCACCTGCTGCATCGGCCTCTGGGGACCCCTCGCCCGTGAGGTGGTCGGCGCGGTCAGCAAGGACGACTTCACCAACGACGGCCTGAAGTACTTCCGGTCCAAGCAGGTTGTCATCGGCGGTGTCCCGGTCACCGCCATGCGGCTGTCCTACGTCGGCGAGCTCGGCTGGGAGCTCTACACCAGCGCAGACAATGGCCAGCGCCTCTGGGACGCGCTGTGGAAGGCCGGCCAGCCCTTCGGCATCATCGCCGCAGGCCGCGCCGCCTTCAGCTCACTCCGCTTGGAGAAGGGCTACCGCTCCTGGGGAACGGACATGACCACCGAGCACGATCCGTTCGAGGCGGGCCTGGGCTTCGCCGTCAAGATGGCCAAGGAGAACTTCGTCGGCAAGGCCGCCCTGGAAGGACGCACGGAGGAGACGTCGGCGCGGCGCCTGCGCTGCCTGACGGTCGACGACGGCCGCAGCATTGTGCTGGGCAAGGAACCGGTGTTCTACAAGGACCAGGCGGTGGGTTACGTCACCAGCGCGGCCTACGGATACACGGTGGCCAAGCCCATTGCGTACGCCTACCTTCCCGCCGAGGTATCGGTAGGCGACGCGGTGGAAATCGAGTACTTCGGCCGCCGCATCGTGGCCACCGTCACGCAGGATCCGCTGTACGATCCCACCATGTCCCGGCTGCGCGGCTGACCATGGCCGAACAGCAAGCGGACAGCGCAGGTTCCCCCGGCCCGGCGTCAATAGGCGCAGAGACCATCAGCGGCTACCTCGCCCGGCTCGCCTCCCGGCAGCCGACCCCCGGGGGCGGCGCCGCTGCGGCCCTCCATGCTGCGCAGGGCGCCGCCCTGGTGGCCATGGTTGCCCGGTACACCACGGGTCCCAAGTATGCGGAACACGCGGCGCTGGTGGAGCGGATCACCGGCATCGCCGACGAACTCGCCACCGAAGCCCTGCGGCTGGCGGATTCGGATGAGCAGGTCTTCCAGGCGGTCATCGATTCCTACAAGCTGCCTGCCGACACGGAGGAACTGAAGGCTGCCAAGAGCGGCGCCATCCAGGCGGCCCTCGTCCAGGCAGCGCAGACCCCGGCTCAGCTCATCAAACTCGCCGGTTCGGTGGTGCAACTCGCCACCGAACTGGGCGAGGTGGCAAACCCGAACGTCATCAGCGACGTCGCAGCAGCGGCGGATGCCGCCCGGGCCGCCGCAACCACCGCCAGGGTGAACATCGACATCAACCTCGTGGCCATCAAGGACCCGTCCGTCAGGTCGCTGCTGGCCGACCAGACGGACGGCCTCGCAGACAAGGTTGTTGCGGCAGCGGACAGCCTCGCGGCCCGGGTACGGGAAAGGATCCTTCGATGAGCACCTCGACTACCACAACACTGTCCGGAAAAGCGCTGGCCGGAGTCATCCGGCAGCGCGCCCAGGACGAAGCCCGGGCACTCGAGCGGGACGGTGGGCATCCGTCCCTGGCCGTGGTCATCGCCACCGACGACGAGTCAACGCACTGGTACGTCCGCTCCATCGAACGGGCGGCTGAAGCTGCGGGCATCGGCTGCCGCATCATCGACCTCGGGCACGATGCCACCGAGCAGGTGCTGGCCAACGTCCTGCGGGACCTCAGCGCGGAGCCCTCGGTCCACGGCATCATCCTGCAGACGCCACTGCCGGCAGGAGTCCGGAGCGATGCCCTGGTGGGCCTGATCGCGCCGGAAAAGGACATTGACGGCGCCAACCCGCTTAGCCTCGGCAGGCTTGCCGTGGGGCAGCCGGCCTTTGCACCGGCAACCGCCCGCGCCGTGGTGGAAATCCTCGACCACTACGACGTCCCCGTTGCAGGCCGCAGCGTGGCCGTGGTGGGCCGGTCCGCCGTCGTGGGCAAACCCCTGGCGCTGCTGCTGCTGGAACGCGACGCGGCCATCACCGTGTGCCACTCCCGTTCCGGCCCGCTGGAACGGCACACCAGGCAGGCGGACATTGTGGTGGTGGCCGCCGGAAGGACAGGGCTGGTGAACGGCAGCCACATCTCGCCGGACACCGTGGTGGTGGACGTTGGCACCAACGTCCTCCCAGACGGCTCCTTGGTGGGCGATGTGGACGGGGCAAGCGTGACCGGCATCGCCGCCGCACTGACCCCGGTCCCCGGCGGCGTCGGCTCGGTGACCACCGCGCTGTTGCTGCTGCACACGGTGGAGGCTGCCCGGCAGCAGTCGCCGGTCCAGCTCCTGGAAAACGCCTAGCGTTCAAAAAAAGTGTGGACACGGCATCCACTACTCACCTAACATAACTGATATATCTTTAGTCGCAAGAATGAGATATCAGTCGCCCGTTGCTCGTAGACGGTGCTTCGATGGCCTGAAACCTGGGGAGGTATTCCTCGTCGAAGCACCGCTTACGGGCAACGGGCGTTTTCGCTTCAACTCCGCAAGGGGCATCCATGATGACGTTTACGCCCATCGCAGATCCCACGTCCCCAATGGCGGGGACCGGACTGCACTCGATCGATTGGCCGGAAGCCAGGCGCCTTGCCTACGACTGCGCAGGACCCCTCCCCTCCGTTCAGGTTCCGCTCCATCAAGCGGCCGGACGAACCCTCTCCAGCGCAGTGACCGCGTTGCAGGACCTGCCCCACTACGCCTCTTCGGCAATGGACGGCTGGGCACTGAACGGGGATGGACCCTGGCTCCTGGCCGGCGGGCAGCATCCACTGGCGCCGGGAACGGCCGCAGTCATCGCCACCGGCGGCCTGGTTCCGGACGGCGCAACAGCGGTGCTCCGCAAGGAAAGCGGCCTGGTGGCTAAGGACGAAACGGGGCGTCCCGCCCTTACCGTCCGCGCCGACGCGAAGCCGGGCGAACCCCGGCCGGGCCAGCACGTGCGCCCCGCAGGGACCGAGGCATTGGCCGGCGAAACGCTGATCCCCGCGGGCACAGTCCTCAACCCCGCCCACCTGGCCCTTGCCGCCGTGGCCGGCCATGACCAGGTGGAGGTGCAGTCACAACCGGTGGTTTCCGTCGTCCTGACCGGCTCCGAGGTAGTGACGTCAGGCATTCCTGCCCCCGGAAACGTCCGGGACACCTTCGGACCGCAGCTGGGCACCGTCATTTCCCAGCTGGGCGGCATACCGGGCACTTTCATCCGCATTGGTGACTCCTTCGATGCTTGGCTGGAGGCGCTGGAAGGCTCCGGTGCCGGTTCGAAGTCGCGGTCCGACGTCGTCATCACCACCGGGGGGACCGGCAAGTCCGGCACCGACCACTTCCGGGACGCGGTGGCCGCGCTGGGCGGACGCCTGCTGCTGGACGGCGTCGCCATGCGCCCCGGACACCCTGCCGTCCTGGCCGAACTGCCCGACGGGCGCTTCGCCGTCGGACTTCCCGGAAATCCCCTGGCCGCCATGATGGCGCTGGCCACCATCGGCGCCCCCTTGCTGGCCGCGCTGGGGAACCAGCCCCTGCCGCAGGTCCGGCACGCCGCCTCCGGCAATGACTTCGGCCCCGACGGCGGCTGCAGCGACGGGAAGGGGCGGACGCGGCTCATCCCGTGCCGGTTCCTGTCCGGGCTGGCCTTTCCCGTGGACCACACCGGACCGGGCATGATGCGCGGCCTGGCGTGGGCGGAGGGCGTCATGGTGGTGCCGCCCGGCGGCGTCGACTCCGGGGAACCGGTGGCGATACTGCCTCTTCCCTGGACCCCTGCAGCCGCCACCCCGATGGGCGCGAACGCTGGAAGGAGCACGCTTTGGCACGCATGACGCAGCGCCGCAAGATCCACCGCTTCCAGCTGGACGGCTCGGGCACGGAATATCCGGTCCGGTTCAAGGAGGATGTGATCGCCGCGGAAGAGCCCTTGGAGATCCGGCTGGGCGGCCGTTCGTTCGCCGTCACCATGAGGACGCCGGGCGACGACTTCGACCTCGTGGCCGGGTTCCTCGTCTCCGAAGGTGTAATCCGGGACGGGTCCGAGCTGGTGTCCCTGCGCTTCTGCGCCGGCGGTCCCGACGAAGTGCAGAACTTCAACGTGGTGGACGCCCAGCTGCGTCCGGACGTGCCCCTGCCCGAAACGATGCGGCATGTCTACACCTCCAGCTCGTGCGGCATCTGCGGAACGGAGTCCATCGAGGCAGTGCGGAAGACCCTGCACTACGATCCCTCGGCGGACCCGCTGAAGGTCCCGGTTGACGCACTCGCCGCCCTCCCGGACAAGCTCCGGGAAGCCCAGGCCGTATTCGACAAGACCGGCGGTGTCCACGCTGCCGGCCTCTTCCGGGTGGGGGGTGGCGAGCCCGAGCTGCTGTGCCTGCGCGAGGACGTGGGCCGGCACAATGCCGTGGACAAGGTGGTGGGGTGGGCCCTCCGGCAAGGCCTGCTGCCCCTGCGCGGCACGGTGCTGCAGGTGTCCGGCCGGGCGTCGTTTGAACTCGTCCAGAAGGCCGCACTTGCCGGCATTCCAGTGCTCTCCGCGGTGAGCGCCCCGTCAAGCCTGGCCATCGACCTGGCGGTTGAAACCGGCCTCACGCTGGCGGGATTCAGCAGGGGCCACAGCCTGAACGTCTACGCGGGCCGGGACCGGTTGGACCCGCCACGTGCCGTAACAGAAGACCTTCTCCAGGCAGGCGCCGGCCAGAACAACTAACGCCCCGCGGCGCCAGTTCGAGCCTGCCACTCCCCCGTCGCCGGGGGCGCGATTCCTGCTGCCCATTTTCAGGGCGGGCGCCAGTGCTGGGCATCGCAATTACCGGCCGACATCTTCTTGACAACGGGTGTGACCTGGCGCACTGTTTTGTTGCATAACACGAAGCATGTTGATCATCCCGGAACGAGTACCTTCTCAGATGCGCGTACTTCCCATTCCTCGGCACCGGGCCTAGGCAACTGGGACGCGATCACTTCAACGAGAAACCCGACCTTGCGGTGGCCGCTGGTGGAGGAACCCTGCTCCCCAGCGGCCCCCGCTGCGGCGAGCATCCCGCTGCCGCAACAAAACCCGAAGGAACTGTTGATGACAATCCAAGGTGGCAGCACCATCGATCAAAGCAGAGCAGAAAGTACCAGCTCCACGTTCAAACGCCGCTTCATGATTCGGCTTGTCGCTGTCTTCATCGGCGGGATGTTCCTCGACGGTTACATCCTCGGAATCATCGGTCCCGTCACGGGACTGATGCGGTCAGACCTCCAGCTCGACGCACTGTCGCTGGGCATGATCGCCGCCGGCCCGCTGGTGGGTATCTTCGTCGGTTCCCCGTTGGCCGGCTGGGCTGCCGACAAGTTCGGACGCAAACCGATGTTCCTCGTGGACATGGGCCTGTTCCTGGCCGCCTCAGCAGCGCAGTTCTTTGTAACCTCCGGCGACGGCGCCGTGATCCAGCTGGCCATCATCCGGTTCTTCATGGGCGTCGCGATCGGCGGCGAATACTCAATCGGCGGACCCCTGCTGTCAGAGTTCTCCCCTCCAAAGCTCCGCGGGCGGCTGCTCGGACTGACCCTGGTGGCCTGGTACGTCGGCTTCATGATGGCGTTCATCATCGGCACGCTCCTGCACGACGCCGGCGCACCATGGCGCCTCGTCCTCGGCTCGAGCACGATCATCGCAGCCGTCCTGTTCGTCGCCCGCATCGGCCTCCCCGAATCGCCGAGCTGGCTCATCACGAAGGGACGGCGGGAAGAGGCACTGGCGATCGCGCACCGGTACGTCGAATCGCCCCAGATGCACGACAGCATCACCGAAGAGATCGACCTCAGGATGATTCAGGAGGCCCAGGCCGCGAAGAGCAGGAGCAAAATCAAGACCGCCTCCGTGGGGATGCTGTTCTCGAAGCAGTACTGGCGCACCACCCTCTTCACCTCAGGTTTCTGGTTCTGCGCTGTCACCCCGTACTTCGCAATCGCCACCTTTGCCGACGAAGTGCTCAACCAATTCGGTTTCGGCGGCGGCTGGGCCGGTGGAGTGGGCCTGTCCGCCCTTGCAACCGCAGGTGTTGTCACCTCAGTGCTCCTGATTGACCGGCTCGGCCGCCGGATCCTTACCGTGCCCGGGCAGTGGCTGTGCGCAGGCATCCTGCTGGTCATCGGCGTCTGGGCAGACGCACCAGCGATCCTGATACTCGTCCTGTTCTTCGCGTTCTCCTTCTTCAATGCCGGCTACACCACGATGACCCAGGTCTATCCGTCCGAGGTATTCCCCGGCCACCTGCGCGGCATCGGAACGGGCTTCGCGGCCGCCTTCAGCCGCATCGGCGCCGCACTCGGCACCTTTGCCCTGCCGTGGGCGATCAGCAACATCGGCATGGGCCCGAGCATGGTGGTAGCCGCCGCCGTCGCACTGCTCGGCGCAGCGCTCTCGCAATGGCTCGCGCCAGAGACGAAGGGGCGCACCCTCGCCGAGATCTCGGCAGACTTCTCCCACTGACCCGGGACTGCTCGAAACGACCCGGGGCATAACCGGGCCGCCAAGGAGAGGCCTTCGCCGCATTTGCGGCGGGGGCCTTTCTCTTTGCCCCCGAAATACTCCCGCCGGCTCCGCAACAAAGCAGGCAGCCCCTTGACATCTGATGTGAGCTGCGCCACCGTGTTGCATATGGTGATGTGCGTTGCTCATAGCGAAGCGACAGCGCAGCTCCCACTTAACACCGCCAACCAGGAGATCCACACGCCATGACCGCATCGCCCCGCGTCGTCATCATCGGAGCCGGCATCGTCGGCACGAACCTCGCCGACGAACTCGCCAGCCGCGGCTGGACCAACATCACCGTGGTGGAACAGGGACCGCTTGAACTTGCCGGCGGTTCCACCTCCCACGCTCCTGGCCTGGTGTTCCAGAACAATGGGTCAAAGACGATGACGGAGTTCGCCACCTACACCGTCAACAAGCTGCTCTCGCTCAGCAAGGACGGGGAGTCCTGCTTCAACCAGGTGGGCGGCCTTGAACTGGCCACCACCCCCGAGCGGCTTGCGGACCTCAAGCGCAAGATGGGCGTAATGACCTCCTGGGGTGTCGAAAGCCGGATCATCGACGCTGATGAATGCGAAAAGATCTACCCGCTGCTGAACACCGGCACGCTCACCGGCGGCCGCGAGGTCCTGGGCGGCCTGCTAATTCCCACCGACGGGCTCGCGCTGGCCGCCCGGGCGGTCCAGCTGCTGATCGAACGTTCCCGGGAACACGGCGTCACCTACCTTGGTTCCACCACCGTCACCGGCATCGCCCGGGAAGGCGGCAGGGTCACCGGCGTCGAGACCCCCGACGGCGTGATCCCGGCGGACATCGTCGTGTCCTGCGCAGGGTTCTGGGGCCGGGAGCTCGGCAAGATGGTGGGCCTGGAGGTCCCCCTCCTGCCACTGGCCCACCAGTACGTCGTCACCACGCCGCTTCCCGAACTTGAGGGCGTCAACGAGCTCCCCAAGGGAGCCAGCAAGCCCATCCTGCGCTACCAGGACAAGGACCTGTACTACCGCGAATGGGGCGACAGCATCGGCATCGGCAGCTACGCCCACCGTCCCATGCCCGTGGACATGTCCGCCCTGCCGAAGGTGGCCGCCGACGAGATGTCCGACCACCGCATGCCGTCCCGGCTCGACTTCACCCTCGAGGATTTCGTGCCCGCGTGGGAAGACAGCCAGGACCTGCTGCCGGCACTGCGCAGCGCCGGCATCCAGGACGGGTTCAACGGCATCTTCTCCTTCACCCCGGATGGCGGCCCGCTGATCGGTGAACACCCGGACCTGGCCGGCTTCTTCGTGGCCGAAGCTGTTTGGGTGACGCACTCCTCCGGCGTGGCCAAGGCTGTTGCCGAACTGCTCGTGGAAGGCCGCTCCCGCACCGACCTGCACGGAACGGAGCTCACCCGCTTCGAAAAGGTGCAGACGTCCGATTCGTACGTCAGCGAAACCTCACAGCAGAACTTCGTGGAGATCTACGACATCCTCCACCCGCTGCAGCCGCGCAAGTCGCCGCGGGACCTGCGGGTCAGCCCGTTCAACGTCCGTCAGAAAGAGCTCGGGGCGTTCTTCCTGGAGTCCGCCGGCTGGGAGCGCCCGCACTGGTTCGAAGCCAACCGCGGGCTCCTGGCGGAGCTGCCCGAGGAATGGCGCGCGCCCGAACGCGAGGAGTGGGCCGCCATGTTCCACTCCCCCATCTCCGCCGCCGAAGCGTGGAAGACGCGCACCGCCGTCGGACTCTACGACATGACGCCGCTGAAGCGGCTATCCGTGACCGGCCCCGGGGCGCAGGCGCTGCTGCACCGGCTCAGCACGGGCAACATCGCCAAGAAGCCCGGCGCCGTGACCTACTGCCTCCTGCTTGAGCACGACGGCGGCATCCGCAGTGACGTGACCGTCGCCAGGCTCACCGAGGAGGAGTTCCAGCTGGGCGTCAACAGCAATGTGGACTTCGACTACCTCCGCGTGGAGGCCCGCCTGCAGTCGGCTGCGGATTCGGCCCAGTGGGCGCACGTCACCGACATCACCGGCAGCACCTGCTGCATCGGCCTGTGGGGCCCGCTGGCCCGCGAGGTGATCGGCAAGGTCAGTGCGGACGACCTGACCAACGACGGCCTGAAGTACTTCCGCACCAAGGAAATCTCCGTAGGCGGCATCCCCGTCACCGCCATGCGCCTGTCCTACGTGGGCGAACTGGGCTGGGAGCTCTACACCACCGCCGAGTACGGCCTGAAGCTCTGGGACCTGCTGTTCGAGGCCGGCCGGGAGCACGGCATCGTTGCCGCCGGACGCGGCGCCTTCAACAGCATGCGGCTGGAGAAGGGCTACCGGCTGTGGGGCACCGACATGACCTCCGAGCACCACCCCTACGAGTCCGGCCTGGGCTTCTCCGTGGCCAAGGACAAAACCGGGTTCGTGGGCGCCGAAGCCCTTGCATCGCGCAAGGAGCAGCCCGCCACCCGGGCCCTGCGCTGCCTGACGGTCGACGACGGCACGTCGGTGGTGCTCGGCAAGGAACCTGTGTATGTGGGCGGGGAAGCCGTTGGGTACGTCACCAGCGCCGCCTACGGCTTCACCGTGCACAAGCCGATCGCCTACGCGTGGCTGCCTGCCGGCGTCGAAATCGGTGACGCCGTGGAGGTCGAATACTTCGGCAAGCGCGTGGCGGCCACCGTCTCCGCTGAGCCCCTGGTGGACCCGGGCATGGAGCGCATCCGCGGCTGATTCACTTTCCTCCCACAGGGTGGTTGGGCCTGCCTGAGACCTGCAGGCCCAGCCACCCTTTTGTTTGCCGGCAGAAAGGAAAAGCCGCTCAACAGCAGAACGCCGGCCAGCAGCAGAACGCCCCCGCCTCCTTCCGGAAGCGGGGGCGTTCGTGTGGTGAAACCTAGACGCCGCTAGCCTGCAGCGACGCGGGCTCTTCGGCCACGGCCGCCTCATCCTTGTGCGGTTCGAAGCGGACGAACATGGCCTTGAAGCCGGGGGTGTTGGATTCGCGGGCCACGTTTTCCTTGTGGACCAGGGCGTTGGCTTCGGGGAAGTACGCCGCTGCGCAGCCCTTGGCGGTGGGGTAGGCCACCAGGCGGAACTTGTCCGCGCGGCGGTCGACTCCCTGGAACGTGCTCACCACGTCCACGAGTTCCCGGTCCTGGAAGCCCGACTCGGCAAGGTCCTCCGGGTGGATCAGGATGACGCGGCGGCCGCCGGAAACGCCGCGGTAGCGGTCGTCCAGGCCGTAGAACGTGGTGTTGTACTGGTCGTGGCTGCGGATGGTCTGCAGCACCAGGTGGCCGGCTGGCGGCGTCAGGTACTCCAGCGGGCTGACCGTGAACCGGCCGCGGCCGATGTCCGTGGCGAAGGAGCGGGTGTCGCGCGGCGGGTTGGGCAGCACGAAGCCGTTCCTGGTCCGGACCCGGGCGTTGAAGTCCTCGAAGCCGGGCAGGACGCGGGAGATGTGGTCGCGGATCACGTCGTAGTCCTCGGCCATGCCGCGCCAGTCAACGGAGTGGTCCTTGCCGAAGGTAGCCTCGGCCATCCGGGCCACGATCACGGGTTCCGCGAGCAGGTGCTCGGACACCGGCGTGAGGCGGCCCTGGGTGGAGTGGACCACGGACATGGAGTCCTCCACGGAGAGGAACTGCGCGCCCTTGGGGTGTTTGTCGTCCTTGTCCGTGCGGCCCAGCGTGGGCAGGATCAGGGACGTGCGGCCGTGCACAATGTGGGAGCGGTTGGGCTTGGTGGAGATGTGCACGGTCAGGCCGATGCGCTGCATGCCCGCTTCCAGCGCCTCGGTGTCCGAGCAGGCGAGCGAGAAGTTGCCGCCCATCGAAACGAAGACGTCCACCTCGTCGCGGTCGAAGGCCTCCATGGACTCCACGGCGTCGTGGCCGTGGTGCCGGGGGGACGTAATCCCGAACTCGGCATCGAGGGCCGCGAGCAGCCATTCCTTGGGCTTTTCCCAGATGCCCATGGTCCGGTCGCCCTGGACGTTGGAGTGCCCGCGGACGGGGCACGCGCCCGCGCCGGGCTTGCCGAAGTTGCCCTGCAGCAGCAGGACGTTGACCATTTCCTTGATGGTGTCCACGGAGTGCGGCTGCTGGGTGACACCCAGCGCCCAGCAGAAGATGGAGGCCTTGGAGGCCAGCAGCATCCCTGCCACCTTCTCGATCTGCGCCCGGTCCAGGC
This sequence comes from Pseudarthrobacter equi, assembly GCF_900105535.1. Taxonomy (NCBI): domain Bacteria; kingdom Bacillati; phylum Actinomycetota; class Actinomycetes; order Micrococcales; family Micrococcaceae; genus Pseudarthrobacter; species Pseudarthrobacter equi. The sequence continues at coordinate 4,229,471 of NZ_LT629779.1, forward strand.
CGGTGGCCTTCTCCGTCTCGTCCCAGTCCAGGGTGCGGCGGGCGTCGCGGTAGGCGTCGAACCCGTCCGTCTGAGCGGCGATGAAGGAATGGTCGACGACGGTTCCCGGGTTCTTCTCCTCGGCCTCCAGCAGCAGGTGGCCGAGCGCCTGGAACAGGGCCAGGTCCCCGCCCACCTTGATCTGCAGGTATTCGTCGGCCAGCGGCGTGCCGCCGCCCACCACGCCGGACACCGTCTGGGGGTCCTTGAAGTTGAACAGGCCGGCCTCGGGCAGCGGGTTCACGGCCACCACCTTGCCGCCCTTGTCCTTGCACTCCTTGAGTGCGGAGAGCATGCGCGGGTGGTTGGTGCCCGGGTTCTGGCCCACCACGAAGATGAGTTCGGAGTCGTGGATGTCGTCCAGGGACACGGTGCCCTTGCCGATGCCGATGGTCGGGTTCAGCGCGGAGCCGGAGGACTCGTGGCACATGTTGGAGCAGTCCGGAAGGTTGTTGGTACCCAGGGCCCGCGCGAACAGCTGGTACATGAAAGCAGTCTCGTTGGCGGTGCGGCCCGAGGTGTAGAACACGGAGCGGTCCGGCGTGGTGGCGCGGATGTGCTCACCGATCAGCTCAAACGCGTCATTCCAGGAGATGGGCGAATAGTGCGTTTCGCCTTCCCGGATCACCATGGGTTCGCTGAGCCGGCCCTGGTTTCCCAGCCAGTATTCGGTCTTCTCCGACAGTTCAGCAATGGAGTGCTTGGCCCAGAACTCGGCGCCCACGGTGCGAAGGGTGTTCTCCTCGGCCACGGCCTTGGCGCCGTTCTCGCAGAACTCGGCAGCCTTGCGCTTCTTGTCCGATTCCGGCCATGCGCAGCCCGGGCAGTCGAAGCCGCCGCGCTGGTTCAACCGCAGAAGGGACTGCGCCGTCCGGGTCACGCCCGCCTGTGCCACCGCGCGCTCCAGCGCCACCATGACGGCCTTGACGCCTGCGGCCTCGGTCTTGGGCTTGTGGACCTCAAGCAGGTCCTCATTGATGTCCGCCACCGGGGCGGGCTGCTTACCGAACTTCATCGTTCCAACTTCCTTACCGGCATATGTTGATCTATTGCTGAGGGAGGCGTGCCGGGGTTTCCCGGCACGCCTCCACTGCGCGCTCTTCTGGACTGCGCCTACTCCGCGATCTTGGCCAGGGTTTCCTGTTCGGCCGCGATGGTGGTGTTGTCACCGTGGCCGGTGCGCACCACCGTGTCGGCCGGCAGGGTCAGCAGCCGTTCGCGGATGGAGGTGAGGATGGTGGGGTAGTCGCTGTACGAGCGGCCGGTGGCACCCGGTCCGCCGTTGAACAGGGTGTCCCCCGTGAACACGGTGCCTTCGCTCGCCAGGTAGAAGCAGGTGGATCCCGGCGAGTGGCCCGGCGTGTGGATGGCCTTGAGCACGGCGCCGCCCACTTCGAACTCGTCGCCGTCCCCGTGGTACTGGTCCGGGGCGGCGTCCGGGTATTCCTGTTCCCAGAGGACCAGGTCCTCCCGGTTCAGGATGATCGGTGCACCCACGGCTTCGGCCACCTCGCGGGCAGCGCTGATGTGGTCGTTGTGCGCGTGCGTGAGGATGATGGCCTTGACCGTGCGGCCCTTGACCTGGTTGATGATGGCCGCGGCGTCATGCGGGGAATCGATGATCACGCATTCGGTGCCGTTGCCCACGATCCAGACGTTGTTGTCCACGTCCCAAGTGCCGCCGTCGAGCGAAAAAGTGCCCGAGGTGACCAGGTTCTCGATGGTGACGCTCATGCGGAGGCACCCGCGGTTCCGGTACCGGCCTGGATTTCGACGACCGAGCGCAGGACCTTGCCCTCGTGCATCTTGCCGAAGGCCTCCTCCACCTGGTCGATGGTGATCCGCTCGGAGACGAAGGCGTCCAGGTCCAGGTTGCCCTGCTTGTAGTGGGACACGAGCATGGGGAAGTCCCGGGACGGCAGGCAGTCGCCGTACCAGGAGGACTTCAGCGACCCGCCGCGGCCAAAGACGTCCAGCAGCGGCAGTTCCAGCTGCATCTCCGGCGTCGGAACGCCCACCAGGACCACGCGGCCGGCGAGGTCGCGGGCGTAGAAGGCCTGCTTGAAGGTTTCAGGACGGCCGACGGCGTCAATCACCACGTCCGCGCCGTTGCCTCCGGTGAGGGCCTGGATGGCCTCCACGGCGTCCTGCTGCTTGGAGTTGACGCCGTGGGTGGCGCCGAGGTTCTTGGCCATGTCGATCTTGTTGTCATCGATGTCCACGGCGATGATCGTGGTTGCGCCGGCGAGCTTCGCCCCGGCGATCGCCGCGATGCCCACGCCGCCGCAGCCGATCACGGCCACGGATTCGCCGCGCTTGACCTCACCGGTGTTGATGGCGGCGCCAATGCCGGCCATCACGCCGCAGCCCAGCAGGCCCACAGCGGCAGCATCAGCCTCGGGATCCACCTTGGTGCACTGCCCGGCGGCAACGAGGGTCTTTTCAGCGAACGCCCCGATGCCCAGCGCGGGAGACAGCTCGGTGCCGTCCTCAAGGGTCATCTTCTGGGTGGCGTTGGCGGTGTTGAAGCAGTACTGGGGCTGGCCCTTGGCGCAGGCGCGGCACTGGCCGCACACCGCACGCCAGTTCAGGATCACACGGTCACCCGGCGCCACCTCGGTGACGCCCTCGCCCACGGCGTTGACCACGCCGGTGGCCTCGTGGCCCAGCAGGTAGGGGAAGTCATCGCCAATACCGCCCTGCTTGTAGTGCAGGTCGGTGTGGCAGACGCCGCAGGTCAGGATGTCCACCAACGCCTCGCCCGGGCCCGGATCCGGCACCAGGATGGTCTCCAGCGACACCGGAGCGTTCTTCTCACGGGCAATGACAGCTTGAACTTTGTGAACCATGGTTCTGTGTTCCTTTCCTGGATCCGGCCGGATCCGGTGAGTCGGCACCAGCTGCCAATCTAGCCGACACGGCAGGGTGGCTGCCCGCCGGCGACTTGGTCGGCACGCGCCGCATGTATTGCGCATTACACAACACGGCGCACATAGTGCTACTAGAGAATATGACAGCGGCCACAGTTGGTGTCAATAGATATATCAGTCATATCGCTGGGCGGACAGTGCCGGCCCTCCCCTTCCCGCGCGCCGCACGCCGGCGCCGGGCCTCCCGGCTCCGCGGCCGCATTACGCGCACCAAATCTCCGGCAGTAGGCTGGATGGCATGTCTTCGAACCAACCCCCTGCCGAGCGGCGCGAGGTAACTGTCCGCCGGGCCCCCAAATTCGTACCGTTCCTGGTCCTGGGCGCACTGGTGGGCTTCGCAGCAGCTGCAATCGCGGCATTCGGGGTGCCCGCGGACGAGGACTTCGATCCGGGCGCCGTTTTCGGCTTCCTGATGATCACGTTCGGCGCCGCCGGAGCCGTCCTCGGTGCGGTCCTGGCGCTGATCCTGGACCGCCGGAGCGTGCGCAGGCAGCAGCGCGTCGTCGTCGAATCCGTTCCGGACTCAGAACCGGACACCGACCCGCAGCCGTGACCTCCGCCACCGGCAGCATGCCCCGGCGTCCGGGCGCGTGACGCTGCCGGGTCACAAAGGGGAGCGGGAAAAAGTCCTACCCCATGTCGTGCGATAATCGATCAGTGGCACGCGGCGATGGAAAACTTTCCCATGATCTTCTTCCCGGCGAAAAAGGCCCGCAGGACGCCTGTGGCGTCTTCGGCGTCTGGGCTCCCGGTGAAGAAGTAGCAAAACTAACCTATTACGGGCTGTACGCACTGCAGCACCGTGGCCAGGAGTCGGCTGGTATCGCTACCAGTGACGGCAAACGGATCAATGTCTACAAGGACATGGGGCTGGTGTCCCAGGTCTTTGACGAGACAACCCTGAACACCCTCACCGGGCACCTGGCGGTGGGGCACTGCCGCTACTCCACCACCGGAGCCAGCCACTGGGCCAACGCCCAGCCCACCCTCGGCGCCACCTCCACCGGCACCGTCGCCCTGGCGCACAACGGCAACCTGACCAACACTGCCGAGCTCAACGCCATGATCACCGAACGCAACGGCGGCCAGCTCACCGGCGAAATGAAGCAGGGCAACACCTCGGACACCGCCCTGGTCACGGCCCTCCTTGAAGGCGAGCCCGGCAAGACCCTTGAGGAAACCGCCACCGAACTGCTGCCCAAGATCAAGGGCGGCTTCTGCTTCGTCTTCATGGACGAAGGCACCCTCTACGCAGCCCGCGACACCTACGGCATCCGCCCGCTGGTCCTGGGCCGGCTGGAACGCGGCTGGGTAGTGGCGTCCGAGCAGTCCGCACTGGCCACCGTGGGCGCCAGCTTCATCCGCGAGATCGAGCCCGGCGAATTCATCGCCATTGACGAAGAAGGCGTGCGGTCCAAGAAGTTCGCTGAGCCCACTCCGGCCGGCTGCGTTTTCGAGTACGTGTACCTGGCCCGCCCGGATGCTGCGATTGCCGGCCGTTCCGTCTACGAATCCCGCGTGGAAATGGGCCGCCAGCTGGCCCGCGAAAACACCCACGAAGCGGACATCGTCATCCCCGTCCCGGAGTCGGGCACCCCCGCCGCGGTGGGTTACGCCGAAGAATCCGGCATTCCGTTCGCACACGGCTTCGTCAAGAACTCCTATGTGGGCCGCACCTTCATCCAGCCCTCGCAGACGCTGCGCCAGCTGGGTATCCGGCTCAAGCTCAACGCCCTTGAGTCCGTGATCCGCGGCAAGCGCGTGGTGGTGGTGGACGACTCGATCGTCCGCGGCAACACCCAGCGGGCCATCGTCCGGATGCTGCGGGAAGCCGGCGCCGCCTCCGTGCACGTCAAGATTTCCTCCCCGCCCGTGCAGTGGCCCTGCTTCTACGGCATCGACTTCGCGTCCCGCGCCGAGCTGATCGCCAACGGCGCCACCATCGAGGAAATCTCCCAGGCCATCGGGGCCGATTCGCTGGCCTACATTTCCGAAGACGGCATGATCGACGCCACCCGCCAGCCCCGGGAACGCCTCTGCACCGCTTGCTTCACCGGCAAGTACCCGATTGCGCTGCCGGGTGCCGACAAACTGGGCAAGAACCTCCTGGAACGCACCGACCTTGTTGGCCTGGCGCCGTCGCCGTCCGCCCTGCCGGGCGAAACCGCAGCCCTCGCCGTTGACTCGGTAGAGGACCCTGCCGAAAAGGCCGGCGCTACCGGTTGCGATCCCGGCCCGGACTCCGAGTTTGAAAACCTGCTGACCGACGCCGACATGGTGCCAGACGTACACGCCGCCGCAGGCACTGACAAGAAAGAGTCCGTATGACTTCCGCAAACACTGCCGCCGGTTCCGCATCAGAGAAGGCAGGCATCACGTACGCCTCCGCGGGCGTCGATGTCGAAGCCGGCGACCGTGCCGTCGAGCTCATGAAGGGCGCCATCAAGGCGACCCACAACCCGTCGGTGATCGGCGGAGTGGGCGGCTTCGCCGGCCTCTATGACGTCTCAAAGCTGCTGACGTACAGGAAGCCGCTGCTGGCCACCTCCACGGACGGTGTGGGAACGAAGGTTGCCATCGCCCAGGCCATGGACATCCACGACACCATCGGCTTCGACCTCGTTGGCATGGTGGTTGACGACATCGTCGTCGTAGGCGCCGAGCCGCTCTTCATGACCGACTACATCGCCTGCGGCAAGGTGGTTCCCGAGCGCATTGCCGGCATTGTGCGCGGCATCGCCGCCGCCTGCTCCGTGGCCGGTACCGCCCTGGTGGGCGGCGAAACCGCAGAACACCCCGGCCTGCTGGGCGAGCATGAATACGACGTGGCCGGTGCTGCCACCGGCGTCGTCGAAGCAGATGCCCTCCTCGGACCGGACCGCGTCCGCACGGGCGACGTCGTGATCGGTATGGCCTCCTCCGGCCTGCACTCCAACGGCTACTCGCTGGTCCGCCGCGTGATCAACCACGCCGGCTGGGCTCTGGACCGCCAGGTCTCTGAGCTGGGCCGCACCCTGGGTGAAGAACTGCTCGAACCCACCCGCGTCTACGCTGCCGACTGCCTGGACCTGGCCCGTACCTTCCCGGTCACCGGTTCTGCAGCGGTCCACGGCTTCAGCCACGTGACCGGTGGTGGCCTCGCAGCCAACCTGGCCCGCGTCCTGCCGCAGGGCCTTGTAGCCACCGTGGACCGCGCCACCTGGGAACTGCCGGCCATCTTCAAGCTCGTTTCCGAACTCGGCAATGTGCCGCTGGCGGACCTGGAACGCACCCTGAACCTGGGCGTGGGCATGGTGGCCATCGTCTCCCCCGAAGCCGCGGATGCCGCCGTCGCGCGTTTGAACGAACGCGGGCTGCCGTCCTGGGTGATGGGCACCGTGGCCGCGGACTCGGATTCCATCCTGAAGTCCGGCCCGGACTACGTCCAGGGCGCCAAGGGCGTGGACGGCGGCGCAGTCCGCATGGTCAACGCCTACGCGTAGCCAACACTCATCGGGTCCCCGCCGGCGCGCTGCCGGCGGGGACACGCTGTTTAAGAAGCCAGCCGTAGCTTAGCCGGCAACCTCGATCAGGCTCAGGACACCGCCCTGCGGGTCGCGGATGGTGGCCGGCCCCTCGCCGGAGCTGTCGTCCGGTGCCACCAGGACCTCGCCGCCCGAGTCCCTGACGGCCTGCACGGCAGCGCTGAGGTCCGCCACGCCAAAGTAGATCTGCCAGCCGGCCGGTCCCTCGTCCGGTGCCACCCCGGCCACTTCCGTGCCGTCCACCATCAGCGTGCTGTACGTGCCGCCGTCCTCCTGCGGGTACTCCGTGACGTCATGCCCGAACAGGTGCTGGAAGAATCCGATGGCGGCCTGGGGCTCCGGGGTAAGCAGCTCGGCCCAGGACAGTGCACCGGGCCCGTTGTACCGTCCTGAGCCACGGTGTGTTCCGGCCTGCCACACTCCGGTGGTCCCGCCGCCCGGCGGGTCCAGGAAGACCATGACGCCGGTGTCCGCCACCTCTTCGGGGCCGAACTGCACGGCACCGCCGGCGTGCACTGCTTCGCCGGCTATGCTGCGGGCGTCCTCCGCGGCCAGGTAGACGTTCCACTGGGCAGCCGGACCAGGTGCCTGCATGGGGCTTTGCGGTGCGATGGTGGCCACCACGTCGTTGCCCAGGAAGGCCATCGCGTAGCTGCGGCCATCGGGAGTTGGGTGGTCCTCGAAACGCCACCCGAACACCGCTGCGTAGAACTTCTTGGCGGCGTCGATGTCCGGCGTCTGAATGTCAGCCCAGCACGGGGCACCCTGGGGGTAGGTGTTCACAGTTGGCATGCGACCAACGCTACACGGACGCCTGTGGGAAGCCCCGGCCGCCGTCCACGCGGCATCCGGTCGGTGCGCCGTGGAGTTGAACGGTAGTCCCGGAGGCGGCAGAGGCGGCAAAGGGCATGACGACGACGGAAAGGCCCGTGGGCACGCACTGTGAAGAGGCGTGCCCAAACGGGCCTTGTGACCGAGGTCAGCAATAATGGTGCTGCAAAAGAATTCGCTCAGTGGCGGCGACTAGCCGATGCGACGGGTGTCTACCTCGTCGTCGTCATCTTCCAAATCATCCGCGTACTTATCCACATAAGCCGAATAGTCCGGTTCCACCGGCTCATTGGCGTAATGGCTCGTTGCACGACTGCCTGGGCCCGTCAGCTCGCGCTGAAGTGCAGTGTAGTCAGTGTTCGGGGAGTAGTACTTGATGTCCCGAGCCTGCTTGGTAGCTTTTGCCTTTTGACGGCCGCGCCCCATGGCGTGACCCCCTTTTGTACTTGGACCGGAGGTGGTCACCTTGGCGATCGGTGAGGCCCCGGAATGTTTGGTCAATTTGTCGTACACCTAGATTACATGCTTTCTGCGGCCCCTGCTTGCCGCCCGATGCGCTCCCGTGGGCGTTTGGGTTACCATTCCCCGGTCCGCCCGCGGGTTTCCGGGTTTTTTCTTCGGTAGAGTCGCTTCAGGTAGCTGCCAAAACCCTTCGGATAGCGGGTTTTTTCTTCGGTAGAGTCGCTTCAGGTAGCTGCCAAAACCCTTCGGATAGCGGGTTTTTGCAGTACTGACGCGACGACAACGCAGGAGGATGCAGCCGTGAACCCCCAGGACGTCCCGCCGAAACCAGCCTCCCCGCCAACGGCCGGCATCCCCAGGGTAGAAGCCGCCCCAGCCCCGGCCTCCGTGACGTGGCCCCCGCAGCATGCCGAACCCGCCCCCTCGGCCTCCGGAGCCTCCGATTCCACCCCATCCGGCGCCACCGCACCGAAGCAGGCACCCAAGGCAAAGGCACTGTGGAAGGCGCTCTTCGCCGTCGTGCTCATTGCCGTGGTGGGCGGCCTCGTGTGGCTGGCCCTGTGGCTTAACTCGGGCGCAGCATCCCCCGAGGCCCAGGGCGGCCAGGCCAGCGTCCTGGAAACCACCCCCACCCCGCGGGCGACGCCGCTGCCGCTGCCCAGGGACGGCGTCAAGCCTGCTGACTACGCCGTGGGTGACTGCTTCAAAGACTTTGACCCGGAATCGCTTACCTCGACAGCGGTGCCCTGCGACACGGGCCATTCCGCGCAACTGGTGGGCGTCTTCCGTTATCCCGCAGATGAGCGCTATCCCGGCGCCGAAACGCTGAAGGCCAAGGCCCTGGAGATCTGCCAGGCCACCAAGCTGGGTCCTGCCGCCAATAACTTCCAGCTCAACTACCAGCGCAGCTTCCCCAGCAGCACCAGCTGGGACGCCGGGGACCGCAGGGCGGACTGCTACGTGACGGCCCCGAACGGCAACGTCATCAACGCGAGCGTGCTGCCCTGACGGTTACCCGCCCGGACAGCACGCTGTGAGGGTCAACTAGTCCTTCCGGCGCACCGACAACCCGGACGACGGAGCACCGGTAAGGGCGTCCACGTTGCCGTTAGTGAGCTCGCCGGGATCGGCCGCGGTGTCCACCACCACGGTGTCGCCGTCGTTGATGTCACCGGCGAGGATGGCCTTGGCCAGCCGGTCGCCGATCTCGCGCTGCACCAGGCGGCGCAGCGGGCGGGCACCATAAGCGGGGTCGAAGCCGGACAGAGCCAGCCAGGCTTTGGCCCCTTCCGAAACCTCCAGGGTGAGCCGGCGTTCGTGCAGCCGGCGGCCCAGCTCGTCCACGTGCAGTTCAACGATGTGGCCGAGTTCCTCCACCGTGAGGGCGTCGAACAGGACCACCTCGTCCAGCCGGTTCAGGAACTCCGGCTTGAAGGACGCGTTCACCGTGGCCATCACGGCGTTCCGCTTGGCCTCGGCATTGAGGGTCTGGTCCACCAGGAACTGGCTGCCCAGGTTGGACGTCAGCACCAGGATGACGTTGCGAAAGTCCACGGTGCGGCCCTGGCCGTCGGTGAGGCGGCCGTCGTCGAGCACCTGAAGCAGGATGTCGAACACCTCGGGGTGCGCCTTCTCCACCTCGTCCAGCAGCACCACGGAGTACGGACGGCGACGGACGGCTTCGGTGAGCTGGCCGCCCTCCTCGTAGCCGACGTAGCCCGGAGGGGCGCCCACCAGGCGTGACACGGAGTGCTTCTCGCCGTACTCGGACATGTCGATGCGCACCATGGCACGCTCGTCATCGAACAGGAAGTCCGCCAGGGCCTTGGCCAGCTCGGTCTTGCCCACGCCGGTGGGGCCCAGGAACAGGAACGAACCGGTGGGCCGGTTGGGATCGCTGATGCCGGCACGCGCACGGCGGACGGCGTCCGAGACGGCAGTGACAGCTTTGGCCTGCCCGATCAGCCGCCGGCCCAGTTCCTCCTCCATGTGCAGCAGCTTCTGGCTTTCGCCCTGCAGCATGCGCCCGGCGGGGATGCCGGTCCAGGCGGAGATGACCTCGGCGATGTCATCGGCGGTCACCTGTTCGGCCACCATCTGGGATGACTTGTCCGTCACGGCGGCCTCGGCCTCGGCGGCGGCGGTGAGCTCGCGTTCCAGCGCGGGGATCTCGCCGTAGAGCACGCGGGAGGCGGTTTCCAGGTCGCCTTCCCGGGCGGCTTTCTCGTACGCGCCGCGCAGTTCATCGAGCTTGGCCTTCAGGTCACCCACCCGGTTGAGGCCGGCCTTCTCGGCTTCCCAGCGGGCCTTGAGACCGTTGAGTTCCTCCTCGCGGTCAGCCTTGTCAGCCCGCAGCGCGGCGAGCCGCTCCACGGAGGCGGCATCCTTTTCGTCCTGAAGGGCCAGTTCCTCCATGGTGAGCCGGTCCACCAGGCGCTGGAGCTGGTCGATCTCTTCCGGGGCGGAATCGATCTCCATGCGCAGCCGGGACGCGGCCTCGTCCACGAGGTCGATGGCCTTGTCCGGAAGCTGCCGCCCGGAGATGTAGCGGTTGGACAGGGTGGCGGCGGCCACGAGGGCGGAGTCCGCGATGGTGACCTTGTGGTGCGCCTCGTAGCGCTCCTTCAGGCCGCGGAGGATGCCGATGGTGTCCTCGACGCTGGGTTCCCCCACGTAGACCTGCTGGAAGCGGCGCTCCAGGGCCGGGTCCTTTTCGATGTTTTCGCGGTATTCATCCAGGGTGGTAGCACCGATCAGCCGCAGCTCCCCGCGGGCCAGCATGGGCTTGAGCATGTTGCCGGCGTCCATGGAGGAGTCGCCGGTAGCGCCGGCGCCCACCACGGTGTGGATCTCGTCGATGAAGGTGACGATCTGGCCTTCGGAGTTCTTGATCTCCTCGAGCACGGCCTTGAGCCGTTCCTCGAATTCGCCGCGGTACTTGGCGCCGGCCACCATGGAGGCCAGGTCCAGGGCAATCAGGGTCTTGCCGCGCAGGCTTTCAGGGACGTCGCCCGCCACGATGCGCTGGGCGAGTCCCTCCACCACGGCGGTCTTGCCCACGCCTGGCTCGCCGATGATCACCGGGTTGTTCTTGGTGCGGCGGCTCAGCACCTGGACGATGCGGCGGATTTCGGTGTCGCGTCCGATCACCGGGTCCAGCTTGCCGGAGCGGGCCATGGCCGTGAGGTCAGTGCCGAACTTTTCCAGCGACTGGAAGGTGTTCTCCGGGTCCTGGCTGGTGACTTTCCGGTCGCCGCGGACGCCGGACAGGGCGGCCACCAGGGCTTCGTGAGAGGCTCCGGCTTCGCGGAGGAGGCGCCCGACGGCGTCACTTCCGGCAGAGAGGCCCAGCAGGAGGACTTCGGTGGACACGAAGGTGTCGCCGAGGTTTTCGGCCTCGGTCTTGGCATTCTGGATGGCCTGCAGCGCCGGGCGCGAAAGCTGGGCCTGCTGGGAAGATCCGCCCGAAGCCGAGGGAAGGGACTTGATGGCGCTGCTGGCCTGGACACTAACGGCATCCGGTTCGGCACCGGTGGCTTTCAGCAGTGCCACCGCCACACCCTCGCGCTGGTCCATCAGCGCCTTGAGGATGTGGGCGGGCTCCACCTGCGGGTTGCCGGCCGTTGAGGCGTTCATGGCGGCAGCCGAAAGAGCCTCCTGGCTCTTGGTGGTGAATTTGACGTCCAAAGAGGGCTCCTTTCAGGGGCGGGTTTTTCTTAAGGTTGAGTGTACTACGCTCAACTTTGAAAAACGCAGTCCTTTGGCCCTGTTTTCCCAGAGCGAACCTTCGGCGCTTCACTGCAGAGTCCCCGCCGGGGCCGGTTTCGCGGCGGGACGCGCAAAAACCGGCGGGCGGCTCCCCCAACAAGCCACCCGCCGGCCGGCCGGCCCCACGGAACCCCCGGGAACCGGCACCGCCCGCCCCTTACCGGGACGGGCGGAATTCGCGAAGACCGGAACTCAGGAGGCGCCCACCCCTGAGACGCTGGTGATCCAGCTGAGGTTGCGGGACACGGATGCATGATCGTTGTAGTACCTGGTGAAGCTGGACGGGTTGGGGCTGGGCAGGATGCTCGACGTCGACAGGACACCTGCCAGCTTGCCGTTGACAATGAGCGGGCCGCCGGAGTCGCCGCCCAGGGTGTGCCCGCTTTGGGACTGCGTCCGGACGGAGGGTCCGCCGTAGGTGTCCGTGCCCTGGCCGGCCACGGTGACGTCGGCCGTCTTGAGGTTGTAGGACATGGTGCCCGCGCCTTCGGTCTGGTCTCCCCAGCCGTACACCTTCGCCGGAGCCCCGATGGCGGGGAACGAGCCGGAGAGTCCCACGTAGGAGCCGTAGTGCGGGGTGGACAGTTTCAGCAGCAGGACATCGCCGGTGCTGGAGGCGTAGCGGGCGGCCACGGTCTTCACGGTGCCGCCGGCCTCCAGATAAGTGGTCCCCAGCCGGACGGACTGCAGGGAGGCGGAATTGCAGTGCTTCGCCGTGATCACCCAGCTGGCCGAGATTTGGCTGCCGGTGCATCCCACGTTGGTGCCGGTGGCATCGAAGGAGATCTGCGCTGCATAAGGGGCTGCGGAAATGGTGGTGGTGCTGCCGCCCGCAATGTCGGGGCTTGCCGTGTCACCGCCCGGCGCGGGCGCGGCCTGTGCGGACAGCGGGCCCATCAGCGCTGCAGTCGCGGCAACGGCGGCGAGGATTCTGGCGATTTTCACAGCGGTGGCTCCTTCGCAGGTGACCCCGCACCGCTGCCGGTTGAGGCGCGGACGGGGTCAGTTCCGGTTGATGGGTGGAGGCGATGGCCTGCCGCCCATCCGAACGGTACCGGAAGGCTGTGAAGTTTGTCACTGATCTTGACAGAATATGTAAATAACTTTGGACATCACGTCGCGTAGATGAAAACAGCCGCGGACTTGATCACGAAGTGGGCCCGGACCCCCGGCGCCAGGCCCAGCTCTGCCGAGGCCGCGGGTGTGATGTCCGCGGCCAGGCCGCCTCCCCGCACCCGGATCTGGTCTCCATGGGGCTCCAGCTCGGTGACCTCCACGGGAAAGGAATTGCGGGGGCTTCCGTGTGCGTCCGTCAGGAATACGGACACGGCCGACGGCGGAAACACGGCCGCGCCCGGCAGCCCGGCGGCGCCTGCCTGGCCTGTTTCGCCCGGCTCCTCCAGGTGCCCCGCGATCTCCAGGCCGGGGCCGATTCCCTGGCCGCCCGCCGTCCGGATCCCGGAAGCCGTCAGCGTGCCGGTGACGAAGTTGAGCCCGGCCAGGCCGGCGGCGAACGGGCTGCGGGGCCGCTCCAGCACCTCGCGGGTGGGCCCGTCCTCAGCGACGCGCCCATTCTCGAGGACCACCACGCGGTCCGCCAGCATGAGCGCATCCAGCACGTCGTGGGTGACGATGATGGCCTGCCGGTCCGCGAGTACCCGCTTCAGCAGCCGCCGCAGCAGCGGAGCCGAATGGATGTCCAGGGCCGCCATGGGCTCGTCCAGCAGGAGGAGGCCGGGGTCGGCAGCGAGGGCACGGGCGACCGCGACGCGCTGCGCCTGGCCGCCGGACAGCCCGGCTGGGCGGCGGCCAGCCATGGCTTCAGCCTCTACTTCGGCCAGCCACTGGAGGGCGCGTTCCCTTGCCTTTCGCGGCGGGACCCCGGCGCTCCGGGGCCCGAAGGCAACATTCTCCGCCGCTGTGAGGTGCGGAAAGAGCAGGGGTTCCTGGGCCAGGAGTGCCGTTCCCCGGCGGTGCGGCGGAGTCCACTGATGGATCCCGGACCCCAGATGGAAGAGCGTCCGGCCATTGAGCTCGGCCCGCCCGGAGTCCGGCCGGACCAGGCCCGCGATGCTGGACAGCAGGGTGGATTTGCCCGCGCCGTTGGGCCCCATCACCGCCACGGTTTCGGTGGGCCCCAGCGCGAGGGACACGTCAAAATCCCGCTGGGCCACGGCAGCCTGGAACGAAAAGCTCACCGGACCGTCCCGCCCGCGGTGCCCGCCGTCGTCGGGCGCTGGGAAGAGCCGCCCCATAGTGCCGGGCCTTGACGCTGCAGTCCGCCGGGGCGGCCGTAGGCAAGTGCCACCACCGCTACCGCGACGGCCACCAGGACAAGTGACAGGGCGACGGCGGCGTCGGGATCGGTTTCACGCTGGAGGTAGATTTCCAGCGGCAGTGTGCGGGTGACCCCCTGGAGGCTGCCGGCAAAGGTGAGCGTGGCGCCGAATTCGCCCAGGCTGCGGGCAAACGAAAGCACTGCTCCGGAGGCCAGCCCGGGAAGGATCAGCGGGAGGGTGACGCGGCGGAACACGACGCCCGGCGGTGCGCCGAGGGTGGCTGCCACGGCCTCATACTTCTGCCCGCCGATCCTCAGCGCCCCTTCTAGGCTGACCACCAGGAACGGCAGTGCCACGAAGGTTTGCGCAAGGACCACGGCGGCGGTGGAGAAGGCGATCTGGATGCCGAGGACCTGCAGGGCGCCGCCCAGGAGTCCCTGCCGGCCGAAGGTGTAGAGCAGCGCAATGCCGCCCACCACCGGCGGCAGCACCAGCGGCAGCAGCACGAGGGAGCGGAGCAGCCGCTGGAAGGGGAAGCTGCCGCGGGCCAGGACGAGGGCGAGGGGGACACCGAGCACGATGCACAGGAGCGTGCTCGCAGCCGACGTGCGCAGGCTCAGGGCCAGGGCGTCCAGCGCGGACTCAGAAGTGACCAGCGGGATGAAGTTTGCCCAGTTGACCCGTGCCACGATGGCTGCCAGGGGCAGGACCACCACCAGGGCCGCCAGGACAGCGAGTCCGGAAACCCACCGAGGGATGCCGGTATACGGCTGCCGCGCCCGGAGTTTCATTGTCCGCCTGCGCCGAACCCGGCTTTGGCGAGAACCTGCTGGCCGCCGGGCCCCAGCACGAGGTCAATAAAGGCCTTGGCGGCTTCCTTGTCCTTTGCTCCGGACAGGGATGTGATGGGGTAGCTGTTGACGGCCGCTGCGGCCTCTGGGAACGGGATGCTGTCCACCTTGTCCCCGGCTGACCTGACGTCCGTGACGTACACCAGGCCGGCGTCGGCTTCGCCGGAGGTGACTTTGCCCAGGACGTCGGTCACCGCGTTTTCCTCGCTGACCGGGCGGAGGGCAACCCCTGCCTTGCCCGCCACCGTAGCTGCGGCCGCACCGCAGGGCACCTGCTTGGCGCACGTCACCAGCCGGAGGCCGTCCCTGGCAAGGTCCTGGAACCCGGTGACATGTGCGGGATTCCCGGCCGGGACCGCAATGGCCAGGGTGTTGGTTGCGAAAACCCGGGGCTCGCCGCCGGCCAGGCCCGCCCCGGTGACTTTGTCCATGTTTTTGGTGTCCGCGGAGGCAAAAACGTCCGCGGGGGCGCCCTGGTTGATCTGGGTGGCGAGGTCCGAGGAGCCGGCGAAGCTCAGGTTGACGCGGGTGCCGGGATGCTGCGCCTCGAACGTGTCTGCCAACTCGGTGAAGCTGGACTTGAGTGACGCAGCGGCGAAGACGGTCAGGGTTATGGCGGCAGCGTCAGATGAGGTGCCTGCGCCGCCCGCCGGTGCGCTGCCGCCCGCGCATCCGGCCAGTCCGGCCGCCAGCGCCAGCGCCGCGACCGTCGCCGTAATGCTTCGTTTCATACCGTTCCCTTCCCCTGCGGGGTTTCGATGATGACGGTGGTGGCCTTGACCACGGCCGTGGCCACCGAACCCAACTCAAGCCCCAGGTCCCGGACGGCTTCGCTGCTCATCAGCGACACCACCCGGAAGGGCCCGCACTGGAGTTCCACCTGCGCCATGACTTTGTCTGCCGTAATGCCGGTCACCAACCCCACGAACCTGTTGCGCGCCGAACTTCCGGTCCGGTGCGGGTCGTCGGGAAGCTGGGCGAGTTTCTGGGCGTGCCGGGCGAGCTCCAGCCCGTCCACGGCCAGCCGGCCGGACTCGTCCCTGAGGGCTGTGAGGGAACCGTTGTCCGTCCAGCGGCGCACGGTATCGTCACTGACACCGAGGAAGCGTGCGGCCTCCGAAACGCGAATGAGATTCATGCGCCCATCGTAGTTCGTATTTGCGGACAAAATCACCGATTCATTCCGCAGATCGGATTGTGAGTGCAGCGTTGTTTCCGGCGGGTGTCGCGCTGCCGGGCGGCGGCGGGGCCGCGGCACTACACTTCCTGCATGGCCATTTACCTGGACCCGCCATTGTGGCCTGCCCACGGAACACACTTCTCGCACCTGGTGTCAGACACGTCGCTGGATGAGCTGCATGCCTTCGCCGGCGCAGCGGGCATCCCGGAGCGGGCGTTCGACGGCGACCATTACGATGTGCCGGAGCGCCGCTTTGATGACCTGGTGGCTGCCGGCGCGGTGCCCGTTGAGGCCCGCGTCCTGGTGCGGAAGCTGATCGCCAGCGGCCTGCGGATCCCGGCGCGGCAGCGGAACAAATCCCTCAAGGTGCCGCTGCTGAACCGGTGGAACACCATCATGGACGGCCATGACGCCCTGTTCCTGGACCTGCTGGACCGCTGGAGCGAACCGCACCGGCACTATCACGGCTGCACCCACCTGCTCTCGGTCCTCGAGTCGCTGGACCTGCTCACGGAGCCCGCCGAACCTCCACGCACGGTGCTGCTGGCCGCCTGGTTCCATGACGCCGTCTATCGCGGAATCGCCGAACAGGACGAGGAGGAATCGGCCCGCCTGGCCGAGGACCGGCTGGCGGAAGCCGGGCTCCCCGAAGCTGACGTGGACGAGGTTGCCCGACTGGTGCGCCTGACCTCTGACCACCGGCCAGAACCGGGGGACGACGGCGGCGCCCTGCTCTGCGACGCGGACCTTTCCGTCCTCGGCGGGGAACCGGACCAGTACGCGCGCTACGTGGCTGCCGTGCGCCAAGACTATGCACACATCGGCGACGCCGACTTCGCCGCCGGCCGTGCCGCCGTCGTACGCCATCTGCTCGAACTGGACCCGCTGTTCCGCAGCCCCCGCGCAAAGGCGCTGTGGGAGGACTCCGCGCACCGCAACCTGAAGGGCGAACTGGCATGAACGCACCCGGCTCGAACCCGCGGCACACCAGGACGGCGAATGCCGCGCACTGGCAGCTTCCCTATACTGTCCGCTTCGAGTGGGGACCGGATGCAGCCGCCATCACTTCCGGCGCCGACCTTGCCGTGGTGGTGGACGTCCTGTCCTTCACCACCTGTGTGAGCGTGGCGCTGGACCGCGGCGCGGAGGTGCTCCCCTACGCGTGGAGGGACACCAGCGCCGAGGACTTCGCCGCCCACCACGGGGCACAGCTTGCCGGACCGCGCGACGGCGGCGGGCTGAGCCTGTCCCCCGCCAGCCTCCGTGCCGCGGACTCCCTGGACCGGGTGGTGCTCCCCTCCCCCAACGGCTCAGCGCTCTGCCATGAACTGGCCGGCCACGTTCCGCTGGTGGCCGCGGTGTCCCTCCGCAACGCGGCGGCAACGGCCGACTGGGTGGCTGAGAACGTGCCGGAGGACGCAGTGATCGCCGTGATCGCCGCCGGCGAGCGCTGGCACGACGGAACCCTCCGCCCCGCCGTTGAGGACCAGATCGGTGCCGGCGCCTTCATCGCAGGCCTGGCGGCCTCGGGCAGGGGCGGCTACGACGCGGATGAAGGCAGGGACGGCCGGCACGGCTACTCGCCCGAATCAGTGGCGGCGATGGCGGTCTACGAGGCGGCCGAACCGCGGTTGCGGGAGATGCTGCACGGGTGTGCCAGCGGCCGCGAACTGGCCGGCGCCGGCTACGCCGCGGACGTGGACATCGCCGCGGAGCTGGACGACAGCGACGCCGTGGCCATCTTGGCGGACGGGGTCTTCCGGCGCAGGTGAGGAACGGTACTGCGAAGGGCCGGCTACTGGGTGAACTGCTGGACGGCACCCGGTATGGAACCCAAAGTGCTGATCAACGCCAATGTGGCAATCCCGTAGCCGATCACCAGGGCCGCGATTGCCAGCAGCTTTCCCCGCTCGCCCCGGAGTCGGATTTGATTCAAGGCAACATGCCCGGCACCCACCGCAAAGACTGCAAGGACGGCCACCCCGAAAATCCACAACCCTGATGCTGCTACCGCAGCCAAAACCAGGGCTGCGACAGCAAATTTGTTCAATTCACCGGTTGCCGTGTGCGTCGGTTCTGTCGATGTGCTCATCCTGGTCCCCCAACCTTTGGTGTGCATGGGAGTCTAGCCTGACCCGGGTCCTGGCAAATGACCAGCCCGCAAAGCGGACGGCGCCTGGAGGTCACGCCACGCGCCAGGACTCATATCCTGTCTGTATTTGGAAAGCCGAAAGTGGGGGCATGAATGGATGCGAGAGTTCTTCGCGGAGAAGAACTCTTCTGAGGAATTTCAGGCGCATCAAAGCGGCCCGGGTCAATGACGTCCCGTTCGTCATGACCAGGGCCGGGACTAGCGGTAGGTGCTCACGAACGGGGTGCTGGTGGGCACAATCTGCTTGCCCAGCGGCATCAGCGATACCGGGATGAGCTTCAGGTTGGCGATTGCCAGCGGGATGCCGATGATGGTGATGGCCATGGCGAAGGCGGTGACCACATGTCCCACGGCAATCCAGATGCCGGCCACCAGCAGCCAGATGACGTTACCCAGCAGCGAGAAGACACCGTTGCCGCCGGGCTTGTCCACCACCATGCGCCCAAACGGCCACAGCGTGTAGGACGCGATCCGGAACGAGGCGATGCCCCACGGAATGGTCACGATCAGCAGGCAGCAGATGACCCCGGCCGCGAAGTAGCCCAGGGCCAGCCAGAAGCCGCCGAATACCAGCCAGATGATGTTGAGCAGTGTCTTCATGCATCCATTGTCCACCGCGTCTGCGGACCGGAACGTGGGGGATCCCCCTGAGCGGACCCTGAATTGGCCCGGCTGACAGCGCCGGCAACAGGGTTCCGGGCAGCCCTAGACCTTCGCGCCGGCCTTCGCGGCACCAACGAAGGCACGGATCTTTGCCAGGTCCTTGACGCCGCGGGATGCCTCCACACCGGAGGACACATCAACGCCCCAGGCGTGGGCTGCCAAGGAAGCGTCACGGACATTGCCTGCGTCCAGACCGCCGGCGAGCAACCACTGGCGGCCCTGCAGGACGGGGAGGTCCGCCATGGACGCGTAGTCCCAGCTCTCACCCGAGCCGGGCACGGCGGCATCGATCAGGAGGAGGTCTTCGCCCCAGTCCTTCAACTCATCCGGCCCGGCACCAACGGTGACGGCCCTGACCAGCTTCATGCCGGCGTCGTGCACTGTGGCAACATCCGCGCGGGTGCGCTCGCCGTGCAGCTGGATCCACTGCAGTCCCGCAGCGCGGGCAATGGCAATGGCGTCGGCCACGGGCTCGTGGCGGAAAACAGCAATGGGGGAAACGTTAGCCGGCACGTCCGCCAGCAAGGCGGCAACCTGGCCCGGCGAGACCACCCGCGGGCTGGCGGTCAGGACGAATCCCACCGCGTCCGCCCCGGCATCCACCGCTTCCCGGATGGATTCAGACGTGCTGAGACCACACACTTTGACGAACATTCCCGGGCTCCTTCAGGCTGTTTTCGTGTTGACCCCCCGCAGGAGAGTAGCAGGGACGGGTCCAACCTGCGATGCGTGCCCACGTAACCAAACCGCACACTGGCCAGGCGGCGGGACCGGTCAGCGCCGGCCGCGAACTAGGCTGGGCAGATGCAGATCATCCGCTTCGCAGAACTCAAGGCCCAACCCTGGCGCAACGGCGGCGGCGCCACGCGGGAAATCCTCAGTGGCCCGGCAGACCAGGCTGACGGATGGGGCTGGCGGGTCAGCCTCGCCGATGTCACCAAGGCCGGTGATTTCTCGGCATTCCCGGGTTGCGAGCGCGTGCTCACCGTGGTGGAGGGCGAACTCCTGCTGCTCAGCGTGGACGGCTCCGAACGTCCCGTCGAAAAGTACCGGCCCTTCCGGTTCGACGGCGGCGCTCCCACCACCGCCGCGCTGCCCACCGGAGACATCCGGAACCTGAACGTCATCACCAGGTCCGACGCTTTCAAGGGCTACGCATCCGTCATCGAAATTTCGAAGAAGCGCGCCCACCCGGTCTTTGCAGGACAAATCGCCGTGCTGCTGCAGGGGCAAGCCACGGTGGGTGACGGAGACGGCGGCTCCGCTGACCTGGGACGCTATGACGCGGTGGTGGGATCCGATGATGCCACTCCGGAGGTCACCGGCCGCGGGTTCCTGGCCGTGGTGTCCATCGATCCTGCAGCGGACTGAACCGCCCGCGAACCGGCCCCAGCAAGGGACACGGACAAACCTTGCGAGGCCCGAAATTTCCCCCTCTGGTGAGGGCTCCGGTCCGTCCCTACACTCGGCACTATGACCACAACAACGTTCAACGCGCTCCTGTCCACCCAGATCGGCAACGAGTTCACGGCGTCCCAGCAGTACATCGCCGTTGCCACGTGGTTCGCCAACGAGGACCTGCCCCAGTTGGCCCGCTACTTCTACCGCCAGTCCGTGGAGGAGCGGAACCACGCCATGATGATGGTCCAGTACATGCTGGACAGGGACATCCCCTTTAACATTCCAGGCGTTCCTGCAGTCCGGACCGACTTCGCCAAGGTCACCGAGCCGCTGGCCCTTGCGCTGCAGCAGGAAAAGGAAGTCACCAGGAACATCGAGGACCTGTTCCGTGCTGCCCGCACCGAAAATGACGCCCTGGGCGAGCAGTTCATGCTCTGGTTCCTCAAGGAACAGGTGGAGGAGGTGGCGTCCATGACCACCCTGCTGAACATCGCCGAACGCGCGGACAACCTCTTCGACATCGAAAACTTCATCGCCCGGGAAACCGTCGGCGACGGCGGCCGCGACGCCAACGCACCGGAAGCCGCAGGCGGCGCGCTCTAACCCCCGGCCAACTGGGTAGCAGGCACCCGTGGTGAGCTTGGGCACCAACGGTGGCCACCCGGCGTCGGGCATTGCTATGTTGTAAACCAAGGCTCCGCACCCGAGCCTCCGGACGACGGTTCAGTACCCGGCACGCGACAAGACTGGCCAAAGGATCTGTCATGTCGTGGTTAATCCTGGTTCTCTCCGGGGCGCTCGAAGCAGTCTGGGCCGCCGCCCTGCACCGCGCAGCGCAGGCAACCGGCAAACGCCGCATCGCCCCCTCCATCCTCTTCCTGGTCTCCGTCGCCGCCAGCACCGGCGGCCTGGCCCTCGCCATGCAAACCATCCCCACCGGCACCGCCTATGCGGTGTGGGTGGGCGTCGGCGTGGTCCTGACGTCCGCCTACGCGATGGCCAGCAAGGTTGAACGCCCGACGGCGGCGCGCCTGCTCCTGCTGACCGGCATCGCCGCGTGCGTGGTTGGCCTGAAGGTGGTGGCGTGATGTTGAAGCGTTCAGCTCCGTGGCTGGTGCTGCTGGCATCGGCCGTCCTCGAAGCGGTCTGGGCTACTGCGCTGGGCCTGTCCGACGGCTTCAGCAAGCCGTTGCCCACGGCGGTCTTCCTGGTCACCGCCACCCTCAGCATGCTGGGCCTGGGCCTGGCAATCCGGTCCATCCCGCTGGGCACCGCGTACGCCATCTGGGTAGGCATCGGGGCTGCCCTGACAGTTGGCTGGGCCATGGCCACCGGCGTGGAACCTTTCAGCGTGCTGAAGCTGCTGTTCATCGCCGGGATCGTGGCCTGTGCCGCCGGACTCAAGGCATTGCCCACTGAGAAGAAGCAGCCGGCTCCCGCGCGCTGACTTTCACCACCTTTGAGGCGGGCTGGCGGCGTGTCCCGGCGACCCGCCGCCGTCCGCCGCCATGGTGGCCGCAAAGGTGGGGAGGTTCAGCGGCGCTGCCCTGGCCTTTAGGCTTTTGCCATGGACTCCCCCGAGATCGCCCAGGCCGTGGACGCGCTCCGGCGCCGGCTGGCCCAGGGAACCCGCACCATCCTGGGCATCGCCGGGGCGCCCGGTTCCGGAAAATCCACCCTTGCAGCCTGGCTCCAGCAGCAGTTCGGCGGCGGAACGGCGGTGGTGGTGCCGATGGACGGCTTCCACTTGGGGAACGCCATCATCGATGGCACCCCGCTGCGGCAGCGCAAGGGCGCCATGGACACGTTCGACGCCGGCGGGTACCTTTCGCTGCTCCGGCGCCTGGCGGCCCGGGACGAGGCAGTCGTCTACGCGCCGGAATTCCGGCGCACCCTTGACGAGCCGGTGGCGGCATCGATCGCGGTGCCGGCCGACGTTCCGCTGGTCATCACCGAGGGCAACTACCTGCTGGCCAATCAGGAACCGTGGAAAGAGATCCGGGCGCAGCTGGACGAGGTTTGGTTCCTGGAGACGCCCCACGGGCTGCGGATCAGCCGTCTGGTGGCCCGCCACGTCTCATTCGGTATGGCGCCGGACGCCGCGGAAGCGTGGGCCAACGGGCCGGACGAGGCCAACGCGGTCCTGATCCGGTCCAACCGACACGCGGCCGACCGTATCATCCCCTGGCTCTGACCAACCCGCGTTCCAAGCGGCCAGCCTGGCGGCAGCGCTGCTGAGTTTTCCCACCTTTGAGGCGGGCCGACGGCGTGTCCCGGGGACACGCCGTCGTACCTGCCATCCTCACGGCGAAAGGTGGGGAGTTTCAGCGGAAGGTCAGGCTGTGCGGGCCGCCCGCACCAGCTCGGCACACCGTTCGCCGATCATCATCGTGGTGATGTTCGGGTTGACGGTGGTCAGCTCCGGCATGACGGACGCGTCGGCCACCCGCAGGCCGGTGACGCCCTTGACCCGGAGTTCGGGATCCAGGGGTGACATGGCGTCGTCGGGCGCTCCCATCCGCACAGAACCCGCCGGGTGGTACACCGTGTTGTGGGTCTGGCGGATGTATTCGGTGATCTCTTCATCGCTTTGGATGTCGGCGCCGGGGTACAGCTCGGTTCCCACCCACTCGGACAGCGCCGGCTGGGCGGCGATCTCCCGGGCTTTCCGGATGCCGGCCACCATCACGCGCATGTCGTGGCCCTCGGGATCGGTGAAGTAGCGGGGGTCCACCTTGGGCTTGTCCCGGAAGTCCTTGCTGCGCAGTTTCACGGTCCCGCGGCTGCGCGCGTGCGTGACGTTGGGCGTGAGGCAGAAGCCGTTCTCCGTAGTGGGGAAGCCCTGGCGCAGGGTGTGCATGTCGAACGGCACGGACCCGTAATGGAACATCAGGTCCGGGCGGTCCAGGCCGTCTTCGGTGGTGGTGAAGATGCCGGCCTCCCACCACTGGGTGGACGTCTGCGTCATGGGCTGCTTGGCTTCCCACTGGATGACGCCCTCGGGGTGGTCCTGCAGGTGCTCGCCCACGCCGGGTGAATCCACCCGGACGGGGATGCCGAACTCCTCAAGCTGGGCCGCCGGGCCGATGCCGGAGAGCATCAGCAGTTTGGGCGAATCGATGGCACCGGTGGACACCACCACTTCGGCGCGGGCGGTGAGCTGGTGCGTTTTGGCGAAGGCGTTGTCCACCACTGCCACGCCGGTGCAGCGGTTGGCGTCGTCGAACGTGAGCTCCTTGGCGCGCAGGCCGGTCAGGAGGGTGAAGTTCTTCCGGTCCATGATGGGGTGGATGTAGGAAACCGAGCTCGAGGACCGGGTGCCGTCGGCGCGGCGGTTGATCTGGAAGAAGCCGGCACCGTTGATGACCGTGTCTCCGGTGTTGAAGTGCGCCTTCGGGATTCCGGCCTGTTCGCAGGCTTCCAGCATGGCCCGGCCCGTGGGGTCCGACGCCGGGACGTTCATCAGGTGCACCGGTCCGGAGTCGCCGTGGTGCGGTGCGTCCGGGCCGGCGTCCTGGTTGGTTTCCAGCTGCTTATACAGGCGGTAGGCCAGGTCCGAGGTCCAGCCGGTGGCGCCGAACTTCTGCTCCCACTCATCAATGTCCTCGCGGGGCGCCCAGAAGGCGATGCAGGAGTTGTGGCTGGAGCAGCCGCCCATCACCTTGGCCCGTGCATGGCGCATGAAGGAGTTGCCGTTTTCCTGCTCTTCGATGGGGTAGTCCCAGTCGTAGCCGGATTCCAGCAGTTCCATCCAGCGGTCCAGCTGCAGGATCTCGGGGAGGTCGCGGTCGTCCGGACCGGCTTCCACCAGGGCAACCTCCAGCGAGGGGTCTTCGCTGAGGCGGGACGCCACTGCCGCCCCGGCCGAGCCGCCGCCGATCACGATGTAGTCGAAGTCTGTCTTTGCTGCTGCGCTCATGGTCAGTTCCCCTCTGCAGTTGCGGCGGCGTGGTCAGCGAACCAGCCGGTGACCTGCGGATCGATGTTCTGGTAGACGTGCTTGGCTTCCTGGTACTCGGCCAGGCCGGTGGGGCCCAGTTCACGGCCGACGCCCGACTGCCCGAAGCCGCCCCATTCCGCCTGCGGCAGGTAGGGGTGGAAATCGTTGATCCAGATGGTGCCGTGGCGCAGGGCCCGGGCCACCCGCTGGGATTTGCCGGCGTCCTGTGACCAGACGGCCCCGGCGAGGCCGTAGTGGGTGTCGTTGCCGAGCTTCACGGCCTCGGCCTCGCTGGTGAAGGTTTCCACCGTCACCACGGGCCCGAACGCCTCGTCCACCAGCACGGACATTCCGCTGGTGACCTGGTCCAGGACGGTGGGCAGGTAGTAGAAGCCCTTTTCCAGGTCCCCAGTTCCCCAGGCGCCGCCGCAGCGCAGGCGGGCACCCTCGGCAACGCCCTTGTCCACGTAGGCGGTGACCTTGTCGCGGTGGGCTGCGGAAATCAGCGGGCCGGTCTCGGCGTCGGGGTCGAACGGGCCGCCCAGCCGGATCTGGCCTGCACGGCGCACCAGCTCATCGACGAACTTCTCCGCAATGGATTCCTCCACGATCAGGCGGGCACCTGCGGAGCAGACCTGGCCGGAGTGGACGAACGCCGCGTTGAGGGCGTTGTCCAGGGCGGCGTCGAAATCAGCGTCGGCGAAGACGATGTTGGGGTTCTTGCCGCCCAGTTCCAAGGCAACCTTCTTGACCGAGGCGGCCGCCGAGGCAGCAATCACCTTGCCGGTTTCCAGTCCGCCGGTGAAGGAGACCAGGTCCACGTCGGGGTGGCTGGACAGTACGGCGCCCACGGTCTTGCCGTCGCCCAGGACCAGGTTCGCGACGCCGTCGGGCAGTCCCAGCTCCTGGAGGACGTCCATCATCAGAATGGAGGTGTGCGGGGTCAGCTCGCTGGGCTTGAGGACGAAGCTGCAGCCGGCCGCCAGCGCCGGGGCGATCTTCCAGGCCGCCTGCAGCAGCGGGTAGTTCCACGGCGCGATCAGGGAGCAGACACCCACGGGCTCGTACTCGATGCGGCTGACCACCATGGGGCTGCCGGCATCCACCAGGCGGCCGGATTCCTGCCCGGCCAGCTTGCCGAAGTATTCGAAGCAGTTGGCGATGTCGTCAATGTCGATCTCGCTTTCCACCAGGCGCTTGCCCGTGTCCAGCGTTTCGGCGCGGGCAAAGTCATTCTTGCGGTCGCGCAGCCGGTCGGCCACCTTGAGCAGGAACGAGCCGCGCTCCAGCGGAGACTTCCCGGACCACTCGCCGGCGTCGAAGGCAGCACGTGCAGCCAGCACCGCGCGGGCGGCGTCGTCAGCCGTCCCCTCCGCGACGGTGCCCACCAGCTCGCCGTCCGCCGGGCAGTGAATGTCCCGCGTGCCGCCGTCGGACGCTCCGGTCCAAGTGCCGCCGATGAATAGCGTTGAGGCGCTCATTTCGTTTCCTCCTGCATGTCGAAATCGGATTCCCAATTGTCTTTAGCCACCTGGTCCTCGACCAGGACGGTGTTTCCGGGCGCTGCACGGTTCAGGTGCAGGAATTCAAGGTGCTGCTCGTAGTGGTCCAGGACATCGGTGATGACCTGTTCGCGTGTGTATCCCATGAGGTCGTAGCCGTGGCTGCCTTCCTGCGAGAACACTTCCATCCGGTAGTAGCGGTCCTCCGGATCGGCACGGCGGGTGGCGTAGCTGGGCGTCTCGTACTGGACCGGGTAGATCTGGTACTTGAACGCCCGCTCCTCCCCCATGGCCAGCTGCAGGTCGATGCTCTGGATGCCGCAGGGCTCCACCGTGGCTACCGTCAGCGACGTCTCAGCGCCCTGGGATTTGAGCTCCGCCTCGACGTCCTTCAGCGCCGGAAGTGCCACGGTTTCGGCAAACCGGGTTGTCTGTCTGCGGCCCGGGTAGCTCATGGCGCGGGTGAGCCGCTGCCGCCAGGTCCGTCCGCCGCGCTGGTCCAGGGACCTGCCCGTGATGATGCCGGGCAGGCTGGCGCGGTAGCTGTCGTTGAGTGAGTTCTCCACCCGCAGCGCCTTGTAGAGCCCCAGCATGATCAGCACCAGCAGCAGTGAGAGCGGCAGGCCCATGATGATGGTGGCGTTCTGCAGCGTGGGAACGCCGCCCACCGTCAGCATGGCAAGGGTCAGCAGGCCGGTAGCCACCGCCCAGAAGACGCGCATCCACTCGGGGCCGTCGGAATCGGCGTCCTTGAGGTGAGAGGTGAAGTTGGACATCACCAGGGCGCCGGAATCGGCCGAGGTCACGTAGAAGAGCAACCCTGTGAACGTGGCCACGGCGGCGGTGACGGGTACGGCGGGGAACTGTTCCAGCAGGCTGTAGAAGCCGCGTTCCGGGTGGCTCATGGCCGCCTCGCCGAACGCCGCGTTGCCGTTCATGATCAGGTCAAGGCTGGAGTTGCCGAAGATGGAGATCCACAGCACGATGAAGATGAAGGGCACGGTCATGGTGCCCAGGACGAACTGGCGGATGGTGCGGCCACGGGAAATGCGGGCCAGGAACAGTCCCACGAACGGGGCCCAGGCGATCCACCAGGCCCAGAAGAACAGGGTCCAGGCGTTCATCCAGTCCGTGGGCCGGTCATAGGCGAAGGTGTCCAGGGTCATGGCTGGGAACCGGCTCATGACGTCGCCGATGTTCTGGGCGATCCCATCCAGCAGGAAGCTGGTTTTGCCGGTGACCAGGACGAAAAGCATCAGGGCGACGGCCAGGATCACGTTGAGTTCGGAGAGCCGCCGGATTCCCTTCTCGACGCCGGAAACCACGGACACGGTGGCCATCACCACGGACAGGACGATCAGGCCGATCTGCACGGCCAGGTTCTCGGGAATGCCGAACATAAAGTTCAGCCCGTAGTTGAGCTGGACGACGCCGATGCCCAGTGACGTGGCGATCCCGAAGATGGTGCCAAGGAGGGCCGCGATGTCCACCGCGTGCCCCACCGGCCCCTCGATCTTCTTGCCGAAGATCGGGTAAAGGGCGGAGCGGATGCTCAGCGGCAGGTTGTGCCGGTAGGAGAAGTAGCCCAGCGCGAGCCCCATGAGGGCGTACAGCGCCCAGCCGGTGATGCCGTAGTGGAACAGCGTCCACACCAGGGCCTGGCGGGCGGCCTCCGGGGTTCCGCCCTCGCCCTGCGGCGGGGCCAGGTACTGGCTGACCGGTTCGGAGACGGAGAAAAACATCAGGTCGATGCCGATGCCGGCGGCAAACAGCATGGCCGCCCAGGTGAACATGCCGAACTGTGGTTTGGAGTGGTCCGGCCCGAGCTTCGTCTTTCCCACCCGTGACAGGGCGGCCACCAGGACGAAGATGACCACGGCGGTGACGATCATGAAGTAATACCAGCCCATGTTTGTGGACACCCAGCCCACCATGGCCCCGATGACCGCCTCCGCGTTGTCCTTGGCCAGAATGGCCCACAGGGCAATCGCCACCACACCGGTGGCGGAGCCCAGGAAGACTGTCTTGTTGACCCGGGTTTTGGCTGCCGGGCCGGCGCTGTTGGTGGTGTCTCCGCCGTTCGCGGGTGGCTTTCGTTCTTCTTTCTCAGGACCCGTGGTGTCCACGGGCGGTACTGCATTCTGGCTCATCAGATCCCGTTCCAGTTTTGAGGCTGCGGTCCAGACGCCGGGCGTACGGTGCCGCTCAGGGCACACCGAATGAAGATCAGGCCGGGCGTCGCATTGAGTCTGGCTTGGCTTTCGACGCTATCAACCGGTCCACGGAAGGGCAGACTTTTATGAATCCGGTCACGGCCGCCCGTGATGCGGCCAACGGCAGAAATCACGCGGATGCGCCCGGGTTCGCGGGGGAAGAAACCGGTCCCGGTGCTGGTTGCAGCAGTAGGGTTGGCTGGACCGGCCTTACTCCCACAAGCCAAGGAGCACCATGCCCGCCATTGTCCATTTTGAGGTTCGGATCGATCCTGCACGCCGGGATGAGGCCGCGAAGTATCTGGCCGAAACCCTCGCCGCCACCCGCGCCTGGCCCGGCAACCAGGGCATCGAGGCGCTGGTGGACGACGCCGATCCCTGCCACATCCTGGTGGTGGAAACTTGGGCCACAACGCAGGACCATGACGACTACGCGGCCTGGCGCACCACTCCGGAGGGCAAGAGCACCCTGGGCGAGATCCTGGCAGCACCCCCGTCCAAGCAGGTCTACTCGGAAACCCTGCCGCTGGGCCTGTAGCGCCGGTATGGCGGCCCGGGTTCCGGAGCCCGGGCGCCCGGCGTCCCTAGACTGAAGCCTATGGACTCACTTCTGTACGACCTGCCGGCACTGACCATCCGCAGTATCTCCGTCAGCGAGATGGACAACAACGTGTACCTGCTGACGGCGAAGGAGAGCGGCGCCCAACTGTTGATTGACGCCGCCGACGACCTCCCGGCCATCCGGCAGCTCATCGCGGACGGCGCCGCGGACACCAAGGCCGAGCCGCACTTGGCCCTCATCGCCACCACGCACCAGCACTGGGACCACGTACGGGCGCTGAAGGAACTCGTGGAGGCTACCGGGGTACGCACCGCCGCGGGAACGGACGACGCCGAGGCGCTGCCCGTTCCGGTGGACGTCCGGCTCAGCCACGGCGACGTGGGCACCTTCGACGGCTTCAATGTGACGGCGGTGCACCTGCGCGGCCACACACCGGGCTCAATCGCGTTTGTGTACGAGGACCCTGAAGGGCCGGCGCACATCTTCTCCGGCGACTCCCTGTTCCCGGGCGGCGTGGGCAACACCCAGAAGGACCCGGAACGGTTCGCCCAACTCCTGGACGACGTCTCGGAGCGGCTGTTCAACGCCTACCCGGACACCGCCGTCGTCCATCCCGGCCATGGCAAGCCCACCACCCTGGGCGCCGAACGGCCGCACCTGGAGGAATGGCGCGCCCGCGGCTGGTAGCCCTTAAAAACGAGTGCTCCGTAACTGCCCTTATGAAGCTTCAAAAGGACAGTTACGGAGCACTCGATGAACTATCTAGCGGGGATTAGCGTCCGCGGCGCTCGTTCGACGCGGGCGCGGAAGCGCGGCGGGGACCGCTGCGTGCCGGACGGCCGGAACCGTTACCCGAGCCAGCGCTGTAGGAACCGCCCGAGGTGCCGCCGGTGTTGGAGGACCAGACTGCCTTGGAACCGCCGCTGGCTGCTCCGGCGGAACGCTGGCCACGGCCACCGGACGCACCGGCTGCTGCACGCTGGCCGGTAGCCGGACGTCCGCTGCGCTGCCCGCCGCCCGAAGCGGGACGGCCGGAGCCGCCACGGGGTGCCTCGCTGCGGGTAATGCGTGAATCGGTGCGGCCCTCCGAAGAGCGTCCGTCCGAACCGCGGCCGGCAGCTGCACGGCCGCCTGCTGCGGGGACGTCGTTGCGGTGGGTGCTGGCGGTGCCACGGCCGCGGGCATTGCGCCGGGCAGCTGCTGCCGCCACGGAGCGGTCCTCGTTCTGCTCCCGCACGGCGTCGACCGCGGCGCGGGCCTCGGTGCGGCCTTCGAAGGCAGCAGCGCGGCGCTGGGCGCGGGGAACGTCGGTACGGGTGGGCTCGGCGGAGACCTTGCCCCTGCCGCCACGGCCGCCGCGGCCACCGGCCGACGGGGACGCCTGGCGGCGGGCGCGCTTGCGCTCGGCGTTGGCACCGGTGGAGGTGCCGCCGCCCTGCTGCGCAGCCTTCTTGGCCAGCAGCGCAGCGCGGGTCCGCGGATCGATCTTGTCAGCCATTTCGCCCACCAGGTCGGCGACCAGCGGGGAGTTTGCGGTGACGCGCTCGAAGCTGACCTCAACACCGGCGGCCTTCATCAGCTTCTTCACGTCGGACTGCTGCTCCGGCAGGGTCAGCGTGACCACGGTGCCGTCGGAACCGGCGCGGGCGGTACGGCCCGAGCGGTGCAGGTACGCCTTGTGCTCGGTGGGCGGGTCCACGTGGATAACCAGTTCGACGTCGTCCACGTGCACACCGCGGGCGGCGACGTCGGTGGCCACCAGGACGCGGACGTCACCGTTGGAGAACTCGGCCAGGTTGCGGTCACGGGCGTTCTGCGAGAGGTTGCCGTGCAGGTCGACGGCGGGAATCCCGGCGTCGGTGAGGGTCTTGGCCAGCTTGCGGGCGTGGTGCTTGGTCCGCATGAAGAGGACGCGGCGGCCGGCGCCGGAGGCGAGCTCCACGATCAGCTGCTTCTTGACGGTCTGGTCGTTGACCACCAGCACGTGGTGTTCCATGGTGGTCACCGCTGCCTGCGGATCATCCACGGAGTGGGTCAGCGGGTTGGACAGGTAACGCTGGACGATCTTGTCCACGCCGTTGTCCAGGGTGGCCGAGAAGAGCAGGCGCTGGCCCTGGCTGGGGGTCATGTCCATCAGCTTCTTGACCACGGGCAGGAAGCCGAGGTCCGCCATGTGGTCTGCCTCGTCGAGGACGGTGATTTCCACGGCTTCGAGGGTGAGGATGCGCTGGCGGATCAGGTCCTCCAGGCGGCCGGGGCAGGCGATGACGATGTCGACGCCGGCGCGCAGCGCCTTCTCTTGGCGGGCCTGGGAGATGCCGCCGTAGATCACGGTGGTGTTCAGGCCGGCGGCCTTGGCCAGCGGCTCGATGGTGGCGTTGATCTGGGTGGCCAGTTCACGCGTGGGTGCCAGCACCAGGCCCATGGGGCGGCCGGGCTTGCGGAAGTGCTTGGCTTCCCGCTCAGCGAGTCTTGCTACAAGCGGGATAGCGAAAGCGATGGTCTTACCGGAGCCGGTCCGGCCGCGGCCCAGGACGTCGCGTCCTGACAGCGTGTCCGGAAGGGTCTTGACCTGAATGGGGAACGGCTCAACAATTCCCTGCGCGGTAAGGGTGTCTGCAAGTGCCTTGGGAGTTCCGAGGGCAGCGAAAGTAGTCATGTATATATACGGTCTTTCAGGCGGTATCCAGGCGGATATCGGCCCCCGGCACCGGTTGGACCAGGGGTTCGCCGAAGAAAAGTCAGGTGATCAACCGTGCTGCTGCATAAAGGGGCAGCCAGCCGGGACCAAATGGAACGCGTTCATCGACGCAGGATGTGCCTCTCACATGAAAAAAGCCCTGTCCCTAAATGAAGGGTTACCAGGGCATCACTGCACATCAAGTTCCACTATCGTAGCATCCCTGCCCCATCGGCGTATAAGTGGCGGCCTCCGAGGCCAGTTCAGCCGTTGCCCTGCGGGGTGCCACAGGGCAGGGTTGAGGCATGAGCGAACACGCGGCGCACCACCACGAAACGCACGACGACGGCGCCTCAACCGGCGGGCACGGCACCAACGCGGACAGCACCAGTGCGGACCACCACAGTGCTGACGGCACCAGCGCGGAACATTACGGAGCCGAAGGCGCCATGGCCGCCATCGATCCGGCCGCGGCCTGGGACGAGCGGTACCGCACCAAGACGCAGCTCTGGAGCGGAGACCCGAACCCGCAACTGGTCCGTGAAGCCGGGGGCCTGAAACCGGGACACGCGCTGGAACTGGGCTGCGGCGAAGGTGCCGACGCCATCTGGCTGGCCCATCACGGCTGGACGGTCACCGCCGTCGACGTCTCAGCGGTTGCCCTGGAACGGGCGCGGTCCCACGAAAAAGCCGTGTTCGCGCGCGAGAGCGTGCAGGCTGCGGAGGGTGCGCCGGCCAGCCGTATCACCTGGCAGCAGGCCGACCTGGAACAGTGGCAGCCTGAGGGCGCCTTCGACTTGGTGACCTCGCAGTTCCTGCACTCCGAGGAACTCGACTGGCGGCTTCCGCTGCGGACCGCAGCAGCGGCCGTGAAACCCGGCGGGACGCTCCTGGTGGTTGGGCACCACCCGGACCGGCTGCCGCCGTGGGGCGGCGGGCACCACCACGGGGACATGTTCTACAAGGGTGAGGACCTAATCCGGGAACTGTCCCTGGAGGGCCCGGGCTGGCAGGTGGAAGTGCTGACCAGCCGGGAGCGCCCGGTTACGGGGCCGGAGGGCCAGCAGGCCACCATCGCGGACGTCGTGCTGCGGGCCACCCGGCTCCCCTGACCGGAGGGCTCACCCCGCGCGGGAGGTGACCCGCGGCGCCACCACCGCCGCGGCGACGCCCACCAGCGCAGCGAAGGTGAAGACGCCGGCGAAGGATGCCGCCGTCGTCGTGAACGCCGTGAAGACGATGCCCGTGGTGGCCAGGGCGAGCGCCCCGCCGAGGGAGTCGGAGATGGACATGGCCGAGGAGTTGAAGCCTTCGTTGTCCTTTGTGGACAGTGCCAGGGTCATCACGCTGAGCCGCGGATAGAGCAGGCCCATGCCGCCACCGGCGAAGATCCAGCCCACGATCGCAACGGCGGCGGGCCAGTGCAGCGCGGTGGTGGCCAGCGCGAGGATCACCGCGCCGAGGACCATGAACGCCCCGGTGCGGACCGCGCCGGGGTGGGACAGGCGGTCACCCAGCCGGCCCTGCACGGCGGCGGCCGCCGCCCAGGCCAGCGCGCCGCCGGTGAGGGTGAGGCCGGCGAAGGTGGGCGAGAAGCCATACTGTTCGATCAGCAGGTACGGCAGGTAGACCTCGGCGCCGAAGAACGAGGCTGACGCGAGTCCGCGGGCCAGGATGACGCTCGGGAGCCCGCGCTTGGCGAGGAGGGTGCCGCGGGGCACCAGTGGCCGGACGGCGGCGAGGGCAAGCGCGACGGCGGCGACGGCCAGGACCGCAGTGGCGGCTGGAAAGCCCTGGATGCGGACCTCGGCGGACAGGTTCAGCCCCAGGACCGCGACGGCGGCGAGCGCCGCCCAGCCCAGCCGGCCGATGGCCCACGGCGTTGCGGGTGCCGCCGCTCCCGGCCGGTCCATCCCCTTCAGCACCGGGGCAATCATGAGCAGGGCCGGAATGACGAGGCCCACGACGCCCAGGAAGACCCAGTGCCAGCTGAAGACCTGCGCCACGATGCCGGCGGCAAACGGTCCCACGAGTGACGGGATCACCCAGGCGGCGGAGAACGCCGCGAAGATCTTGGGGTGGAGCGCGCCCGGAAAAATCCGCGCCACCAGGACGTAGAGCGCCACGGTCAGGGCGCCGCCGCCGAGGCCCTGGACCAGCCTGCCGACTACCAGCATCGGCATGGACACGGCGGTGCCCGCGATCAGGAGGCCAACCACGAACAGGGCCACGGAGGCGTAGAGGGGAACGGTGGGGCCGCGGCGGTCGGACCAGTTGCCGGCGGCCACGTTGCCGATCACCCCCGCGGCCAGGGGGCCGGCGAAGGCTAGGGCGTAAAGGCTTGCGCCGTCCAGTTCGCGGCTGACCAGCGGCATGATGGTGGTTACCGCCAGCGATTCGAAGGCAGCAAGGAAGACCAGCGCGCAGGTCCCCACGGTGACCCACAGGTAGGGCCGCTGCAGGATGCCGGGCGTGGGCTCTGTTGCGGGGAGGGTGGAGTCGTGCACTGCCACCTACCCCACGTACCTGTTGCGGCCGGCGCGGTAGCCAAAGACTGCGGCGAGCAGCCCCACCACGAGGAACAGGAAGCCGGCGGCGGCAAACGATCCTGTTCCCTGGTGCAGCTGCCCCACCATCAGGGTCCCGGTGGAGCCCAGGCCGTACCCGACGCCCTGCATCATGCCGGACAGGTGCGCGGCCGTGTGCCCGTTGCGGGTGCGGAGCATGATCATGGTGAGGGCCACCGCGGTGAGGCTGCCCTGCCCCAGCCCCAGCAGGCCCGCCCACACCCAGACCAGGTCCAGCGGCCCGAAGATGCTCAGCGCGAAGCCGCCTCCGGTCATCAGGGCAACAACGGTATTGATGGCCCGCTGGTCCCGGAGCCGTGCCGCCAGGGCGGGGGCGAACAGCGAACCCAGCATCTGCAGCACGATGCTCACCGAGACGATCAGCCCGGCAGTGGCGCCGTCCACGCCGCGTTCCCGCAGGATGGGGGCCAGCCAGGCGAAGACGCTGAAGGACATCATGGCCTGCAGCACCATGAAGATGGTGACCTGCCAGGCCACCGCTGAACGCCACACGTTCACGCCGTCCCTGACGGCCTGGTGCCGGTCCGGGTGCTGGCGCAGGGCCACAGGAAGGAACAGGAGAAGCACGACGGCGGCCGGCAGCGCCCAGAACCACAGCGCCACGGTCCAATCCCCCGCAGCCGAGTAGACCGGGTAGGTGAAGCCCGCCCCAAGCGCGGCCGAGGCACAGATAGCCGTGGTGTACAGCCCGCCCATCAGGCCCAGCCGGTGCGGGAAGTCGCGTTTGACCAGGCCGGGGAGCAGGACATTGCACAGCGCGATGGCCGCACCGCACGCCGCAGTTCCGGCGAGGAGGCCGGGCAGGTGCCCTCCGGGAAGTCCAGGGTCGGCCGGGCGGAGCAGCAGCCCCGCGGTCAGCACGGCCATGGCACCGAGCAGCACGCGTTCGGCGCCGAACCTCCGCGCCAGCACCGGCGCCAGCGGCGCGAACACGCCCAGCAGGGTGACCGGTACCGTCGTCAGCACCACGACGGCCCAGCCGGGGAGGGACGCCTGCGCCGTGATCTCGGGGAGCACCGCCGAGAAGCTGGAGAACACGGTGCGGAGGTTCAGCCCGATCAGCACCAGGCACAGTCCCAGGTAGGCCAGTTGCCTGCGGCTGCCCACCCGGGTTGGTGCGGGGGCGGGCGTTTCGTCGATCTCGGCATCCACCAGGCTGCTGCCGCCTGGGCGCATCCTGGGGCTCAGGTCATCCGGTTCCTGTTGCCGCTGCTTCCTTGCCCCAGCACTCGTTGCTTCCGTCACCCGCCCATTCTTGCAGCACCGGCGCTGGCGGGTGCCCGCCGGGGCTCCGGCAACTTGCCGCTGCCAGTCCGCACCCGGAGGTTATCCACATACGGGCGCCGGTGGCTTTTGGGGCGGCCTGCGCTTTCCTAGTTTGGAGACGCGGACCACTGCCAAACGAAGTCCTTTACCCGTCCGCTGCCCAACTACCGGCCGCTCCGGCCCAGCAGGGAGAACATGAGCGCGCAGCCCCTCCAAGAGTCCATTCCGCCCGTCCCCGGACAGCGGGTTTCCGCGAAGGCCATCGCCAGCCTGGTGCTATCCATCGTGGCACCGGCCACGCTCTACATTTCCAGCCCCTTGGCGTTTATCGCCGTGCTGATGACCTATCCGGATGAAGGTCCGTCGCATGCGCCCTGGGTGGCGCCGCTGGTCTTCCTGAGCCTGCCGCTGGCCTGCTGGCTGGTGGCCGTCCCGTTGGCTGTATCGGTCATCAGGAAGTCCACAGGCCGATCGGGCGGTTGGGGGCTGGCGGTGGCATCACTCTGG
The DNA here is from genome assembly GCF_900105535.1 of Pseudarthrobacter equi. Lineage (NCBI taxonomy): Bacteria > Bacillati > Actinomycetota > Actinomycetes > Micrococcales > Micrococcaceae > Pseudarthrobacter > Pseudarthrobacter equi. The sequence continues at coordinate 4,264,809 of NZ_LT629779.1, forward strand.
GTGTCCGGCGCCCTCTTCGTGATTGCCCTGGTCCTCTCGCTGAGGTATGTGCCCATGCTGTTCTACTGATCCCGCAGGGTCCGTGCGGGTTCGCGAGTCCATCCGTCCGCCTGCGGCCGGACCGCGGGCGGGCAGCGGGCGGACGGCTGCAGCGGTGGGACGGGCGGACGGCTGCGGCGGTGGAGCGGGCGGGCGGCGGGGCCGGCCAAGCAAGGCAGGGCGGGCGGCCGGCGTTGCCTGCCGGTATTCTGGAAGGGATGAGCGATTCCCCCGAAAACCCCCAGCAGCCGCATGTTCCCAGGCCGGTGACGCCCGGAACGCAGGCGTCCTTCGGCACCTACGGTGGCCGGCCGGTCAGCTTCGTGCGCCGCGGCACCCGCCTCCAGGGCCGGCGACAGACCGCCTGGGAGGAGCACGCAGAACGGTGGGCCGTGGACGTCCCCCGGCACGTCGCCAATACGTCGGTCCACCCGGACTACACGTTCGACGCCGAGGCGGAGTTTGGCCGCAAGGCGCCGCTGGTGGTGGAAATCGGCTCGGGCCTGGGCGATGCCATCTGCCACGCCGCCGAACAGAACCCGGGCACGGATTTCCTGGCTGTTGAGGTCTACACGCCCGGCCTGGCCAACACCATCATCAAGATCAACGGCCGGGGCCTCACCAACGTCCGCGTGGTGGAGGCCAACGCCCCCGAGGTGCTGGCCACCATGCTGCCCGAGGGCTCCGTCGATGAACTCTGGGTCTTCTTCCCGGACCCCTGGCACAAGTCACGGCACCACAAGCGCCGGCTCATCCAGCCCGAGTTCGCCGGACTTGCCTCCCGTGCGCTGAAGCCCGGCGGACTGTTCCGGATTGCCACCGACTGGTCCAACTACGCCATCCACGTCCGCGACGTGATGGCAGGGTCCGCCGACTTCGAGAACCTGCACACCGGCGAGCGCCGCGGACCGGAGAGCCCGCTGACGCAGGTGTGGCAGTCCGGCGTCGAATCCGTGGTGGGCGGCGCCCCCGTCCGCGAGGGCCGCGCCCCGGTCAGCACCGGCCACACCGGTCCCAACGAGGGCGTTGACGAGACCGGCGGCTGGGCTCCCCGGTTCGAGGGCAGGATCAGGACCAGCTTCGAGGCGAAAGCCCATGAAGCGGGCCGGCTGATCTTCGATCTTTGCTACCGCAGGCGCCAGGCCTGACAGCCGGGCGCTGCAACCGCGCCGGCCGAACGATTCAGCTGACGTTGATGGCGGAGACGACGTCCTTGAGCAGGTCCAGGCGCGGCTCCGCTTCGGGGCTGGCGTAGGGCCAGATCACCACGACGCCGATGAACCGGCCGTTTTCCAGCACGCCTACGGTCGCTGCTACTTTGGGTGATCCCTGTGCGTCGCTGTAGCCAGCCACCACGGCGTACGCGGACTTGCCCGGCAGGCCGAGCTCGCCTTCAGCCAGCAGTGTTCCGCCGCGCTCCTCCAGGTAGAACCCTGCCATCAGGTGCGCCCAGCCCGTGGCCTGCGGCGCGTCCTGCACCGAGTTGTCGTCCTTGATGACGGTGACCAGGACTCCGCCCAGCAGGCCGTATTGCTCCGTGTTGGGACCGGCGCTGGAATCATCCAGGACCTGGGTGTACTCGGGGAAGTCTGCGGTAAACCCCAGCGGGGATTCGATGTGCACTGACATGGGTTCAGAGCCTCTCGAGCTTGGTGTCGTTGGGGACCTTATAGTACGTGGACACGTTGGTGGTGGCCGAACTCTCGGTCTTGACCTCCACCTCGCCCAGCTTCACGTCGAAGCCGGCCTCGTTGGAGGCGGTTACCACGCTGTTGACCTGGACGGTGGCCGAGCCGGCCTCGTACAGCTTGGCGGCGTCACGCGCTGCACCGTAGTCGTTGCCCAGGGCGACGTTGCGCAGGTAGCTGTCCACCACTGCCCGGTTCTCCGGGGTGTAGTCCACGTTGATCTTCACGGTGCCCTGGGTTCCCGCGGACACGGAGGATTCCACCTTGGCCGCCTTCACGTCGGTTCCCTCGGTAACGCCCTGCGCCACGGTGCCTTCCATCGAGACCGTCACGGAATCGATGTTATTGCCTTTGTCCATGTTGACCTGCAGGCCACCCTTGCCGGAGGCTTCGAACGTCCGACCGTCCAGGTTGAGCTTGCCCTGGGCTGACACTTCGCCGCTGGCGGTGGCCGTGCCGTCCGTGAGGTTCCGTTCGTAGGAGAGGTCCAGCTTGGCTGAACCGGAGGCTGCCCCGCTCTCGCCCTCTGCCTCGAGGGACAGCGTGCCCTTGGCCTTGTCCGTCTGGCCGGTTGAGCCGTTGTCCCCGGCGGCATCGTTGATGGTGTCCAGGACGTAGCCGGGCGGGTTGCCGGCGACGTCCTTGATGTCGCCGATGCTGTCCGGCGGCAGGTCCCGGTACATCTGGGCCCGCGCAGCCATGGCTTCCTCCACGCTGCCGAACTTGTACTCGCGGGAGACTTCGCCGCTCAGGGTGACGCCGGCCGTGCCCGAGGTGTCGTTGACGCCCAGGCCCATGTTTCCGTAGACCTTCATGGTGGCGGAACCGTCAGCGTTCTCCACCACCTCGGTGCCCACTTCGGCACCGCCGTGCACCCAGGCGACGCGGGCTTCGATGGAGGCTTTGCCGGTCTCCGTGTAGACCGGAATGTCCGCTTTGGCCAGTTCCTGCAGGTGTTCCTTGGCCAGCTGCTGCGCGGACTCGGGAATGCCGCCGTCCATGCGCATGAGGTCTTTGGCGAAGGGGCCGTTTTCGCCTTCGCCCTCGATCAGGTACTTCCGGTCCGCCTCGGAGAGGCTTGCCCACCACTTGGCCTGCTCCTCGGGGCTGGCGTTGAGCATCTTGTCCAGGCCTGACTCAAGTTCCTTGCGGTGCTCGGCCGCTGCCGCTGCGGCCGCTGCCTGCTCCTGCAGCCAGTCCCGCGCCTGCCCGGCCAGGGACTTGATCTTGTCCCAGGTGCCGCCCCCGCCGCCTCCGCCGGAAGAGTTGGAGGATTTCTCCTGCTCGTCCGCGTGCTTCATCAGGATCTTGGAGTTGGCCCGGAGGCTGGAGACCACCTTCTCCAGGTTGGGCCGGTGGCTGGAGCTCCAGTCCTGGCGGAAACGGGCGCCGTCGGCCCCTTTCCACGGTGCGGACTGGATCTGGCCCTGCAGCGAACCTGCGCGGCTGCTCAGCAGGGAGGCGGCCTGGTCCACTGCCTTGGCCAGCGCCCGCAGCTGGCTGACGTCAGCGCCGTAAAAAGTCATGGTGTTCCCCCGGGTGGTTCGCGGTGAGTGTGAATCGCTGAAGCTTATGGTTGCACAACCGCCGGACCGGGGCGATGGGGATCCCTCCCCATCACCCGGACCCGTGGCACGATTACCTTATGTGGGGCACGCCTACCGGTGAACCACAGCGCCGCCGCCCGGCGCATGCACAAAAGGAACTGCCATCAAAAGAGAACTCAAGCAGGCCGCCGATGCCGCTGAAACCGTCACCAACTCACGGGCACTGGAAGTGCTGGCCAGGGCGGGATTCGCGGCCAGCGGCATACTGCACCTCCTGGTGGGTGCCATTGCCATCCGCCTGGCCACCGGCGGAACCGGCAGCGCGGACTTCAGCGGTGCCGTGGCCGAGCTGGCCACCCAGCCGGCCGGACCGTTCCTGCTGTGGGCCAGTTTCGCCGCCTGCGCTGCCCTGGCCATCTGGCAGGCCAGCGATGCGATCTTCGACTACACCCACCTTCCCACCAAGCAGAAGGCCGCCAACAAGGCCAAGGCCGCAGCGCAGGCCGTGGTGTTCGCCGGCATGGCCCTGACGCTGATGTCCTTTGCCATGGGCACCGGTTCCGATGGCGACAACCGAAAAGCCGCCAGCGACCTGACTTTCTCGCTGATGAAGGCCCCGGGCGGCGTCGCCCTGCTGGTACTGCTGGGGACCGCCATCGCCGTCACCGGCGTCGTGTACGCCATCCGCGGGCTGCGGAAATCGTTCGAAAAGCACCTGGTACTGCCCAGCAATCCCACCGCCAGGACCGCCGTCACGGTGCTGGGCGTGGCAGGCTACGTGGCCAAGGGAACGGTGCTGTTGCTGACCGGGCTGCTGATCGCCATTGCCGCGTGGCAATCCCATCCTGAACAATCCACAGGCCTGGACGGCGGCCTGCGCGGCCTGCGGGACCAGCCCCTGGGGGTCTACCTCCTGGCTGCGGTGGGGGCAGGGCTGATTTGCTACGGCGTGTACATGATCGTGCGGGCCAAGATCGCCCGGATGATCAAGTAGTCCGGCAGGACGTACTTGAGGTGGCCGGGCATGGCCGCCTCGAAGATCCGGGCCGGCGCGGCCGGGGGTTGCTGCGCGTGTCGCTAGGGTTGGACCATGCCCCAGGTACGCGCTGAACGCCATATCCGCACCGATCCAGAGACGGCCTTCGCTTTCTCCCAGACCACGGGTTCCTTCCGCTTGAAATGGGACCCGTTCATCTCCGCGCAGGGCTTCCTGGACGGAGCGGCCCAGGCCGGCAAGGGGGTCAGGACCCGGACGCGGTCCCGCCCTGGCCTGGTGATGGTCAGCGAATACGTCTCCTATTCGCCGCCCCGCAACGTGGGGATGACCATGGTGGCCGGGCCCTGGTTCTTCGAAAACTTCGGCGGGGGCTGGCGCTTCACCGCGGACGACGGCGGCACCCGGGCCGTGTGGAAGTACACCTTTTCCTGCCGCCCGGCGCTGCTGCGGCCGCTGATGGAAAGGATCGGCACCTGGCTGCTGGGCCGGGAGATCGAAAAGCGGATCGAGGCGTTCGCACGGGCGTGCGAGGACGCCGGCCTCCAGGCGGAGTTCCGGGAACTCCACGACCGGACCGCCTAGGGAACGGTGATGACGGCGACCGCCTGCTGCGTCCCGTCCCGCAATTCCACACTGGAGATCCTGCCCAGCTGGATCGGCGTGGCGCCGGTGACCTTGACCCGGCCGCTGGGCGTGGCCGTCCAGGCGCAGGCGCGGTCCTCGCCGCCGTCGCGGTCCCTGACCCACAGCGAGAGCGTCCCGTCGGACGGCAGGCTGCTGCCGTTCACCGCCAGTTCGGTTCCCCAGGTCTTCCGGGCCAGGTCGATGCGGAACTGCAGCCCTCCACCGGACTGCACCGAGTAGGTGGCATCAGGCTGCGGCGCCCGCACCAGCAGCGGTCCCACGGCGAGGCCAACCGCAAGGCAGGCAGCGGCGGCCGCGCCGGCGAGCGCTACCCACCGCCGTCGCAATGTCCGGCGACGGCGCGCAAGTTCGTGCAGCAGCGGCTGCGAAGCGGGAACCTGGTCCGCGGCCGGGCGGGGAAAGGCTGCCGGCAAGGCGTCCGCCAGCCCGGCCGCAGGCACTGGCTCCATGACACCGGGCTCCTTGAAACTAGGCTCACTGGCACCGGGCTCCGCGACACCGGATTCCGTGGCGCCGGGAACCGACGTGAGGGCCAGGGCGTCCGGCACGGGAAGGGCGTCGAGCAGCGCGGGGAGTGTCTCCAACCCGGCCAGTTCGTCCCGGCATTCGCGGCACTGCGCCAGGTGCGATTCGAACACTGCCGTGTCTCCGGCGTCGAGCCCGCCCAACAGGTAGGCACCCAGCAGGTGGTGGGGGTCCGAGGTCATGGTTCCACCCCCATCTCGTCGAGGATAGTCCGCAGGGCCCGCACGGCGTAGTAGGCGCGGGACTTCACGGTGCCGCTGGGGATATTGAGCTGGGCGGCGGCCTCGTTGACCGTGAAGCGGCGGTAGTGCAGCGCCACCAGGACGTCCCGGTGTTCCTTGCTGAGGCGCAAGAGGGCCTCCTCGATCAGCACCCGGTTCAGCAGGCCGTCCACGCGCTCCATAACCCCGGCCTGGCGGGTTGGCTCGCCCTCCAGCGTTTCGGCGGGGCGGCGCTGGGCGCGCCGGTAGTTGTCGATCATGATGTTCCTGGCCGTCCGGTAGAGGTAGCTGCGGATGCTGCCGTTGATGTCAGGTGCCTGCTGCCAGACGCGCAACACGGTTTCCTGCACCACGTCCTCGGCCAGCTGCGGGTCCCGCGATGCACTGAGCACGAACCGCCGCAGCGCCGTGCCGTGTTCACGGTAGAGGGACTCCACCGCATCCTCGTCGAGCGGCATCCCATCCTCCTGCCCGCGTTCATCCGCTGTTTGTCCATTCAGACGCCGTTTCCGGGCAAATGGTTCAACCGCACGGGCCTACCCTGTTTTGCCACCGCCTTGAACCATTCTTCACCCGGAGGCGTCATACCGGTTAGCGTCCGGTGATCCGACGCCGGACACCAGCAAAGGAGCAACCATGAAATCCCGTTTGGGTGCAGGTTTCGCCATTTTGGCCCTCACTGCTGCACTGGCCGCCTGCGGCGGAAGCAGCGGAACCACGCCGGCTTCCACCCCGGCCGGCACGGCCAGCGCCCCGGCCACGTCCGCGGCGCCTTCCGCCACCTCCACCGGTACCTCGAGTGCCGCCGTCGACCTCAAAACGGAGTCCTCCAGCGCGGGCACCATCGTTGTGGATGCCAAAGGCATGAGCGTCTATTTCTTCACGAAGGACACCAAGGACTCAGGTACCAGTGCGTGTGCTGATGCCTGCCTGAAGGCGTGGCCGCCGCTGACCACCACGTCCTCCACACCGTCGGCCGACGGCGTGACAGGAAAGCTGGGCACCATCACCACGGCGGACGGCAAGCAACAGGTCACGCTTGAAGGCATGCCGCTGTACTACTTCGCCAAGGACACCAAGCCAGGCGATGTCCTCGGCCAGGGCGTCAACAACGTCTGGTACTTGGCAAACCCGTCCGGCAGCATGATCCAGACGGCCAGCGGCGCCGCCTATTAGGGGCGGACTGATCAGCCTCAGGCACAGAGACGGGCTGCAGGCGCCTAGTGGTGGGGGGCTGCAGGAAGTGTTGTGGGCAGCGGAAGCTGCGGCACTTCCGGCAGTGGCACCTGCGGCCGCTGGGGCAGCCTGTCCGTGACCTCCGTGGGGACGGCCGTGGGCAATGACCCTGGCCCGGGCACGCCAGCAGGATTGCCCGGTGTCGCGGCCGGAGACGGGATGCCTTCCGGAACAGCGGGAGCGTCCGACGCCGGCGCCCCGGCACGTGCCTCAGCCTGCGCAGGTGCCGTGGGCACCGCGGCCGGGCTCACCGGCGTGGCCGGGGCAGGCGCCGCCGGTTCCCCCGGATGCGCCGGGGGTACGGGGGCCTGCCGTTGTCCGGCGGGCCCGGATCCCGTGACGAAGGAGGTCACGGCGTGGTTGAGGTGGGTGAACGAATCGCGGATGCCCTGATCGGACGCGGCAGCAACAGCGCCGCCGGCGGTCAGGGTGACGCCCAGGGTCAGCGCGGTGAGGGCAGCCCGGCCCTTCGCCCGGCGCCGCCCGGCAAGCTCGTCGCCGGGTGAGCCGGTGGCGCCATGCGGGGCATCGGCCACGGCGGCAGGGGAATCCGCCGCGGCGGGTTCAGCCGGGGAAGCAGCCTCAGCAGCGGTTTCGCTGGAACCGGCAGTGCGGGCACGCTCGAGCAGCGCTGCGACGGCGGCCGAGGGCTCGGGAACTTCGGCGCCCAGGGCGCGGAGCTGCAAAAGGGCGGGGCGGAGCTGGCCGTCGTCGTCCAGGTCCGCCTCGAGCAGCAGCTGGTCAACGAATCCTTCACTGCGGGATCCTGCGGTGTCACTCATGATTCGCCTGGTTTCTTTTGAGCGTCTGTGCCTTGAGGTTTTGGAGGGCCCTGCGCTGGAGCTGCTTGATGGCTCCGGCGCTCTTGCCCATGATGGCGGCCACCTGTTCGATGGACAGGTCCGCCACGATGCGGAGGGCCAGGACTTCCTGGTGTTCATCGGCCAGCCCTTCGAGCATGGCGGCCGCCCCTCCGGTGAGTTCCACCGCGTGGTCCTCCGCGGACGGGGATGTCCGGGCGTCGTCGTGGGGATCGTAGGGCGTCAGCAGCGGCCTGCGCTCCAGCCGGCGGTAGTGGTCCACCATGCGGGCGTGAGCGATGGAGAAGATCAAGGATTTGGCGCCCTGCAGGCCGCCCGTGAGGCTTTCGATCCTGGGGTAGAAGGCCAGGAAGACGTCCTGGGTCACGGCCTCGGGATCATCGACGCCGCGCGCTGTGAGGTAACCCTGGACCGGGCCGGCGAAGGACCGGTAGGCAGCAGCAAACAACACAGCGGGATCTGCTCCGGCTGTGTTCTCGAATTCTTCGGTTTCTGCGTGGGCCAACGTGTCCAGCACCAGCGGCTCCTCCATTCCGGGAACGGCGTGCGCACGCCCTTCCCGGTTCCATCTGCAGGCTGCCGGCGCGTTGCCCCGGCTGCGGCTTACCAGCCGCGGTGGACTGCGGGGGCAGGCGGCAAAGGCCGTTTCCCGCAGTCCACCCTAGCCAACTGCTGCTAGCGGGCGGAAACGGAAGGTACGTCTACGCTGTTGCCCGGAATGGCGGGAACTGCGGGCACAGCCGGAACCTTGGGGGCGTCGTCAACGCCGGGGACGGCGGGAACAGCAGGAACAGCCGGCACGGTGGGAACGGCCGGGAGTTCCGGGCGGTGGGCGTCGACGGCGGCGGAACCGTTGGCGGACGCGGCAGCCTTTGCTGCGGCATCGGCGTCGGCCGCGACGTCGGTGCAGTAGCTCTCGATGTTGGCTTCGCCGTCGGCGGCGAGCTTCAGCGAGGAGAAGCCCTCGGAAGAAGCGTTCAGGCCACCGTGGGTGAAGGCGGTGCAAAGGCCGATTGCTGCGGCACCTGCGGCGTCCACGGCGGAGTTGGCGGCGGCGGAAGCGGAGCCCTTGGCAGCAACGCTGTCCTCGCTGACCTCGGCGTCGGCGTCAGCGGAAGCAGTTGCGTCTGCGGAGGCTGTTGCCTTCGCCGTGGAATCAGCGGCAGCCTTGACGTCTTCAGCACCAGTGTTGGCTGCGGCGCCGGCGGTGCCTTCAAGAGCGTCGGAAGCGGCGTTGGCGGCCAGCTTCGGAGCCGGAGCGCCGAAGAGTTCGTGCGCGGTCTGCTGGGCTTCGGCGGGGAGGACACCGGAAGCGGCGGCTGCGCCGGTTCCGCCTACGGCCAGGGTGCCTGCTGCCAGGACTCCGGCGGCGACTTTGCTGGTTGCGAGAACGGTGAACAACGACATAAGACACTCCAAAACGTAGACAACACTTTGTGGTTCGGGCCCGCCGGGCGGGCCCATCACCTCCTACATCGCCGGACGGTCCGGAAAGGTTACGGGTGCTGTGAAAGTTTTTCCGGAAGCCCGGTTTCGGAGCGCCGGTCAGCCGTTTTTTTGACGGGAAGGGCCCGCATTCGCTGCTGCGTGACAGCGGATGCGGGCCCCCGACGCTCAACGGCCGTAAGCAGGACAGGCAGGCCTGTCCTACGCTTCGACCAGCCCGGCGTCAGCCTCTTCGAACTCCACGGCCGCCACGATCTCCTGGGTTTCGGGGTTGATCATGAAGGCTTCGTCATCCTCCTCGACCATGAGGAAGTCGCCGTGGTCGGTGCTGAAGTACCACGCGAGGGTCTTTTCGCCGTCGTGCACGTAGTTGGGGTCGCCCATGGTGATCCTGGCCAGCTCGTAGCCGGCGATGCTGCACAGTTCACGGATGATGATTTCGAAGTCGGGGGCGTCCTCCAGGGCTTCCTCTGCCGCCCTGGCCTGGCGCTCGGCCAGGTCCGGGATCTGGGCGGCGAGCTGCTGGATGTAGGGGCCCACCTCTTCGTCGTCGAGGACCAGCAGGTCCGCCTGACCGCGCAGCCACGCCGCGTTCAGGGCCGTGATGTTCTCCCGTTCCAGCAGTTCCTCGAACTCGCCGTCGAGCTCTTCCATGGCGACGACCCCGGCCGGCACCTCGTCATCGTCATCCAGCGGTCCGTCCAGGTAGTGCTCCGCATCCTCTTCGGACAGGTCCCCGTAGGCTTCCACTGCGCGGTTGAACAGGTCAAGGTGCGCTGTGGCGCCCATGCCGGCCATGCCCTCCCGGATGAGGGTGTCCGTTTCGCTGCGGTCAACGGACATGAAGGCGTACTGCGCGAACCCGCCCTCCAACGCCTGGGTGAGGTAGAAATCCACGTAGTAGCTGCGGACGGCAACAGGCGACATTTCATCAGTAGCCAGGTGCGCGGTGTGCATGGCATCCACCACGCTGACGTTGGCCGCTACGGCTTCCTCATCACTTGCTTCGATGCTGCTGCTGGTCAGGACGACGGGCTGCTGGGTGGTGATCATGGAATCCCTCACTGCTGGCTGGTGCTGCGGACATTTTCACGCTACGTCCGCAAAACTGCCGCCCCGTGGAGGGGGACATGAACGTCCGGCGAAGTTTTCATGGGAGGCAGGTGCCGGGGCCGCGGCACGGCCGGGCTGCCGGGCGAACTAAGATGGATCAGATAACCACCCGACGGACCCGGCCCTTCCGTGGGCTGCTGAAAGTAGCGCGCACCATGCCATCCCAACCGGACGAGAGTGCGGCACTGGCAATACAGACCCCCGCCATCAACGACCGCTCGCTCGCGGCCGGGCTTGCCTATGCCATGGGCAGCCGGGTCACCGGGATATCGTTCGACGCCGGCACCGGGCTCATGCTGGGCAAGGTCCGGGGAAGCGCGGACACCCCGTATTCCACCACCGCCAAGCTGGTCCGCAAGGGCGGCGGCTGGAGCTGCACGGTGGGTGTGTGCAGTTGCCCGGTGCGGAAAGACTGCAAGCACGTTGCCGCCCTGCTGTTCGCGGCTGAAGACAACCCGGCCACACGGGTCCAGTTGCTGGCCCCGTCAAGTTCCACGCAGGTCTCGCACCAGCCCGGCGGGGCCGTCCTGTCCGACTGGGAGCAGGCCCTCAACCCGCTGATTGCCAAGCCGGGATCGGCTCCTGCGGGCAGCGGGGTGCCGCTGGCGCTGCAGTTCGAGGTTGAAGAACCGGCCCCGCACTTCTCCTACACCGGCCGGCGGGACCCGGTGCGCAGCGTCCGGCAACTCAAGGCCCGGCCCGTGATCATGGGCGCCAAAGGCAAGTGGATCCGCGGCGACGTCTCCTGGAACACCCTGAACTACCTGAACTTCCGGCGGGAATCGAACCAGGAACACGTGGAGTGGCTGCAGGAATTCCTGGCATCACACTCGGCGGCGGCCAGCCGGATGCACAACGCCTCCGGGCTGTGGCTGGGACTGAACTCCTACTCGGGGAAGAACCTGTGGAGCCTGCTGGCCGACGCCGGGAAGATCGGGCTCGTTCTGGTCAACTCGCGAGGCTCTGAGCCCGTGCGGCTCGCCGAGGCGCCTGCCGCCGTCGCGCTTTCCCTCAGCCGCTACGGCACTCCGCTCGCGGGATCGGAACAGCCGGAACCCGCCAGCCCCGGCAGTACGTCCGACGGCGGCCTGGAGCTGGCGCCCACCATCACCGTGGAGGGCGAAGAGATCGATCCGGCGGCCGCCGGGACCATTGGCCGGCCCGCGCACGGGATTTTCTTCACCACCGGGGAGGCATCGTTGCCGGGCGTTCCCGATCCGGACGGCGTCCTCACGCTGGCACCCCTGGAGGGCGGGCTCAGCGAGGAATTGCTGGCGTTCGTCACGGCAGGCAGCACGCTGCACATCCCGGCCAAGGACGAATCCAGGTTCCTCACCGGCTTCTACCCCAAGCTGAAGCAGACCGCGCGGGTAACGGCCCGGGACGAATCGGTGGAGCTGCCCACGCTGGCCGTTCCTTCACTGTCCCTGCTGGCGAACTACGGCAACGACCACCGGGTCCGGCTGCACTGGGAATGGCATTACAAGAGCGGCAACCACGTGACGGCCCAGCCCCTGTGGCGCCACCCGGGAGACCAGGGCTACCGGGACGACACCGCGGAGTCCCGCATCCTGGAAGGCATCGGGCAGCCGTGGAACGTTGTGGCCGCGCTGGGCGAGTCCTCCACGGGCGGCTGGGGCACACCCCGGCTGGCGGCCTCCGCCGAGCTCAAGGGGCTGGACACCCTCGCCTTCACCGAGGAGGTGCTGCCGCGGCTGCGCGAAGCACGGGACGTGGACGTGGAAACGGCCGGGGACATCGCGGACTACCGCGAAGCCGAGGAAGCGCCGGTGGTATCCATCTCCACCAAGGCCACCGAGCAGCGCGACTGGTTCGACCTCGGCATCCAGATTTCGCTGGAGGGCCAGCCGGTGTCCTTCGCCGCCGTGTTCTCCGCATTGGCTTCCGGGCAGACCAAAATGCTGTTGCCCAGCGGCGCGTACTTCTCCCTGGACCTGCCGGAACTGCACCAGCTTCGCGCCCTCATCGAAGAGGCCCGTTCGCTGCAGGACAACAAGGACGCGCCGCTGCAGATCAGCCGGTTCCAGGCAGGCCTCTGGGATGAGCTGGCGCAGCTGGGAATCGTGGACCAGCAGGCGGCCACGTGGCGCTCCGCGGTGGGCGGCCTGCTGGAGGGCGGCATGGACGGGCTGCCGCTGCCCGCCTCCCTGAACGCCGAGCTGCGCCCATACCAGCTCGAAGGGTTCAACTGGCTCAGCTTCCTGTACAAGCACAGCCTGGGCGGGGTCCTCGCGGACGACATGGGCTTGGGCAAAACCGTGCAGGCGCTCGCCCTGATGTGCGCGGCGAAGGAACTCGCCGTCGAGGCCGCTGCGGCGCTACTCGAAGATTCGGTACCGGACGCTTCGGATTCGGAGACCGCGGTTTCGGGGGCTTCGGTTCCGGGGGACTTGGCTTCGGCGGCTGTCGACGGCTCGTCCGACGTCGGCACTGGCACCCCGGGTGCGCAGCCTGCGGAAGCCAGGCCCGCCGCCGCCGCGCCCTTCCTGGTGGTGGCCCCCACCAGCGTGGTGGGCAACTGGGCGCTCGAAGCCGCGCGCTTCGCCCCTGGCCTCACCGTCCGCACCGTGGGCGAAACTTTCGCCAAGAGCGGGCAGGACGTGGCGGATGCCTTGGGCGGCGCCGACGTCGTGATTACCTCCTACGCGCTGTTCCGGATCGATTACGAGTCGTATGCCTCGCGCGAGTGGTCCGGGCTGGTGCTGGATGAGGCGCAGTTTGTGAAGAACCACCAGTCCAAGGCGTACCAGTGCGCCCGGAAGCTGCCGGCGGCGTTCAAGCTGGCCATCACCGGTACCCCGCTGGAGAACAACCTGATGGAGTTCTGGGCGCTGACGTCCATCGTGGCCCCCGGCCTGTTCTCCAGCCCCAAGCGCTTCGCGGAGTACTACCAGAAACCGGTGGAAAAGAACGGCGACAAGGGCCAGCTGGAGAAGCTGCGGCGCCGGGTCCGCCCACTGATGATGCGGCGCACCAAGGACCAGGTGATCAAGGACCTGCCGCCCAAGCAGGAACAGATCCTGGAAGTGGTGCTGAACCCGCGGCACCAGAAGGTCTACCAGACGCACCTGCAGCGCGAGCGGCAGAAGATCCTGGGGCTGATCGAGGACGTCAACAAGAACAGGTTCACCATCTTCCAGTCGCTGACGCTGCTGCGGCAGCTGAGCCTGGACGTCTCGCTGGTGGACCCTGCTTTGTCCGCGGTCCGGTCGAGCAAGCTGGATGTGCTGTTCGAGCAGCTCGAGGACCTGGTGGCTGAGGGGCACCGGGCCCTGATCTTCAGCCAGTTCACCGGTTTCCTGGGGAAGGTCCGGGAGCGGCTGGACGAGGAGGAGATCGAGTACTGCTACCTCGACGGCGGCACCCGGAACCGTGCCGACGTGGTCAGCGAATTCAAGAACGGCAGGGCACCGGTGTTCCTGATCTCGCTGAAGGCCGGCGGATTCGGGCTCAACCTCACCGAAGCCGACTACGTCTTCCTGCTCGATCCGTGGTGGAACCCGGCGTCGGAGGCCCAGGCCGTGGACCGGACCCACAGGATCGGCCAGGCCCGGAACGTGATGGTGTACCGGCTCGTCGCCAAGGACACCATCGAGGAGAAGGTCATGGCGCTGAAGACCCGGAAGTCGCAGCTGTTCGCCGACGTCATGGAGGGCGATGCCCTGTCCGGCGGTGCCATCACAGCCGAGGACCTGGCGGGGCTGTTCAAGGAGTAGGCTCGCGCCGGCGCACTCTCGACACGTAAGCCCAACTTCGATGCGCAGATCCGGTTTCGCGGCCCGGATCTGCCCAGCGTCAGCGAACCTGCGCAGCGCCAACGCATTCACGCGTCCGAAATCGCCGTCTATGCTGGTATCCAGCCGAAAACTACAACGTTGGAGAAAAAGTGCCCCAGCCACAGCAGGCCGAGCAACTTGTCCCTGATGCGCCGGCCCCGCAGGCCCTGCCGCACCTGAGCCCTGACGCCTTCACGGTCCCCTACCTCGACCCCGTTTGGGACGGCCCCACCGATCCCGTCCTGGTGGCCGACCACCTGGCCAATGAGTGGGTGCTGTTCTACACCCAGCGCCGCGCCACCGCTCCGGGACTGAGCGGCGTGGAATGGGTCCACGGGACCGGCATCGGCGTTGCGAGATCGTCCGACGGCGGCGAAACCTGGCGCTATCAGGGCACCGCGGAGGGGCTCATCCCGCCCGGAACGGAACTGCCGGCAACCCTCTGGGCGCCCGACGTCGTCCGCATCGGGGACCTGTGGATCATGTACCTTTCCGTACTCGGCGGACGGCGCACGGACTGGACGGGGAAAGCCGAAATCGTCCAGTTCGCCAGCCGGGACCTCAACCACTGGGAGTACCTCGGCCCCATCGACCTCGACTCCCCCAGGGTCATCGACGCCGCCGTGGCCCGGTGCGGGGACGGCCGCTACCGGCTCTGGTACAAGGACGAGACCCGCGGTTCGAACACCTGCAGCGCGGTCAGCGACACCCCGGAAGACCCGGCGTCGTGGGTCCTTGAAGGCGTGGCGATCCCCGGGCGCCCGCACGAGGGACCCAAGGTCTTCCGGCTGGGCGGCAGCTACTGGATGATCGTGGACGAATGGCGCGGCCAGGCCGTCTACCGTTCCGAAGATGCCGCCGGCGCCTGGATCCGGCAGGAACACCTGGGCGGGCTGATCCTCACGGCGCCGGAAACCGTGGACGGGCGGCCCGTCGTCGGACGCCATGCGGACGTGGTGCCGCTACCCGTTCCGCCTGCAGCAGGAACGTACGACGGCGGCGCGCAGCAGGCGCTGCTGGTCTACTTTACGCACCCGCACTGGGGCGGTGAGGACATTGGCACCATGGCGCCGGACCCGCGCACCCGCCTGAGCCACGTCCGCGCCGCGGTGCTGGAAGTCCGTGACGGCGTCCTGGTGTGCACCGAACACTGAAACTTCCGCGTTGCGCCGGGCACAACGAAGGGCCAAACCCTGGAACTATAAGCCGGCAGAATCCTGCCGGCACCGGTCCAAGGTTTGGCCCTGACTCGTGCTCTGGATTGCACCTCACGGAGTGAGGGTTTACCGGACACCGCCCCCAGCAGGCGGGCCCGGCAGCTTTGCTTTCCGGTAGGTGACGGGCCGGGGTTAGACCCGCTGCGGCGAGCCCAGGTCCACCGGGTCCTCGTCCGTCAGGTAGGCCAGCTCGGAGTGGGCTGCGAGGTCGATGCCGCGCAGTTCGTCCTCGGGCTTGATGCGGAGGCCGCCCATCGTCTTGTCCAGGATCTTGGCCAGGAGCCAGGTGATGCCGAACGAGTAGGCCAGCACCGTGACGGTGGCGAGGGCCTGGACTCCGAGCAGTTCGAACCCGCCGCCGTAGAAGAGGCCGCTGACCCCGTTGGGGGCGGCGTCGGTGGCGAAGAGGCCGATCAGCAGGGTACCCAGGATGCCGCCCACCAGGTGGACGCCGACGACGTCGAGCGAGTCGTCGAAGCCCAGCCGGAACTTCAGTTCGATGGCCAGCGAGCAGACAGCGCCTGCAATCGCACCGATGGCCACGGCACCGAGCGGGCTGACCGAGCCACAGGCGGGGGTAATGGCAACGAGCGCCGAGATCAGGCCGGACGCTGCGCCCATGCTGGTGGCGGAGCCGTGTCGGAACCGCTCAACAAGGGCCCAGGCCAGCAGGCCGGCGGACGCGGCCACGGCCGTGTTCAGGAAGACCACCGACGCCGAGTGTCCGGCGGAAAGGGCCGAGCCCGCGTTGAAGCCGAACCAGCCCACCCACAGCAGGCCCGCGCCCACCAGGACCAGCGGCCGGCTGTGCGGCTTGGCGTGTTCCACCTTGGGCCAGCCGGAGCTCTTGCCGAGGACAAGGGCCAGGGCCAGGGCAGCTGCGCCGGCGTTCATGTGCACCGCGGTGCCGCCGGCGAAGTCGATGGCCTTGATGCCGTTGGCGATCCAGCCGCCCACCGTGCTGCCGTCCGCGGAATTGAACGCGAACACCCAGTGCGCAATGGGGAAGTAGACGACGGTGGCCCAGATGCCGGCGAACACCATCCAGGCGCCGAACTTCATGCGGCCCGCGGCGGCACCGGCAACCAGCGCAGTGGTGACGCAGGCGAAGAACAGCTGGAACGCGGCGAACAGGATGACCGGGATGGACGCCTCCTTATCCTCGGCCATCAGCTGTCCCATGCCGGGGAACTCGGTGACGTCACCGATCAGCCCCAGCCCGCCCACGGAGTTTCCGAAGGCCATTGAGTACCCGAAGAGTGCCCAGAGGACGGCCACCAGGCTGGCGCCGCCAAAGCACATCATCATCATGTTGAGAATGCGGCGCGAGCCCACCATGCCCCCGTAAAAGAGTGCGAGGGCGGGAATCATCATGCAGACCAGTGCCGAGCTGGCCAATATCCAAGCGACATTTCCCGAATCCATGGGAAACCCCTTTCGTGATGCGACGAAGAGAACGGAAATTTTGCCGTCAGAACCGCTCCGGCGGAAGGGACGCGGGGTCTGTGCCATCTTCAGCGGAGGGCGGCAGTTTGCCGTCGTGATCCAACTGTAAGGCGGGCATTTCGGGCTGGGTTTCGGGCGTGTTAAATGCTGGTTTCAGTCATCCACGCGCGAGTTTCAGGAGTAACAGGGCAGGCCAGAAAGCCCGGAATTGCGGGGGTTTTGGACGCGGCCGCGAGCTACTTTGCGGAGACGGCCAGGAAGCTGATGGGGAGGTCCAGCAGCTCCAGCGGACCGTGGGGTCCTTCCCCGTCCAGCAGCAGGGAATCGCCGGCTTCCATGGCGTATTCGTAGGAGCCGTGGCCGTAGACCATCCGGCCCGAGAGCATGTAGATGAACTCGGTGCCCGGGTGCTGGAACAGCGGAAACACGTCGCTGGCGTCCGTGAGGGTCACCAGCGTTGGTTCCAGCGCGTCGGTGCGGCCCTTGAGGGTTCCCAGCACACGGTATTCGTGGCCGTGCTGGGTTCCGCTGCGGACCGTCAGGCTGCCCTGGCCGCTCTTGGTGAACGTGGCGTCCCGGTCCGTGTCCGCACCGCGGAACAGCGCCGTGACGGGGACTTTCAGCCCGTCCGCCAGCCGCTGCAGGGTGGTCAGGGAACAGGAGGTGGTGGCGGTTTCCACCCGCGAGATCATGGCCTTGGACAGTCCCGTGCGGGCCGCGAGTTCAGCCGAGGAGAGACCGGCCGCGGTGCGGTAGTGCCGGACCTGCGCGGCGATGACCTGCTCCAGCTTCCCGGTGACCTGGTCTGCGACGGCCTCGGCCTGCTGGTCATCTGCGCGGTCCCCGGCCTGTTCGGTCATGGTTGCCATCTTAGGCGGGCCGCGCGGGCTCCGGAGTACGACGCCGGAGCTAGCCAATGGTGCGGGCCTCGCCCAGGAGCCCGGCCAGGGAGTCCGCCAGGGCAACGGCGCCTGCCTCGGCGTCCCGGTCCTCCACCAGTTCGTCGGGTGAATGCGAAATGCCGGTGGGGTTACGGACGAACAGCATGGCCGTGGGCAGGTGCGCCGCCAGCACACCGGCGTCGTGCCCTGCACCGGTGGCCAGCACCGGCGCGGCAGGCAGGAGCTGCTGCAGCCGGTCCCGGAGGCCGCCGTCGAAATGCACCGTGGGGCTCAGCGACTCCATGGTGAGGCTGGCGGAACAGCCTTCCCCGGCGGCGAGGACCTGGGCGTTCAACCCGATGGCCTCCACCAGCGCGGCGGTGACCGAATCCTCCGGGTGCCGGACGTCGATCCACAGGTCCACCCGGGACGCGATGACGTTGGTGCCGCCGGGAACGGGCTGCAGCCGGCCCACCGTGGCACGGGCGTCACGGTACTTGCGGGCGGTGTCGCGGATGCCCACCACCACCTTGGCGGCCGCGATCATGGGGTCCCTGCGGTCCTTCATGAGCGTGGTGCCGGCGTGGTTCCCTTCGCCGGAGATGGCCAGTTTCCAGCGGCCGTGGCCCAGGATGGACGAGCCAACCGCCACCGGCTGGTCCAGGTCGATCAGGCCCCTGCCCTGCTCCACGTGCAGCTCAACGAACATCCCCAGCTGCTGCAGCGCCTTGTAGTCAGCGCCGATGAACCGCGGGTCCTGTCCGCTGGCTGCTGCGACGTCGGCGTACGTGTTGCCGTCCGGGTCACGGAGGTTGCGGGCCTTGTTGGGATCGAGTTCGCCCGTGAGGAGCCGCGAGCCCAGGCAGGCAATGCCGAACCGCGAGCCCTCCTCCTCCGGGAACACCGCGATGGCCAGCGGCCGCCGCGGCCGGAATTTCCGGGCCTTGAGGTGGTCGACGGCGATGAGGGCCGAGGCGACCCCCAGGGGGCCGTCGTACTCGCCGCCGCCGGGGACGGAGTCGAGGTGGCTGCCGGTGGCCACGGCGTCCTTCCGCACGCCCGTGGCCGTGTCCCACCAGGCCCAGATGATGCCGTTGGCATCCGTGTGGACGTCCAGCCCGCGCCGGGAGGCCTGCTCGATGAACCAGCTCCGCAGGTCCGTTTCGGCGGTGGAAAACACCGGGCGGGAATAGCCGCCACGGGTCCTGTCGCGTCCAACGTCGGAAATCTCCTTCAGGAGGCCGGCAACGGTGGGTGCGCCGGCAGTTTCGGCGGGCACCGCAGGCGGTGCGGGTGCTGTCTGGGGAAGGCTCACGGGGATCCGTTCTACGTGGTGAGTGCTGGCAAGGTGGCGCCGCGGAACCGGTCCGGGACGGCCCCTGCGCCGGTGGCCAGATCGGCTGCCCACTGTCCGATCAGCGGGGCGAATTTGGCGCCGTGCCCGGAGCAGGGCGAGACGACGGTGAGGTTGTCCGCCCGGTCGATGAGGAAGTCCTCGGTGGGGGTGTTGGTGAACAGGCAGGTGGTTTCGGCGTACGGCTCGGGGTCCAAGCCGGGCAGGTAACGGCTGACGTAGTCCACCACGCGGGTGCGGTTGGCGGGGTCCACCCGGCCGGTCTGGTCTGCGGCCGACGGGATCAGCGGTCCGCCGTTGTATTCGGCCACCTTCTGGCCGGCGAATCCGGCGTCGCGGCCACCGGGGAGCCCGTAGGCCTGGATGTCCGCGGCCTTGTGGATGAAGGTGGGCCAGTTGGTGGCGGAAAAACCGAAGTCCTCCCGGTACCTGAAGTGGAAGGCCTGCTCCTGGCGGACCGTGAATTCCGGCAGGCCGGCGAGGAACCCGGCCGGCAGCGGCAGGGAGTCAAGCAGCCGTGGCAGCCAGCCGCCGGCGCTGATCACCACGTTGCCGGCGTCGAGCGTTCCACCCGTGGCGGAGTGCAGCCGGTACACGGCGCCGGGACCGCTGCCCAGGCGTTCCACCCGTTCCAGGGTCCAGCCGGTCAACACCCGGGCACCGTGCCGGACCGCGAGCGCCACCATCGCGTTGACCGAGGTTTCGGCGTCGATCACGCCCGCGCCGGGGTGCCAGAGGACCTCGGTATCGAACGCGATCTGCGGCCAGCGGCTGCGCGCTTCAGCGGCGGAGAGCAGCTCGTGGTCGATCCCGGCCCCGGCCAGGACGCCGGCCAGCAGTGCCGGCTGCCGCGTGGGGCCGTAGTCCACCGCCCCGAAGGGTGTGATCAGTTCGGTTCCCGTCTCGGCGGCCAGCCCGTCCCAGAGTGCTTTCGAGTCCAGCACGGCGTGCGTGTAGAACGGGTCCGGGTAGGCATAGCGGAAGATCCGGGCGGAGCCGTGGGAGCTGGCATCATGGGCAGCCGGAACGTCACGCTCCAGCAGCGTGACCTGGTGCCCGCGGGCGGCCAGCTGCCAGGCAGTGGCGGCACCGGCCAGGCCGGCGCCAACCACCACATAGTCCGACAGGCCGGGCGCCTCGCCGGCAAACCCGGCGGGGTCACCGGATGGGCCGCCAGTGGCTCCGCCTGCCATCAGAAGTTTCCCTGCACGCCGGGAATCCAGCTGGTGCCGGCCAGCGGCACGCGGGCCATGGCGGAGGCCTCGATGGTCAATGCCACCAGGTCCTCGGGTTCCAGGTTGTGCAGGTGGGACTTGCCGCAGGCGCGGGCGATGGTCTGGGCTTCCATGGTGAGGACGCGGAGGTAGTTGGCCAGCCGCTTTCCGGCGGCCACCGGGTCCAGCCGGGACGAGAGCTCCGGGTCCTGGGTGGTGATGCCGGCGGGGTCGCGGCCGTCCTGGAAGTCGTCATAGAACCCGGCGGCGGAGCACAACCGGGCGTATTCGGCGGCGTAGCGGGGATCGTTGTCGCCCAGGGCGATCAGGGCGGCGGTGCCGATGGCCACGGCGTCCGCGCCCAGGGCCATGGCCTTGGCGACGTCGGCGCCGGTGCGGATGCCGCCGGAGACGATCAGCTGGACCTTGCGGTGCATGCCGAGTTCCTGCAGCGCCTGGACGGACTGCGGGATGGCGGCGAGGGTGGGGATGCCGACGTTTTCGATGAACACCTGCTGCGTTGCGGCGGTGCCGCCCTGCATGCCGTCGAGGACCACCACGTCAGCGCCGGATTTCACGGCGAGCGCGGTGTCGTAATACGGCCGGGATGCGCCGATCTTGACGTAGATGGGGGTCTTCCAGTCGGTGATTTCGCGCAGCTCGCCGATCTTGATTTCGAGGTCGTCCGGGCCGGTCCAGTCCGGGTGGCGGCTGGCGGAGCGCTGGTCGATGCCCACGGGCAGGGTGCGCATCCCGGCCACCCGTTCGGTGATCTTCTGGCCGAGGAGCATGCCGCCGCCGCCGGGTTTGGCGCCCTGGCCCAGCACGATCTCGATGGCGTCGGCCTTCCGGAGGTCGTCCGGGTTCATGCCGTAGCGGGATGGCAGGTACTGGTACACCAGGTGCTTGGACTGGCCGCGCTCCTCAGGCGTCATGCCGCCGTCGCCCGTGGTGGTGGAGGTGCCCACCTCGCTGGCGCCGCGGCCCAGCGCTTCCTTGGCGTTGGCGGACAGGGCGCCGAAGCTCATGCCGGCGATGGTCACCGGGGTCTGCAGGTGCAGCGGGCGTGACGCGTGCCGGTCTCCGAGGACGACGTCGGTATCGCACTTTTCGCGGTAGCCCTCCAGCGGGTAGCGGGACATCGAGGCGCCGAGGAAGAGCAGGTCGTCGAAGTGCGGGACCTTGCGCTTGGCGCCCCAGCCGCGGATGTCGTAGACGCCGGTGGCAGCGGCGCGCTGGATGTCGGCGATGGTGGCGCGGTCAAAGGTGGCGGACTCGCGGAGACCGAGCTCAGCGATATCCGAAGCTGGGACGTTGGCGGCGGCGCCTGCGGGGCCCTGCGCGGGTGCGGGGAGGGAGGTAATGGTCACGGGGGCCTCCTAGTAGGCGGTCGAGTTGTCGACGTGGAAGTGGTAGAGGTTCCGGGCGGAGCCGTAGCGTTTGAAATCGGCCGGGTTGTCGGTGCGGCCGGCGGCTTCGAGGAGTTCGGCGAGTTCTGCGAGATGTTCTTCGCGGACCGGCTTTTCGATGCAGTCGGCACCCAGGGAGGCTACGACGCCCTTGACGTAAATCCGGGCCTCGTAGATCGAGTCACCCAGGGCATCGCCGGCGTCGCCGCAGACCACCAGGCGGCCGGCCTGGGCCATGAATGCGGACATGTGGCCGATGTTGCCGCCCACCACGATGTCCACGCCCTTCATCGAGATGCCGCAGCGTGCACCGGCGTTGCCGTCGATGACCACCAGGCCGCCGTGGCCGGTGGCGGCAGCGGACTGGGAGGCATCGCCCTGTACGTGGACCGTGCCGGACATGATGTTCTCGGCCAGCCCCACGCCGGCATTGCCGGTGACGGTGACGCTGCCCTTCTGGTGCATCCCGGCGGCGTAGTAACCGGCATGGCCTTCGATGGTCACGGTGACGTCGGCGTTGATGCCGACCGCGAGGCTGTGCTTGCCGCCCGGGTTAGTGATGGTCCAGGACTGGCCGTCCACGGCGTTGTGCAGGTCCTGGTTCAGGCTGCGGACCGGTGCATCGGCGAGGTCCACCACTGTGGGGGCCTCCAGTGCGGGAGCAGGTGCTTCGGGGGCTGTCAGAGTGACCATGTGTAGACCTTTCCGGGTTCCGGTTCAAAGATGCGGGCGTTGTCGATGCCGGGCAGGGCGGCCAGGGCGCGGTATTCGGAGGCCATGGCCACGTAGTCATCGGTTTCGGCGATGATGGCCGGCTTGCAGGCGATGGGGTCGCGGACCACTGCCATGCTGTCCGCAGTGGTAACCACAAGGGTGTAGAAGCCGTCCAGGACCTTGCCCAGGTTCACCAGTGCTTCCTCGAGGGTGTCGCCCTGTTTCAGCCGGGAGGCGACGTAGCGGGCGCCCACCTCGGTGTCGTTCTCGGAGTCGAACACCACGCCTTCACGCTTGAGGCTCCGGCGGACGGTGGCGTGGTTGGAGAAGGAGCCGTTGTGCACCAGGCAGAGATCGTCGGCCACGGAGAACGGGTGCGAGCCGCCCGCTGTGACGGCCGATTCGGTGGCCATCCGGGTGTGGGAAAGGCCCTGGCTGCCGGCCATCCCTTCCAGCCCGTGCTCGGCGGCGATCTCCATGGGGTGGCCCACGCTCTTCATCACCGCCACGTGCTCGCCCCGGCCAATGATGGTGGCGCCGGGCACGGTTTCAGTGACGGCCTTCACCAGCAGGTCCGTCCCGACGGCGGCGCTGACCAGGGTGGTGTCGCCCACCACCTGCACGGCTGCTGCCGCATCGGCTGGAAGCACGCCGGCGAGGAGCGCCGCGACGTCCGCGGTGAGTGCCGCCGTCGTAATCCCCTGGTCCCGGCCGAGAAGGCTCAGCGTGGAGGTGCCCGGGGAGACCAGGCCCGGCGTGTTGTAGACGGCGAGGCCGGCGGAGTCCGGGCCGCGGTCCACGATCTGGCAGAGCATCGAGGACAGCAGGCTGCCCATCTGGGGGTGCAGCGAGGGATTGCGCAGCTGCAGCGCGGCGATTCCGCACATGGAAAGTCCTTTGCTTGGGTTCTTGGTGGCGTGGTGGAGGGCTGGATCGGCGACTGGCTAGATCGACGTGAGGTAGGTCCGGATTTCCCAGTCGCTGACCTGGTTGTGCCAGCTGAGGAACTCGTCTTCCTTGGCGTCGGCGTAGTAGGCGCCGATGGCCGCGTCGCCGCTGAGGCTGGCCAGGATGACCGGATCCCTGCGGAGGGCTTCGACGGCGTGAAGCAGCGTGGCGGGCAGGAGGTGGGCGTCCGGCCTGGACTCCCCCGGGCCGGACGGCGTGCCCGGGTCGATCGACCTTTCCACCCCGTCCAGGCCTGCGGCAACCGTTGCAGCGATGGCCAGGTACGGGTTGGCGGACCCGTCGCCGGAGCGCAGTTCGATCCTCTTGTTGTCCGGCACGCGGATCATGTGGGTGCGGTCATTGCCGCCGTACGATGCCTTCCGCGGGGACCAGGTGGCGCCGGACGAGCTGGTGGTGGCTCCTGTGCGCTTGTAGGAATTCACCGTGGGGGCGAGGAAGGCCTGCAGCGCCGGCGCGTGGTCCAGGATCCCGCCGATGAACGAATAGGCGAGGCCGGACAGCCCCAGGCCGCGTCCGCCGTCGTCCGCTGTATCTCCCGCTCCCGGGAACAGTGCGTTGCTGTCCGACCATAGGGAGAGGTGGAAATGCAGGCCGGTGCCGGTGCGGTCCGTGAACGGCTTGGGCATGAAGGTGGCGGTCATGCCGCGCTGTTCGGCCAGGATGTTCAGGATGTAGCGGAGCGAGACCACGCGGTCGGCCGTAGTGAGGGCATCTGCGTAATTGAAGTTCTGCTCGAACTGGCCGGCGGCGTCCTCGTGGTCGTTGGCGTAGTTGCCCCAGCCGAGGCTGTTCATCGCCTCGGAGATGGCGGTCAGGTGTTCGTACATGCGCGTGACACCGCGGGCGTCGTAGCAGGGCCGGGGCGAATCGTCGCGGGCGTCGGCGGTGCTCAGCGTCCCGTCGTCGTTCCTGTTGACCAGGAAGTACTCCACCTCCGCACCCACCTTGGCCTGCATGCCCTGGTCCGCGAGGCGCCCCAGGGCGTTCTTGAGGATGACGCGCGGAGCGTAGGGCCAGGGCTTGCCGTTGACGTGCGGATCGCAGTGGATGATGGCCAGGCCCTCTTTGATGAAGGGTACGGGGGTGAAGGACGTGAGGTCCGGGACGGCGATGAGGTCCGCGTCCTGGGGCTTCTGGCCGATGAGGCCCGCGGCGTAGCCGGCGAAGCCCATGGCACCTTTTTCGAGTTCGCCGGCAGCTTCCACCGGGACCAGCTTGGCGCAGGGCTTGCCGGTCATGTCCACGAAGGTGGCCAGGAGGAAGCGGACGTTGTGGGCGCGGGCAATGTCCGCGAGGGAGATGGTGGGCGCGTCGGCGGGAGTTTCCGGGCGGGCTGCCAGCGGCTCTGTGCGTGCGGGAGTGGTGAACTCCCCCGCGGGGGTTACAGCAGGGGTTGCGACACTTGTCATCGAAACATTCCTGTCCGGGTTGGTGTTAGCTACTAGTAAACCTTGTTGCACCACAGTATCCAAGCACTCGTTTCATGCGTCGGGCGGTGAGGTTAACTCGACGTTTCTCCGGCCTCACGGTTTCGGCGGGCGCTTTCTCCTGGGCTTGTTCGTGGGCCCGAGCCTTCAAGGCTCAGATGTGCGAACAAGCCCGTGATTCGGGGCGGACGGCAAAACTTCCGGACGCAGAAAAGCGGCGGCCACCCGTGATGGGCGGCCGCCGCTGGGCGGTATTGGGGTGGCGACGTAGCCAAAGGTTCGCGCTGCCCCGCTCCAAACTGAGCTTCTGCGCCATGCCGGGTCCAATGTGCACCGACCGGCCGGCCCCGGATGAGGACCGCTCCCCTTACGCGCCTGAGCTTTAGCGGGCAGCGCAGGAGTCCGGCCTCGCTCAGGAGACGCGGAGCTCCACGACCTTTGCGTGGTCCAGGCCGCCGCCCACATGGATTTCGAAGGTACCGGCCTCCACAGCGTAGTGATCCTGGTTGTCCCAGAAACCGAGGTCCTTCCAGCCCAGCTCGAAAGTCAACGTTGTGGACTGGTCCGGGTTCAGGGTTGACCGGGTGAACGAGCGCAGCCGGCGGACGGGCTGGGCCAGCGACGCCACCAGGTCCCGAATGAACACCATCGTGACTTCGTCCCCTGCCACGGCCCCGGTGTTCGTGACGGAAACCGACACCTCAACTGATCCGCCGGCCCGGAGATCGTGCAGGGAAATACTGGCCGGGGTCACGCTGGGCCCGCCGTACTGGAAGGCGGTGTAGCTGAGCCCGTGCCCAAACGGGAACTGCGGTCCCAGTTCAAGGTCCCTGTACTTGGACGTGTAATGGTCATCCGTGTTGCCTGGACCCAGCAAGCCAACGTCGTGGGCGCCGCCGTCGACCGTTCCGGAAATCGTGGCCGGGCGCCCCGTGTTCTCGTGGTCGTAGTAGATGGGCACCTGGCTGGAAGACCTGGGGAACGTCATGGGCAACCGCCCACCCGGGTTCACTGCGCCACTCAGGGCACGGGCCACGGCACGCGGGCCTTCCAGCCCCGAGTGCCACGCCTCCAAAAGCGCCGGCACAGCATCGATCCAGGCGGCGGTCACCAATGGCCGCCCGTTGAACATGACAATGGCCGACGGCGTGCCCGTGGCAGCCACAGCAAGGATCAACTCTTCCTGGGCGCCGGGAAGCCGGAGGTCGCTGCGGGAGTTTGCCTCCCCTGACAGCGCCGAAGGTTCCCCGACCGCCACTAGAATCGCGTCGAAATCAGCGGCATCAGCCACGGCCTGGGCTATCGATCCGGGTGCATCACCAAAAAAGCCCGCGGCGTCCCGTACGGTCAGTTGCCATTCCGGGCATTCTTGCCGGATTGCGTCAGCCAAGGAACCGGCAGGTTCGGCAAAGGACTGGACCCAGGCACCGAGATGATCAGTGCTGTTGGCGTAAGGTCCCACAAGGAGTACCCGCTGGGGGGCCGGTCCGAGCGGCAGTACGGACTGGTTCTTGAGCAGGACCAGCCCCTTCTCCGCAGTGGCCAGTGCAGCCAACCGGCTGTCGGGGGACGGTAATGTCACCTCGTGCTCGGGGACCACGTAAGGATCCTCGAACAAGCCCAGCCCAAGTTTCAGGCGGAGAACGCGCCGGACGGCATCGTCCACGCGTGCCACCGGCACGTCGTCCGGCCCAAGGCGAGCGTCGCCGTCGGCCGTTGTGACGTTGCCGCCCATTTCAACGTCCAGGCCGGCCGCAAATGACTGTCTCAACGCATCATTGAGGTCTTCGGCAATGCCATGGTCCAGCAGATTAACCACGCCGTCCGCGTCACCCACCACAACACCCTCGAATCCAAACTCGTCCTTCAGGATGGAGGTCAGCAGGTGGTGGTTGGCGTGCGCCGGCCGCCCGGAAACTGTATTGAATGCGGCCATGACAGTGGCCACGCCGGCGTCGACAGCAGCCCTGAACGGGTCCAGGTAGACATTGCGGAGCCGCTGGCTGGAAACATCAACGGTGTTGTAGTCCCGCCCACCTTCCGCCTGGCCGTAGGCCACAAAGTGTTTGGCACACGCCAGTATGGAACCCGGATCACCCAGGGATTCCCCTTGGTAGCCGCGCACCTTCGCCGCTCCGAACACACTGTTGACGTAGGCGTCTTCACCGAAGCCTTCAACAACGCGGCCCCAGCGAGGATCCCGGGACACATCGATCATGGGCGAGAACGTCCAGTTGACTCCCCCGGAGGCCGCCTCCTGCGCTGTGACGCGGGCATCCACCTCTGCAGTGGCCGGATCAAAGCTGGCCGCCTGGGCGATAGGGACCGGAAAAGTTGTCCGCTGTCCGTGGATCACATCCAACCCCACCAGGAGCGGGATGCCATGGGGCGTTTCCTCGCGGGCGATCCGTTGCAGCTCATTGGTGGCAGCGGCACTGCGCGGCCAGAAGATGGCTCCGATCCCGCTGCGGACCAGCTCCGCAGCATCCTCCAGCCGCGGGCGGAAAGCTATTTGGAGCTGGGCGAGCTTCTGTTCCCACGTCATGGATTCCATGAGGTTTTCCACAAGCTCGTGGTGTACCGGCGCCAATGTCACCGTTGATCCTTTCGTTGATGGTGGACATTGCGCCGGCTACGGCGGTCAGTCCCGGAGGGTCAGTACCTTTTGATCGGCTCCACCGCCCGGAACGGGCATGTAGGAGATCCTCAACCGTTCGCGTACTGCCACGGCGTGCTCGCCCCGCCCCAGTCCGCCTGGCCTGTCCACGGCAACTGTTGCAATTTCGCCCATTTCCCAGCGGTCATCGAAGATCCCGGGGAGGTCTGCGAGTTTGTAGGTATTTCCGTGGACGGTGAGGGATACCGCGGAAGCCGGGGCTGTCTCGCCGTCGACGGTGACCTGCACGTCCTCCACCATGGAAAGCCCTAAACCGCGGTAGTACGGAAGCCGCACGCCAAGCTGGAAGCCTGTGACGTCGTCGCCCTTGACCACGTTGCGGAGGGTGTCCTCAACGATCATGTATTTATCGAACACTGTGACCTCCCTGGGCAGGGGCGCCTGCGGCGACCCCCGCGTCCTCACCGAGCAGACGCTCAAACATCCTGTGCTGCCGGCGGACCTGCTCTACGCTGTCCACCTCTAAAATGTCCTGGATATGCCTGTTGCCCTCGTACTCGCTGGAGAGGTAGCCGGTGTACCCGCCCTCAATCAGCACCGGGATGATCCTGTCGTAGGGAATGCTGTACTCCACGCCCTCATCCGTCATCTCATAGAACTTGGCCTGGATGTGGTGGATCAGCGGCATGTGCTCCAGCATCCCCCGCGGATCATTCCAGGTGAGGAAGGTGGAAAGACGGGCAATGCCCTGCTCCACCGGGTTGGCACCCATGTAGTTGAAGGTGTCCATGAGCCCGTGCACGTCCCCATGGTTGTTGTACGTTTCCACCGCGAGCTCCACAAAACGGGGCCGGGCTCCGTCGCGCAGCGCCCGGTCCGACATGACCCGGGGGAAACGTTCAACGAACGTACCCATGTCCGGCATGAAGCCCAGAGCCGGAGACTGCAAGCGGTGCATGACCTCCAAATGCCGGATCACCCAGGGGTGCTCGTAGTGGAAGGGCGCATGAACTTCCAGAAGCAGCTTCAGGCCCAGCTGCTCAGCGTAGGAGGCGCAGGCTTCCATGACCTCCGGCGGGGTGTTGATAATGGCTCGGACGTGCTTGGCGCCCATCCTCTTGGCGATGTCCAGGTCCTTGCGGACAGACTCCGTCATCTCATCCAAAGTCATGACCCGGCCGGGGTACCGCTTGGTATCCAGGAAAAGGTCCGTGGCCACCGTGGTGGTGCCGTACTTTTGCATCCAGCCGTCCCACGTGCGGTAGAAGGCTTCGCCGGGATCCGGGTATCCGGCCATGGACTGCTCGGGGATGACCTCGATCCCCAATGCCCCTATGGACGCGGCCTCGCTGACACAGTCCTCCAAGGACATCTTCTTCAGGAAGCACTCTTCCTGGTAACTGTAGAAACTGACTCCACGCTTGATCTGATGGGCGGTATCCAACACCCAGCTCCTCGTATTTGGCGCGCACTGAACGCGACATGTCGCACCGACCTACGACGGGCGTAGTCCAACGCTACTGGCGGCAGGCGGCAAATGGCAGTGGAAGCCGGATCAGGAACCCCGATGCCCTTCATCCACAGATCGAATGACCCGCAGGTGCTCCCGGGCACGTCCACCAGCTAGCGTTTCTACCAGGTGCTTGCATCGACAGGGCACGCAAACGTGCGCTGATGCTCCCGGGCACCGTGCTGCAGGTTCACACGCCGGGCACTGAGTGATCCGTGAAGGATTCCCGTGAAAACCCCAAACCCTATGTACGACGTCGTCATTGTTGGCAGTGGACCCACTGGCGCCGCCTACGCCCGAATTCTCCATGACGAGGCTCCCCGGCTGCGGGTCCTCATGGTCGAAGCCGGCCCATCGCTGTCCGAACAACCAGGCCTGCACGTCAAGAACCTGCCGGATCCGCAGGCAAGGGCTGCCGCCCAGCTGGCATCACAAGGTCCGGTCACGTCTCTCAGCCCGGAGTCCCCGGTCCCCGGGCCGGGGCGGCCGGGGACTTTCCTGCTGCGTCCGGACGAGCTCGCTCCCCGCGCCGGGATGCCGGCCGCCGCGATGTCCAGCAACGTTGGTGGCATGGGTGCCCACTGGACCTGCGCCTGCCCCCGGCCAGGAGCATCGGAGCGCATCTCCTTCCTGGACGACGGCACGCTGGATGCAGCACTGGCTGAGGCTGAGCGGCTCCTGTCCGTTACGTCCGGAGCATTCGTTGACGCACCCTTCTCCGGTGAAGTCCGGCGGCTGCTTGAGCATGCTTTTGACCGCACCGGTGCGGCGGCAATCCAGCCCATGCCGCTTGCCGTGCAAAAGCATCCGGATGGCACCGTCACGTGGTCCGGGACGGACGTCGTCCTTGGTCCGTTGGCTGACCCCACCACGCGCGGCGAGACCTTCGAGCTCCGTGACCAGACGCTGTGCCAAAGGGTAACGCTCGACGCCGGACGGGTCACCGGAGTGGAACTTAGAGACCTCGCCACCGGGGCAGTCTCCCTGGCTCACGCACCCGCGGTGGTGGTGGCCGCCGATGCCCTCCGCACGCCGCAGCTCTTGTTCGCCTCGGGGGTGCGGCCGCGGGCACTGGGCCGGTACTTGAACGACCAGCCGCAGGTCATCAGCGCTGTCCGCTTGCCGGCCGGTGTTGTGGCCGACGGAGTCAAGGATGCTGCCGCCGGAGCCGCACTGCACAGCGGTGTTTCCTGGGTTCCTTACACGGACGAGGAGCCTTTCCACGGCCAGGTGATGCAGCTCGACGCCTCGCCCGTACCGCTGGCTGAAGACGATCCAGTGGTGCCCGGATCGGTAATTGGCCTGGGCTGGTTCTGCGCCACCGAAACCGTGGAAGAGAACAGGGTGGAATTCGACGAGTCAAGCCTAGACCACTACGGAATGCCGCGCATGACCATCAACTACAACCTCACCTGGAAAGACCTGAGGGTCATTGATGACGCCAAGGACGCAGTGACCCGGGCCGGCAAAGCCCTGGGCACCTTCCTGGACGACAGGCCACCATTCCTCCTCCCCGCCGGCTCGTCGCTCCACTACCAGGGCTCGGTCCGGATGGGGCAGCACGACGACGGCCGCTCCGTATGCGGTCCGGATAGCCAGGTGTGGGGTACTGAGGGGCTCTATGTGGCCGGCAACGGCGTGATCCCCACATCCACCGCCAGCAATCCAACGCTGACTTCCGTGGCCCTCGCGGTCCTCGGAGCCCGGGCAATAGCCCGGAGCATGAAGTAAAAAGGAACCCAAAAGGGCTGGTCCACCATGGTGGTGGACCAGCCCTTTTTGTGACTCCGTGGTGGAGCGTCAGTCCTCCAGTGCCCGGTACCGGAAGTTCCTGAAGCGCACCTGGCCGGAGCCTGTCGCGAACAAGGCCGGCCGCAGGCTCAGAAGCTCGCCGGCCGTGTTGGTGTTGTAGCCAGACATCTCGTACCGCAGCCCGTGGCGGGTCCAGTTGACCCCATCGGTGCTGTAGTACTGAGTGACGATGTGCGCATCGCTGACAATGCGGAAGTGGATGGTTGATGCCGCCGGTGCCGGCTCCCGCCAGTAAGGAATGTTCTTTCCGGCACGATAGCTCCGGAGCCGCTCCCCGTCATGGCCCATCCCGCAGAACAGCCGGTCACTGTAATAGAGCAGCAGCCCGCCCTCGGCACCACCGGAGAATTCCGCTTCAACGGTGACCTCGTAGCGTTTGTCCCCCACGATGCATGTCAGCGGCGAACTTTCGGAGGGGTCTTTGCCGCTGGCCGTGAGAACCAGGCCTTCGTCCAATGAAACCCGCGAATACTCGTCTTTGCCAGGAGCATGGAAGGACCACTGAATGCCGAAGCGGTCCGCTGCGAAATCGTCCGAAAGCTGTATTCCGTGGCTGGTTCCTCCCGCGGCCGAAACGCCTGGAACAGGCGCCGGCAACGGCTGGGAGAGATCCCCACCCGCCGCCCGGGGCCAACCGTCGCTGTCCCATTCGATGGGCTCCACCAGAGTTTGGCGGCCCAGAGTGGTGAAGCCGTTTTCATAGGCGTGGTAAATACTCCACCATTGGCCGCTCGGGCCCTCAAAAATCGTGGCGTGCCCCTTGCTCCACCATGGTTCCGAGGCATCCCAGGTACGGATGATGGGGTTGGCAGGGCAGTCTTCCCAAGGTCCGTGAACCGAACGCGAGCGGGCTACGGTGACCATATGACCTGTGGGCGGACCGGAGGTGCCGCCCACCGCCGTCGTCAGGTAATACCATCCGCCGCGCTTGGTGAGTTTGGGTCCTTCCAGGGCGTAAGCCTCAGTCACCCAATCATCCGGGTAGCGCCAGCCGTCGTAGACATGCTCCAGGGGTCCGTCAGTGGACAAACCGTCCGGACTCAGGCGGACACGGCTGACTCCACTCAGGAACAGGTAGCGGTTGCCGTCCTCGCCCACCACATGGCCGGGATCGATATGTCCGTTGATACCCAGATTGACTGGCTCACTCCATGGTCCGGCCATGGATTCGGCGTGAATGACGTAGATCTGGGCTGGAGCCCCCGGATCAGGCGACACGGAGGTGGGAATAACGGGAACGTAGATGTAGTACCGGCCATCAACCTTGCACATGTCGGCTGCAAAGACGTTGCCGATGGGGGTGGGCAACGCCGGGCCCAGGGGACGCCAGTTAAGGAGATCCGTGGAGTGCCAGATGATCAGCCCGGGAGTGGACTCAAACGACGAAAAAGTTACGTAGTAGTCGTCACCGTCCCGGAGGATGGTGGGGTCCGGGTGGTCTCCCGCGAAAACCGGGTTGATGTAGGTACCGTCTCCCAGATCTGCGCGACGTTGACCCTCCGTGAGGACTACAAGCGAGCTCAAGATTTAACGCCTCCTGTGAAGCCTTGGATGAACTGTTTCTGTGCCACCAGGAAGAACGCCAGGATGGGGATCATGGAGATGATAATCGCCGCGAAAATCACGTTCCACTGGGAAACGCTCTCGCCGACGAAGTTGTAGATCACCACCGGCAGCGTGACCGCATCAGAACCGTTAAGGAAGATCAGGCCCGTGAAAAAGTCGTTCCAGACGATGAGTCCCGTGAAGATCGCCACCGTACCCGTAGCGGGAGAAAGCAGGGGAAAGATGATCTTCCGGAAGACCGTGAACCGGGAGGCACCATCGATCTGAGCGGCTTCCTCGTAATCCCGGGCGATGCCGTTGGTGAAGCCCATGTACAGGAAGATGGAGATGGGCAGCAGCGCACCGGCATACATGATGATGGTGCCGGCGTGCGTACCCACGAGGCCAACGTTCCGCATGCCCACATAGATGGGGATGATGGCGGCCTGGGCGGGCAAAACCATGGTGACCAGGATGAGTCCCATGGCAGCTTTGCTGAGCTTGCCGGTCCGGCGGCTCAGTGTGTAGGCCGAGATGGATCCTACAGCCACCAGTATCAGCACGCTTCCTGCCGTGATGATGATGCTGTTGAGCATTCCATCCATCAACGTCGCCTGGCGGCCGCCGCGGATGGCTTGGCCAAAAGCATCCAGGGTGGGGTTGGTGACCAGCTGCATGGCGGACGTTGTAAGGGCGTCGTTGCCGTTCTTCAATGACAGGTTGATAAGGAAGTAGAACGGCAACAGGAAGATCAGGGCAACCAGGATCAGCAGCGCCTCACGGAGCAAGGTCTTCTTCGTATAACGGAACATGATCGGCTAACCTCTGGAACTCGAACGGAGGAGGAGGCGCTGGGCCACCGTCAGGATGATGATGATCAAGGACATGACCAACGCCAGTGCGGCACCGAAGCCGAAACGTCCAAGCACAAAGGTCTCTTTGTAGATGGTGACGGCAAGCGTTTCAGATGCACCGTAGGGTCCGCCACCGGTCAGGGCCTGGATCTGGTCAAAGACACGCAGTCCGTTGATCAGCATGAGCGTCATGGCAATCACCACTGACGGCATGATGGCCGGGAGGACCACGTAGTTGAACCTCTGCCACAGGCTGGCTCCGTCGAGCGAGGCCGCCTCTTCGAGCTCCGGGGAAACCGTTGCCAGGCCGGCCAGGTACATGACCATCACAAGACCAACGTTCTGCCAGACCATCACAATGATGATTGCAGGCAGCACCGTTGATGGATCGCCCAGCCATGTCCGCTTCAACGACTCAAGTCCGATGGAGCCCAGGAACTCGTTCAAAGGGCCGCTCTGCTCGAAGATGAACTTCCAGATGTAGGACGTTGCCAGCGAGCTGAGCACCACGGGAGCGAAGATCAAGGTGCGGATGACATTGCGGGACTTAACTGTCCGGTTAAGGCCGAGTGCAAGCAACAAGCCGAGGACGTTCGTCAGCACCACAAAAGAAATACCAATAATGAACGTGTTGATGAGGGCTGTGGTGGTGGGGCCGCCCTCGGCTATTGCCGCGAAGTTGTCCCAGCCGACAAACTGCCACTTTCCCAGGCCTTTCCAGTTGGTGAAGGCAAAGAATGCACCAATGGCGCTGGGGGCGTAGTGGATGAGCACCAGGGCAAGGAGTGCAGGGGTGAACCACCACCACGTTGCGAAGCGACGCTCGGTGGCCCGGTCACCTTGGCGCCCGTTCTTTTTGCTGGGGCGGGGCTGGCGCCCGGAGACCCGGGCGCCCTCCGCTTTCTGCTCAAGTTGTGCGGTCATGGGAAGTTCTTCCAATCAGGGTTGACGCCGTGGGCTAGGCGCCGCGGTCGTACTGCTCGTCCATGGTCTTCAGAACCTGGTCAGGAGTTGCCTGCCCGGTCAAAAGTCCCTGGATACCGGTGCCGAGCGAGTCGTACACGCCGCTGTTGGGCCAGAGGTAGTTGGGCTGGGAAACGATCTTCTTCTCGGGCTCTGAGAAGTACGGTTCCAACAAGGGGAACTGCTCAGGAACCGTACTGGATATTGCCGAGGTGACGGATACGTTTCCATTGGCCTTGGCCAAGGCATCCTGATTGGCTGGCTGGGCCAGGAACTCAAGGAACTTCAGGGTGGAACCCTTGTGCTTGCCGGCAGCGTTGACTGCCAGGGCGTTGCCGGGGCTTGCGATCAGCCGGCTGTCCTCAGCCTTCTCACCCGGAAGAACAGCTACGTCGAAAGAACCGTCCTTGACCTGGGCCCTGAGTGCAGCAACAGCACCTGCCGGAGCAAATGCGGCGGCCACTTTCCCTTGGGCCACTGACGGGAAGAGCTGGTCAAAGCCGGCACCTGCGGCGCCGTCCTGGTAGCAACCGGCATCCTTGAACTTCAGGATCTGCTCCAGCACCTTCTTCCAGTCAGAGTCAGCGAAGGTGGTCTCCTTATTGGCGCGCTTGGCGTCCCACTGCGGATCCTTGGCATAAACAAGGGAGGCTGCCAGCTGCATCGCCTGGAGACCGGTGTTGGCGCCCGAGGTTCCCGCTACCGCGAAGTACGACTTGCCAGCTGCCCGTGCGGTCTTGCACTGGGTGACCAGTTCATCCAAGGTGGAGGGTTCCTGAAGGCCAAGCTCCTTCAAAACGCCCGTGTTCTGCAGCATGGTGATGGGTGCGAGGTCGGCCGGAACCGCAAAGACCTTGTCCTCGTCGTAGTACAGGTTCTTGGCGGAAGCGGGAATCGCATCCGCTGCCCATTTCTGGTCCGTCAGGTCCTGCAGGTAGCCTGCCTCGGCCAGGGACGCGAAGGACTGGTTGTTACCGCGGCCCGCCGTGACGTAGAAGAGGTCCGGCGCGTTGCCTGCCTGAAGCTGGGTGCGCATGGTCTGCCCGTGCTGGTCGTTGGGTGACTCCACCAGCTTCACCGTGATGTTCGGGTTCTTGGCCTTGAAGGCGTCGATCAGCGTCTGGTAGGGGTTCGCGGCGCCGCCGCCGGTGAAAGCCGGGGTTGCGAGGGTGATCTCAACCGGGCCCGTTTCTTCAGCGATGGGTGCGTTGCTGTTCGTGTCACCGCCACCGCAGGCGCTCAACGCCAGTGCGGTGACGGACGCCAGCGCTGCAACGGAGAGGAACCTCCGGCCAGCTGGGCTGGGTGCATTCTTCATAATGTGGCCTTTCATGACGTCGTTGTCCTGACCATCAAAAATGATCAGTGGATTCGAGCCTTGCGTCAGTTTGTGTTTCCTGGATCACAAGCTGGCTCCTGTCATTCAAGGTAGGGCAGGTCAGAGCGGCCATGGAAATAGTTATCGTCTATGCTCACCATCTTCTCTCTGCATGCCTGTTTCCTCCCACTGGCAAATAGCCGCGTTTAGGC
Organism: Pseudarthrobacter equi; assembly: GCF_900105535.1. Lineage (NCBI taxonomy): Bacteria > Bacillati > Actinomycetota > Actinomycetes > Micrococcales > Micrococcaceae > Pseudarthrobacter > Pseudarthrobacter equi. The sequence goes on from NZ_LT629779.1 coordinate 4,300,346, forward strand.
TGAAACAGGATGCTCCGGTCCGAGCCGGTTCTTCACCCACCACCACCTAAGGATGTTTCCGTGAGCGACGACGCCACGCCTGCCCCGCCCGCTGCCGACCCCCTGTTCTCCGGCTTTGTGGATCCTCCCCGTTCTGCACGCCCCAGGGTGTGGTGGCACTGGATGGACGGGAACGTTGATCCAAAGGGGATCGTGAAAGACCTTGAATGGCTTGCAGCGTCTGGCGCCGGCGGGGTCCAGGCCTTCACAGGCTCCATGGGTATCCCCCAGTACACCCGGGAGCGCGTCTCTTTCCGTTCTCCGGCATGGCAGACGGCCATCTCCTGCGCGGCCTCCACGTCCGCAAGGCTGGGACTTGAACTGGCGGTGGCTACCTCGGCCGGTTGGAGCGCCACGGGAGGGCCCTGGGTGGCTCCGCACGCCGGTATGAAGAAACTCGTATGGAGCACCACCGCGGTGACCGCTGGCCAGCCGGACCTGCCGCGGTTGGCTGCACCGCCGTCGGCATCCGGCCCGTACCAGGACATCCCCTTCGGGGCGATCCGCAATGATCCCGTCGGCGTCCCGGACTTTTACGACGACGTGGCCGTGCTGGCTTTTCCCCGGCGGGACAGCCACTTTCCCCTGACGCCCGCGCGGATGAGTGCCAGTGGAACCGCGCCCGGAGATCGGACGCCGGACTCCTTGGCCGACGGAAGGTTCTGGCCAACTGCAACGGTTGACGCCGCTTCAGGCACCGCGTGGGTGACAGCTGAATTCGAGCAGCCAACGGCCGTTTCCTCAGTCCGGGTTGGCCTGCCTGCCTCGCGGGGTTTCGCTGCTGCTCCTGCACCAAAGGCGCACGTGGAAGCGAGCACTGACGGCAACACGTTCAGCAAGGTAGCCGATCTCCCGACATCTGGGTCGCCCGTCCGGTCCGCAAGTTTTCCCACGATCACAGCACGCTATTTCCGGCTTGTCCTGGAGACCGGGAAGGGCCGCCAATTCCCGTTGGCGCCAGGAATCAGGCCGCTGCCATTCGCACTTCCCGGGGACAATGAAACGTTCGGGATCTCTGCATTCCAGCTGTTCTCCGGTGCCCGGGTGGTCCGGTCCGAGGAAAAGGCCGGCTACGCTCCGGTACCCGACTTTTACGCGCTCGACGGCGATCCTTGCCAATCGTCGAGCGCCGTCCAGCCGCAGGACATCATCGATGTCACCGCGTTCCTCGGCGCCGACGGCGTGCTGGACTGGACACCGGACAGCGGGGAATGGACCCTCCTGCGATACGGCTATTCGCTGACAGGGCACCTCAACGCCCCCGCACCCATCGACGCCACCGGCCTGGAAGTGGACAAGCTGGACGCGGACTTGGTGGCCGGGTACTTCAGCGATTTCCTGGGTTTTTTCGAAGAGGCCCTGGGCAGCGGCTTGGACGGGGTGTCGGCGCTGCTCAGTGACAGCATCGAATCGGGCCCGCAGAACTGGACGGGTGCCATGCGCGCCGAGTTTAAGAAGCGGCGTGGTTACGATCTGCTGCCCTGGCTTCCAGCCGTCAGCGGCATCATTGTAGGCACCACCGAGCAGAGCGACGCCTTCCTGTGGGACTTCCGGACCACCATTTCGGAGCTCCTCGCCGAAAACCATTACGGAACAATCGCCGGAATTGCCCGGGAACGCGGACTGAAATACTACGCCGAGGCCCTCGAGGACCACCGCCCGCAACTTGGCGACGACATCGAAATGCGCTCTCACGCAGATGTTCCCATGGGTGCCATGTGGTGCTATGAGCCGGACGAAGGACCACAAGCCACCTACGTTGCCGATCTCCGGGGCGCCGCGTCCGTGACCCACATTTACGGAAAGGCTGCCACCGGGGCCGAGTCCATGAGCGCATTCGGCAAGCCCTTCAGCTTCACCCCGCGCACGCTCAAACCCATTGTGGACATGGAATTTGCCCTCGGGGTCAACCTCCTGAACATCCATACCTCACCCCATCAACCCGAAGCCGTCCCCAAGCCCGGGATCACGTTGTCCCCCTACCTGGGGCAATCCTTCACGCGCAACGAAACCTGGGCGCACGCGGCGAAGCCGTGGCTCGATTACCTTGGCCGGTGCAGCTACCTGCTGCAGCAAGGCACCTACGCCGCGAACATCGCCTACTTCTACGGTGAGGAAGCGCCCGTCACCGGTGTCTTCGGCGACGCCGCCCCGGAAGTCCCGGACGGCCACGGCTTCGATTTGATCAATCTGGACGGGCTGCAGAATCATCTCACCGTCAAGCCCGACGGCGGCCTGCTCACCACCGGCGGAACCGAATACCGCCTGCTGTATCTCGGGGGATCCAGCCACCGGATGACGCTTAAGGCCCTGCGGCGGCTTGCTGAGCTGCTGGACGCTGGTGCCCTTGTGGCCGGATGGCGTCCCGAACGTTCGCCCAGCCAGAGCGACGATCCCGCACAGTGGGCTGCCGCCGTCGAACACCTCTGGGGCAGACATCCCGGCTTGATTGACCTCGCCGGAGTGGCTGCGGCTGATGGTGTCACTACGGCACTAGCCCAGGCCGGGGTTGAGCCCAGCTGGATTTTGGAGGCGTCAGAGACGGCGAACCTCCCTGTCATCCACCGGGAGTTGCAGGACGCAGAACTGTTTTTCATCAGCAACCAACGGGAACAGGCCGAACAGATCAGCGCTTCCCTCAGGGGTGAGGGAACCGCAGCGGAGTTGTGGGACCCGGTGGCTGCTTCCCGGACGCCTCTCGCGGTCAGGACGGCGGCGGGAAGGACGGAAGTTGACCTGCACCTGGAACCATTCGGCTCGGCGTTCATCCTGCTGCGCAGGACCGGAGGTGGCACGGAGAGCACCCCTGATGCGCACTGCGACACCGCCGTCGCGCATGCGATGGAAGGTCCTTGGGAAGTGACCTTCCACGGCGATGGTCAGGATCCGTCCGGCCTCGTTTTGCCGGGCGCCGCACCGTGGGCCGGACCCGGAGCGGGCGCCCATGACGCCGACGTAACAGGCTTTTCGGGGACTGCAACGTACCGCCACGAGTTCTCAGCGGACGGGTTGGTGCCCACGCCGGGCAAGCGCCTGCTCCTGGACCTGGGCGGAGTGAATGACCTGGCAGAGGTAAGGGTCAATGGCAGTACCGTGGGCACTTTGTGGACCTATCCGTTCCGCCTTGACGTCACAGACGCGATCCGGGCCGGCTGCAATGTTGTGGAGATAGCCGTGACAAACACTTGGTGGAACAGGCTGGCCCGCGATGCCGCAGAGGGGAACCTCACCCGCCCTGCGGCATCCATCTTTGAACCGGACGCACCATCCATGCCGGCTGGCCTGCACGGCCCGGTGCAGTTGCTGGTCCTTGGGGACTGACCCGGAACGGCAGACGGGAACGCCCGTTACTCCGCCACAGACTGCGGTGGAGTAACGGGCGTTGCTGCTACCGGTCCTTGTGGTCTGCCAAGCGCTGCTCCGGCATGAAGACGGACAGCAGCACACCAACGGCAAAGATGCAGGCCAGCAATCCGAAGATCGGCAGGAAGGCATCGGTGTAAATGACCGCCACCCCGGACTGCAGCCCTGCCGGCAACTGCTGGACTGCTTGGGGATCCGTGACGGTGGAAGCGGGCACACCCAGGGTGTTCTCTGCTGCACCCCGTGCCAGCATGGTGGCGAAGAGACCGCCGAACACCGCTGTGCCCACCGTGACGCCGAGTTCACGAAGGTAGCCGAGTGAGGCGGTGACGCTGCCCACCACTGAGTGCGGCATCGCATTTTGTGCCGCCACAACAGTGATCTGCATGAAGCTGCCCACGGCCAAACCCAAAAGTGCCAACAGGATCCCCACCACCGGCAGTGGGGTACCGGGCTGCAGGAGCCTGAGGCCAATGGCTGCGGCAACGGCGAGGGCCGACCCGGCCAGGGGGAAGATCTTGTACCTCCCTGTACGGCTGACAAGCCATCCGGTGAGGTTCGTTGAAACCATCATTCCCAGGACCATTGGCAGGAGAATCATTCCGGCCACGGAAGCCGAGGTGGAGTACACCATCTGCACGTAGCTGGGGAGATATGCGACCACGCTGAAGAGGCCGGCACCTATAACCAGGCCCAGGCCGGCCGCATTGACGACGGGCCAGCTCTTGAACATTTGCATCGGAATCAGCGGGTGCTTGGACTGGATCTCCACCACCACAAAGAGCACACCGGAAACGGCCGCCAAGCCACCGATTGCCCAGAGAATCCCCACGGCGATATCCGGCTCCGTGCCCAGCGAAATCACCGCTACCAATGAACAGGTGAAAACCACCATCAGGAGGGTGCCGGGCCAATCGACGCCGCCCGATCCGCGGACGGTCTTCAGGCGGCGGAGGGAAAACGCCATAGCCAGAGCCAACAAGCCAACGGGAAGGTTGATCCAGAACACCCACCGCCACCCAACGGTGTCGGTAATGGCGCCGCCAACCAAGGGGCTGATGACTGTGGCAATTCCAAAAACCGATCCCAGCGGGCCGAGGTATTTGGCTCTTTGCCGTGGCGGTACAAGGTCGGCGATGATTGCCGGCGGGAGCACTCCGAGTCCTGCCCCGCCCAGTCCCTGGATGCCTCGGAACAAGGAAAGCTGGACCATGTCCTGGGCGAAACCGCACAGGACTGATGCCCCCAGGAATATGGTCAGGGCCACCATCAGGAGCATCGGCCGGCCGTACCGGTCCCCCAGCCGCCCGTAAACGGGCATGCCAACAGTCATCGCCAGCGTATAGGCCGTAATGATCCACGCCATGTGGCGTGCTCCGTCCAGCTCGCCCACGACGGTAGGCAGGGCTGTGGCCACGATGGTGTGGTCCAGGGCCCCCAGCAACACGATGATCAGCAACGCGGCGTAGAGCGGGCCGATCCGGACCTTGGGCGGCGCCTGGACTGATGCATCGGACGGTCCCAGCCGATCCGTGGCCGATGTTGAATGAAGGGCGGGAGAACCCTCAACGTCGTCCGGGCTGGTGGGAGGGGACAAGTTTGAACGGCGCACCGCAACCTCGTTCTGGGAGAGCCAGCAAGGTGGCTCGATACCGGCCAGATGCGCGCCCAGGGGAATGTTGACCCCCAACCGACGGGCCCAAAGGGCCCCGGTACCGCAACGAATCTACCATCGGCGCAGACCGCAACGCCGGGGCCTCCAACATTGGAATTCCCGATACTCCGCATACCCCGGAACTATTTCCACTGCCGCCCGTACCCCGCGTTTACTGGAGGAAATCTCAACGAAGAGGAGAGCAGAGAGATGGCACAAAGCATCCGCGCTTCCACTGCAGAAAACCAGGACACCAGCCCCGAAAACGCGGCTTGGTTCCGGTACGCCCTGGGTCAGTACCCCACCGGCGTCACCCTGATCACTGCCGCCCCCGATGACGACGAACCGGCGGGAATGGTGGTAGGTACCTTTAGTTCCGTCTCGTTGGATCCTCCGTTGGTGGCGTTCATGCCTGACGTCCGTTCCACGAGTTGGCCCAAGATCCGCGAGACGGGCTCTTTCTGCGCCAACGTCCTGACCGCCGGACAGCAGGATGTTTGCCGTGCGTTCTCCCGTAAAGCCGAGGACCGTTTCACGGCCAACCAATGGGGTGGCACTCCTTCCGGCAGCCCGCGTCTGGAAGGTGCAGCCGCTTGGATCGACTGCGATATTGAGGACGTCATCCGCTCCGGAGACCACGACATCGTGATTGGCCGCGTAAAAGCCCTGGGTGTGGGGTCCTCCAAGGAACTTCCCCTCCTTTTCCTGCGGGGTGGATACGGCTCGTTCACCATCCCCTCCATCGTTTCGCCGGCCACCGCCCTGACCCGGCACGTCAAGGCTGCGGACGCGGCGCGTCCGGTCATTGAAGCCCTGGCGGAAGCCTTGAAGCTCGAGGTCCTGGTCAGCGGATTGGTTGACGATTCCGTCGTCGTCCTGACGGCGGCCGGCGTGGACAGCTCTCCCGGGGGTTCGCCGTCACGGGTGGGAGTCTCCTTCGGCCTGGCCGCTCCGCTGGCTCCGCTGCACGTGGCGTGGGCGGGAGAAGCCGCGGAAAAGAGGTGGATCGAGAACGCCCGCGACGTGGTGGGTGAGGTTGATGCCACCCTTGCGCAGGCCGAGCTTGAGCAGGTGAGGTCCTTGGGCTACGCCATATCCGTGGATGTGGGCGCCGCAGCCGAATTCGAACGAATTGTGCACGTCCCCAGCGACACGGCGGCACCCGACCTCAGCGGCGTCCTGCCTCTTCTTATCGAGAGGGCAGCATCCTCCGGGCCTGCCGCATTGGATGATCCTGCAGGGGTTACGTCCTTGCACGCCCCCGTCTTCGATGCGGAAGGACAGGTGGCAGTAACGCTGACGCTGAACGGATTCTCGGGCAATGACCCCGTGTCACGCCTGGAAGCATGCCGCGACAGATTATTCGCTGCCGCACAATCGATCACCGGCGCGATCGGAGGTATCCATCCGGCCCAGAATTCCTAGCCCACAGGGAGCTGTTGACCTCGGATGTGGCGCGCCTCATAATTAGTATCAGTATTCTAATTCGGATTAGGAGAATCCCATGGTCAACCTACTGACTGCCGATCTCAACCTTTTGGTTGCCCTTGACGCTTTGCTGATGGAGCGAAACGTCACCCGGGCGGGGGCGAGGATCGGAATCAGCCAACCGGCCATGAGCTCTTCCCTGCAAAGGCTGCGCCGGCAATTTGATGATCAGTTGCTGACCCGGATTGGCTCGTCATATGAGCTCACTCCCCTGGCGCAGGTCCTCCAGGAGGACGTTTCGCAGATACTCCGGATGGTTGAACGCACGTTCGATGCGCAGGCTGTCTTTGACCCTGCACTCTCAACCCGCAGCTTCCGGATCGTCACGTCCGACTATTGCCTGACGGCTCTTTCCGGGACGTTGATGAACATGCTCCAGAAGGAGGCGCCGGGTGTGCAGGTGCACTTCGACGCCGTCACACCGCAGGCCGTGGAACGCATTAAGGAGACGCTCCAGAATGCGGATCTCATGCTCATACCCAAAGGGCACTTTTCCGGCTTCCCCCACACGGAGCTGTTCACGGACAACTGGGTGTGCGTCACTGGAGACACTTCAGCGGAGAAAACCCTGACAGTCGAGCAAATGCGCGACGCACGCTGGGCCAGGTTGTTCGGCACGGAAGTTGATTCAACGCTGGCTGATCGCCGGGTCTATGACCTTCAGCTGGGGGAAAAGACGGACATCATTGTTGACAGCTTCCTCATGCTGCCTTTCGCAGTAGCAGGGACGTCACGCCTCGCCCTTGTCCAGGAACGGCTGGCCCAGATGCTCGCATCCGTAGCCGGCGTCAAGATCATGCAGCTTCCCATCAGCCTCCCCACCTTGGTGGAGTGCGCTTGGTGGCACCCCTCCAAATCCCCGGACCCGGGGCACCAGTGGTTCCGTCGGCTTGTTGCCCGCGCAGCAGCAGAGCTTGATACGGCAACAGAGCCCGGAAGTGAGCCGGCTGCCCCAGGGTCCATCCACATTTCAGAACCATCCGAGGCAGAACGCCCTGAGCCGCTGACGGCCCAATACCTTCCTGCCTGACACCCTCATAACTTCAGGAGTTCCCATGCATTTCTCCCTGTTCCTCACCTCCCGTTCCCGCGGCCCCGAAGAAGACCGTGCTGTGATGCAGGCAATGGTGGAGCACGCCACCGACGCCGAGCAAAAGGGTTTTGACGCCGTCTTCCTCCCCGACCACCACTTCACCGGTTACGCCCCGCCGGCAAGCGATCCCTTCGTTTTCGCCGCGTACCTCGCCGGCAAACTGGAGCGCATGCACTTCGGCTTTTCCGTCCAGACCCTGGCCCTGCACCACCCGGTCCGGTTTGCCGAGCGGCTCGCACTGCTGGACCAGCTGACTGACGGCAAGCTTCTGGTGGGTGTCGGCAGCGGAACCACGCCGGAGGAAATGATCGGTTTCGGCGTGAACTACCAAGACAGCTCACGGTTGGCCAATGAGAACCTGGAGATCGCGGAGCGCCTCTGGGCCAAGCAATCCGGAGATGAGCCGGTCAGCTTTGACAACGGCCACTACCGCGGCGCAGTGGTGTCCCGAATCGTGCCCACGCCGTATACCAAGCCGGAACCCCGCGTCATGTCCGTGGCAGCGCGCCCTTCCAGCGTTGAGCGGGCAGCCAAGAAGGCCCAGCCGGCCTTCATCCTTGCCTTCACCCCGCCCATCATCGACAGCGGAAATGCCTATGAAGAAGTAAAGAAAAACTTCGGCATTTACCGCAGCGCCCTTGAAGCTGCGGGCCACTCGGAAGAGGCCGTCCGAGCCGCCCTGGAATGGACCACCCACTCCTACCAGCACGTGCACATCGCGGAGACCGATGAGCAAGCCGCAGCCGAGATGGACATCATCCTTCAGCAGTACCAAGAAACCGTTGAGCGCGAGCACGCTGCCAACAAGGCGGCCGAAGCCATCAGCGGTGTTGACTTGCGCCCCACTCCCGATGCCAGGACCGAAGGCTACAAGGGAACCTGGTGCCTCTACGGCAGCCCGGAAACCGTGGCCGCCGAGCTGCAGAAATACGCTGACCTGGGTATCGGCAATGTGCTCATGGCCGCGATGGGCGGGCCCCTCACGGACGAACGCCGCCGCTTTACTGCCCAGACCATGCGGCTCTTCGCAGAGCGCGTCCAGCCCCTGCTGCTGTCCAACGAAGCCGCCGCGGAGGCAGACAAGGTTGCAGCTCTGTGACCACCACCAGCGAACACGCTGACCCCGTACCCGCCGGGACGGAAATCGTTGGAGCAGAGCTCACCGGCGGTTTGAACGGCTGGAGCACCACAGCGAGCGCAGCCGCCGGGGTTGAAGAAATGGTCCTGCTGGACGGTCCCCTGGGAATCGTCAGCAAGGCCATGGACGAACGGGACACCTCCCTGATCATGCCTTCGGGAACAGCTCTGGGCGCCACGTGGAATCCGGAACTGGTTCGGGAAATAGGCCAGGTGATTGGCCAGCAGGGCGTCGAGCGTGGCGTCTCAGCCATCCTGGGCCCCAACCTGAACATGCCCCGGTCACCACTGACGGGCCGGGGTTTCGAGATGTTCTCGGAAGACCCCTACCTGACCGGCACGTTGGGGGCAGCATGGGTGGAGGGTCTCCAGTCGCAAGGCGTTGGTTCCTGCACCAAGCACGTGGTGGCCAACGACACCGAAACAGAACGACGCCGGATGAACTCGAGGGTGGAACAAGCCACCTTGAGGGAGACCTACCTGTTGCCGTTTGAGGTTACGGTGCGCGCTGCCAACCCGTGGATGTTGATGATGGCCTACAACCGGGTCAACGGCACCCACTGTTCCCAAAACGCGGACCTCATCAGCGTACTGAAAGAGGAGTGGCGTTACGACGGCGTGGTGGTATCCGACTGGTACGGCGTGGATGACACAGTGGCGGCCGCCAACGCCGGCCTGGATCTGGAAATGCCCGGGCCGGCCACCTACCTTGGCGGCCGCTTTGCTGAGGCCGTGGCCTCGGGCACGGTGGCACCGGAGCGTTTGGGTGACGCCGTGGAACGCGTCACCCGGCTCGCGGACCGGACAGGTCGCCGCACCGGCGCTACCTTACCGGCCCCCGCCCACGTGCGCAGCCGGGAGGAACAGCTGAAGGTGCTCCGCGAGGCCGCCGGCCAGTCGTTCGTGTTGCTCGAAAACAAGGACGCCACCCTGCCGTTGGACTTGTCCCGGGTGAAGACGCTGGCAGTTGTGGGACCCAATGCGGACAAACCGTGCTTCCAAGGCGGAACCTTCGCCACTGTGCGTCCCGAAGGCCAGGTGGTCACACCCCTGGACGCCATCCGCGAGGCAGCAGGTCCCGGCGTCGAGGTTCTTTACGAGCCCGGAGCCGCGCCGGCGTCGGCGTTGTCCCTGACGGAGCTCGGGAGTACGGCACCGGACGGAACGCCGGGCGTTCTTCTGGAGATCCTGCCGGCCGGAGAAGCTGACGACGTTCTGTACCGCGAGATCCGTAAGTCTTCAGCGTTCGTATGGTTTGGTCCCGTTCCGGGCCTGGGCGCGGGCGTTCCTGGCCGGGCACGCATTACGGCTCATGTAAACCTCTCCGCCCCTGCCCGCTGGATGGTGGGTGCCGGCGGGACCGGCGTCAGTTCACTCCGGGTTGATGGCCAGGAGGTGTTGGTGGTTCCTCCGCCCGCGCCCGATGACGTCATGGGAGTAGTTGCGCGCGCAGACACCCGGGAGATTCCCGTGGACCTGCCTGCAGGGACGGCGGAACTGGTGATCGACATGGCCTTCCAGCCCGGACGCGTGCAAGCGATCACGGCAGTGGCCACACCGGAACAAGTCACCGATCCGTTGTCCGCCGCTGTTGACCTGGCGGCGCGGGCAGACGCCGTGGTGGTGGTCATCGGCGATCAGCAAGGGTCATCCCGTGAAAGTGCGGACCGCACGACGGCGGCACTTGACCCCTCGAGCGACTGGCTGGTTGACGCTGTTGCCGGGGTGGCGGCCAACACCATCGTGGTGGTCAATGCCTCCCGTGCAGTGCTCCTGCCGTGGGCGGACAAGGTCAAAGCTGTACTGATGGCATGGTTCCCCGGGCAGGAATTCGGTCCTGCGTTGGCTGGAGTCCTGACCGGCAGCACCGCTCCGGCCGGCCGGCTGCCGGTGTCCTTCCCGGGCCGGAATGAAGATATTCCCGGCTGGGGAACAGCGTTGGATGCCGATCTCACGCTGGACTACTCAGCCAGCGAACCCATGGGTTACCGGCACTTCCAAACCGCGGAACTGCAACCCCGCTACCCCTTTGGCTACGGGCTCGGATACACCTCATTTGAGCTGGTTGATGCCGTTGCTTCCGCCAGTTCCTCCGTTTCGGCCCGGCAGGGGGACGGCGCTCATGGTGTCTCAGTGAGAGCAACGGTCACCAATACCGGCGCCTCCAGGGGCCGCGACGTTGTCCAGGCATACCTCAGGGCACCGCATGAAACGGACTTCAGGTTGGCCGGTTTTGCGGGCACCCATCTCGCCGCAGGCGAGAGCCGTGAGGTGGACATCGCACTCGAGCCCCTGTGCTTCCGGCGTTGGGATTCCACGGCTTCAGCCTGGGTTGTCCCGTCCGGAGAATGGGAAATCCGGACATCCCGGAACGCTGCGGCCGGGGGAATACTCTGTAGGATCCCCTTGTGACACTTCCGGACACAAAGTCCCGCGAGCCCAAACAGGCCAGGAGCCGCCAATCGTTTGAAAAGACGGTTGAGGCGGCCCTGGCCCTGCTCGAGGAGCGGGGAAACGACGAATTCACCCTGGCCGAAGTCAGCGCGCACGCCGGAGTATCCATCGGTTCCATCTATGCCCGCTTTCAAGGCAAAGACGAGCTCATCCGCGTTGCCCACGGCCGCAAGATGGACAACATCGACGCTGTCTCAGACCACCTTTTCGGGGCCTTGCGGCTGGACCCCCGGGCACCGCTGAAGAGTTACGCCCAGGAAGCGGTCAACCTCACCATCGAGATCCTCCGCCGGTATGCCGATATCCTGCGCCCCTTCATGCTGCGGGCCACCCAGGACGAGACGATCTCGAAGCGGGGCGCGGCTGCCCACGCCGTGATGGCGGCGCACTTCGCCGACGTCCTGCGGTCGTGGCCGGGCGGCTACCTTGGGCAGCCGGATATCGACTGGAGTTTCAACGTTGCCTACAGCGTGGTGGCACGCCGTCTGGGCCTTGGCAGCACCACTGAGGGTAGCGGTGACGTGGAATGGCCGGATATCGCTGAAAAACTTGCCGGAATGGTGGCTTCCTACCTTCTGGCCGAGCTGGACGGGTCCAACCGCGAGAGTGCTCGCCCCTAACCGCCCGCATCCTGGGCGCAGCTTTTGATCCGGCGTGCATAACTATTCCGAATACCGGCCATCAGGAACCTCGTCTTCCCGGCCCTCCGCGGCATCGGCATAGTGGAATCAAATACGCATTCTCCTTGAGCGATAGGAATTCCACATGCACGTTCGCGTCAGCCCCGGTTCAGTTGCCCTTGACGAGCCCGATGATTGCTCCAGCTTCAAGGTGCTCTTATCCGAGGAGGCAAGGGAGGACCTGCCGGGCCTACTGGCGTCCGCGTCAGCCGGGAAAATCGACCATGACGACGTCATGGTTTCGGTGGATTGGATCAAAGGGGAATGCGCCGGGAGGATCGGCATGGGGTGGAACTACCGCTTTGCCAACATGCTTGTCTACGCCGCCGGCAAAGGCTGGCTCAGCCAAGACGGCACCCACGTCAGGGCGCATGTGGAGGCGCTATAACTCCCGTAAACGTCAGAGGCCCCGATGCACAGTGCATCGGGGCCTCTGACGTTTACCCGCTCTGCTGAACGGGTTCCACGCAAGAGCATGTTCATGCCAAAGACTGCCGAACCAGCCCATAGGGAACACTCGGGTGGGCCCGTACCACGTACCGGTCCTCCCCTATGCGGGAAATCAGGATGCCGATTCTGTGCTCTGCTGCGGCCACCGAGACAACTGCCACTGCATCGTCCAGTGCGTCGGGGCCCGTGGAATGTGCGGCCGCTGATACTTCCAGCATGCCGATGGGGCGGAGCGCTCCCGGGCCTGATGCTGCGTGTGCTGTCGGTGCTGTCTGTGGGCTGTTCGCTGAGGTGTGCATGTGAGGCGTTCCAAAGAGTTCGGGGGCGATTGAGCCGCTGGGCACCAGCCTGGCTGCGGGCGGCAGCCAGATCGGTGAAACGCCCCCAAAGCTAACCGAATTGAGGCAGCTCGCGGAAATAGTAATCGGCGATAGCCGGCATTTACTTTCCCTATGTCCCTGAACTGCCGCTGACAGGAAAAGGAACGCAGGAACCACCCGGCGGCTTCGGGTATTTGCGGCATGAATGATCGATATAGAAAAAGTGCGCTTCCCCCGATGGTGGGGGTCCTCCAGAGTGGATACAGGACCTGCAGCAAACCGATAGCAGCCAGTACACAGAAGGAATTCAGCGTGGAAACTCCCCTCTCCCATCTTGCCCACCTTGAGATCACCACCCCCGACGTTGAAGCCTCGGCCAAGTTCTACGAGGAAAAGTTCGGAATGCGCATCATTGACCGAGTGGATGGCAACGTCTACCTGCGCTGCTGGGGCGACTACTACCGCTACAGCTTGGTCATCACCGAAGGCCCCGAGGCCACCCTCGGCCGCATGGCCTGGCGCACCAATTCGCAGGCAGCCCTCGAAGCCGCCGCCCAGCGCATCGAAACCACCGGTGTCCAGGGCACCTGGACCGCCGGCGGCCACGGCTACGGCAAGGCCTACGAGTTCACCGGTCCCTACGGCCACCACATGCGCCTGTTCTACGAGGTGGAAAAGTTCGTCGCCGAACCCGGCTTTGAATCCATCTACCCGGACCGCCCCGAGCGCCGCAGCAGCCACGCCGCCGCCCCGCGCTTCCTGGACCACGTCACCGTCGCCAGCTCCGACGTCCGCGGCTTCGCCAAGTGGTACAACGAGGCCCTCGGCTTCCGCGTCATGGCATTCGTGGACCTGGACGAAGCTCCCATCACCGTCTTCTCGGTCCTGACCACCAACGAAAAGTCCCACGACCTCGGCGTCGTCCTGGACACCTCCAACCGCCCCGGCCGCGTCAACCACATCGCATTCTGGGTGGATGCCACCGAGGACCTGCTCCGCACCGCGGACGTCATGATGGAAAACGGCACCCCCATGGAATACGGCCCCTCCATCCACGGCGTCGGCGAGCAGAACTTCCTCTACTTCCGTGACCCGTCCGGCATGCGCGTTGAGCTCAACTCCGGCGGCTACCGCAACTACGTTCCGGACTGGGAAGCCAACACCTGGAAGCCGTCCGAGGGTTCGAACAACTTCTACAAGAACGGCGCCATGCCCCACTCCATGACCGAGTCCTTCCCGCCTGCCGAGGGTTTCACCGCCACTGAGGAAGGTGCCTCCCCGGAAATGAAGGAAGCACTCCTGAACCCTTACGCCCAGCAGGGCCGGGGCTAAGTCACCATGGATGAAACCACTTATGCACTCATCCGCTTCCAGGAACCCGGAGACAGTAAGGCCCGCTCGGGCCTGCTCGTTGGCGACCGCGTCCTGCCGCTGGATTCGGACATCAATTCCCTGATCGAGCACTGGGACAGCATGGAAACAGAGCTGGACTCCCTCGCTGCCTCCGCAGGCGGGGACACCGGACTGGACCGCGCCGCCGTCGAAATCCTTGCACCCGTTGAGCCCGCCCAGGTCCTGCAGACCGGCGCCAACTACCGCAAGCACGTCATCGACCTGGCTGTGGCACACCGCGAGGCAGGGCAGGATGCGGAGGAAGTCCGGGCCAAGACGGCAGCCATGATGGACAAGCGCGCGGGCCAGGGCACGCCGTACTTCTTCATCGGGCTCCCGACGGCGGTCGCTTCCGCCACGGACGACCTCACCTTGCCGTCCTACTCCACGTCCCACGACTGGGAATTGGAACTGGCGGCAGTGATCGGCAAGACAGCGTTCCGGGTGACCCCCGAAGAAGCGCTCGAGCATGTGTTTGGCTACACGATGGTCAACGACATCACCACCCGTGAATATGTGTTCCGCAAGGACATGCCCGCCATCGGCTCGGACTGGTACCGCGCCAAGAACGCCCCCGGATTCCTTCCCACCGGCCCCCTGCTGGTGCCGGCCAAGTTCTTCGGCGATCCCCAGGACGTCCAGGTGACGCTGAAGCTCAACGGCCAGGCCATGCAGGACGAGTCCACGCAGGACATGATCTTCGGCGTAGCCAAGCTGGTCAGCGAGGCTTCGCAGATCATGCCGCTGCGCCCGGGCGACCTGGTCCTCACCGGCAGCCCGGCCGGCAACGGCCAGCACTGGGGCCGGCTCCTCCAGGACGGCGACGTCATGGAAGGCACCATCACCGGCCTGGGCACCCAACTCATCCACTGCAAGGACGAAACCACCACCGAAAGCAGCAAGCAGTGACCGCACAGGACACAGCAACCGGCACCGGGGAATCAGCCACTGATTCCACGGTTATCCGGCGTGAAGACCCGCTCGGCAGCATCCGCGCCATGGCTGCAGCCCACAACAACTGGGGCCGCTGGGGCCAGGACGACGTGCTGGGCACCCTTAACTTCATCGAAGCCGCCAAACGCGTCGAGGCCGCCGCCCTGGTCACAACCGGCGAGGCGTTCTCGCTGTCCCAGCCGTTCGACACCAACGGGCCACAGAAAGGCTGGCGCCGCCGCACCAACCCGGTCCACACCATGACGGACACCGGAGTGGACGCCGAACGCGGCAACCAGGGTTTCCCCCATGGCTTCGGTGGGGCGGACGACGTCATCGCCATGCCGTTGCAGTGCTCCACCCAGTGGGACGGACTGGGCCACATCTTCGACCAGGGCAAGGCCTGGAACGGCCGCGCCGCCGGCGACGTGGTCACCTCCGAAGGCGATCTGGTCACCGGCATCGAAACAGCGGCCGCCAAGATCGCCACCCGGGGTGTGTTGCTCGACGTCGGCCGCGCCCTGGGCCCCGAGCTGGGACGGAACGACGGCGAACTGCCGGACGGCTTCGCCATCACCCCCGAACACCTCCAGCGGACCATCGACCTGCAGGGACCCAGCTCCCAAGTGCGCCGCGGTGACATCGTGGTGATCCGCACCGGCCAGTACACCCGCGTCCGGCGCGACGGCTGGGGCGACTACGCCGGCGGAGCCGCTCCCGGACTGTCCTTCAGCACCGCACCGTGGCTGCACTGCAGCGAAATCGCCGGGATCGCCACCGACACCTGGGGCTTCGAGGTCCGCCCCAACGAATTCGACGGCGCGTTCCAGCCCCTCCACCAGATCGCCATCCCCAACCTGGGACTGTTCCTCGGCGAGATGTGGGATCCGGACGCTCTCGCGGAGGCGTGCGCGGCGGACGGCAGGTACGACTTCCTGCTCACCGCAGCCCCGTTACCCATCACCGGTGCGGTCGGCTCACCCGTCAACCCGATCGCCCTGCGGTAGCACTCGGGTAGCTCCACTCAGAACAATCACCAGTAACGCCGTCAATACAAAGGAGTCAGCGATGGCAGCAGTACAGAACGTCGGAATCGTTGGGGCGGGAGCCGCCGGGCTGGCCGCTGCCATCCTCCTGGCCGATGCAGGAATCCGGGTGGAGATCCTGGAAAAGGCAGCCGCCCCGCAGACCCTCGGGTCCGGAATCACCCTGCAGGGGAACGCCCTCCGGGTCCTCCGGCAGCTCGGCGTCTGGGACCGGGTGGAGGCCAAGGGCTACGGGTTCAGCACCCTGGGCCTGCGCGCCCCGGACCCCAACGGCACAGTCCTGGCAGTCCTTGAGGACATCCGTACCGGCGGCGATGACCTCCCGGCCACCATGGGCATGTACCGGCCGGACCTCACCGCCATCCTCCGCGAACGCGCCGAGCAGGCGGGCGCACGCATCAGTTATGGCAGGAGCGTCACGGAGATAACGGACGACGGCGGGTCCGTCACCGTACGCACGGCCGATGGCACCGCCGCCAGCTACGACCTCCTGATCGGCGCTGACGGGCTGCACTCCGCCGTCCGCAAGGCGATCGGTATCGACGTCGAGCCCAGGCCCACGGGCATGGGCATCTGGCGCGCGTTCGTCGAGCGGCCTGAAGAAGTGGTCCGCACCGACCTCACGTACGGCGGCCCCTGCTTCATCGCCGGCTACTGCCCCACGGGCCAGGACACCATCTACGCCTACCTGGTGGAAAAGGCGCAGGAGCGCAAACATGAGGACGGCCCCCGCATCATGGCCGAACTCGCCGCAGCCTACGGCGGACCGTGGAACGAAATCCGCGGCAACCTGGACCACAGCGCCCGCATCAACTACACCTGGTTCACCACCCACCTGGTCGACGGACCATGGAACCGCGGCCGTACCGTCATCATCGGCGACGCCGCGCACAGCTGCCCGCCCACAGTGGCCCAGGGCGCTGCCATGGCTTTGGAGGACGCTGCCGTCCTGGTCGAACTGCTGATCAGTGCCGACCACGTCACCGAAACCCTGTTCAAGGAGTTCACTGACCGCCGCCTGGACCGTGCCACGGCAGTGGTCAACGCCTCGGTGCAGCTGGGCCAATGGATGCTCGACGGCGTCCGCGACGCCGATGTGCCCGGCCTGATGAACTCACTTTCCACCATGTTGAAGGACCCCGCATGAGCAACCTTTCCACGGACGCGCCGTCCCCCATCATCGACGTCCACGCGCACATCCTGCTTCCGGCCCTGCAGCAGCTGGTGGCCGAGGCCGACCCCGAGGGCTTCGGTGCCCAGCAGGGGCTGGAGGTGCGTCGCAACGGGCCCGAATCGATGGCCGCGTCAGGGAAGATGATCAAGGAGTGCTGGCCGCAGCTGACGGACCTGGACCGCCGGCTCGCTGACATGGACGCCCAGGGCGTGGAGGTGCAGCTGGTCTCGCCGTCGCCGTCGCACTTCTACTACTTCGCGGGCGAGGAACTCTCGCTCCAGCTGGCCCGTTCAGCCAACCAGGCCGTGAGGGACTTCGTGGACCGCGCTCCGGACCGACTCAACGGCCTTGGCCTGGCTCCGCTGCAGCACCCGCACCTCATGGTGGAAGCCCTGGAACACGCGGTACTGGAGTGCGGACTGCTTGGCGTGGAAATCGGTTCTTTCGCCGCCACCCCCGGCGGGGACCGGACCACGGTTGAGCTGAGCGACCCGCGGCTGGAACCGTTCTGGTCCCGGGCCGGGGAGCTGGGCGCCCTGGTCTTCCTGCACCCGTTCGGCTGCTCACTGGATGAGCGGCTGGACCGCTTCTACCTCGCCAACACGGTCTCCCAGCCCGCCGAAAACGCCGTCGCCCTGTCCCATCTGATCTTCTCCGGCGTCCTGGACCGCCATCCGGACCTCAAGGTCCTGGCCGCACACGGGGGCGGGTACCTGCCCACCACCCTGGGCCGCTCCGACCGCGCCTGGCGGGTCCGGCCCGAGGCACACGGCTGCGCCGAACCGCCGTCGTCCTACCTGAAGAAGCTCTACTTCGATTCCCTGGTGCACAGCCCGGCCGAGCTGGCGGCCCTCGTGGCTGCCGCCGGCCCGGGCCAGGTGCTGCTCGGCTCCGACTACCCCTTCGACATGGGCTCAGACCAGCCTGTGGCGGAGGTTGTCGATGCGCAGCTTCCGGCGGAAGACCAGTCCAAGGTCCTCGCCGGGAACGCCGCCGCCCTTGGCATCACCCCAGCCTCAACCCGTACCGTCAGCCACACAGCCTAAGGAACAGATTCATGGTCAAGATCGCCCGGTGGAACCACGACGGCGGGACGCAGTCCGGCTTTGTCAGCGACGGCGCCTGCCATCCGCTGCCTGCGGGCCAAGACGTGCAAACCCTGCTGGACGCCGGATTGGAGGAGACGCTGGCCATCGCCCGGCGGACCATCGGCTCCGGCGCGGCGGTTCCTCTGGCGGATGTGCAGCTGCTCGCCCCGCTGGCGCCGGCCACCATCCGCGACTTTGTTGCCTTCGAGGAACATGTTGAGGGCGTCCGGAAGAGCATCGACGGCGTCGCCGGCGTGGTGCCCGAATGGTACGAGGCGCCCACGTTCTACTTCACCAACCCGCACACCGTGACCGGCACCGGCGAGGTGATTGGGATCCCTGCCGGGTGCCTGGACCTGGACTTCGAGACCGAGGTGGCAGCCGTCGTCGGGCGTGTTCCCGGCAGCGACGGCCGGAACCTGAACGCGGATGCGGCGCACCGGCACATCTTCGGCTACACCGTCCTCAACGACTGGTCCGCCCGGGACCTGCAGCGACGCGAGATGAAGGTCAGCCTGGGGCCGTGCAAGGGCAAGGATTTTTCCAACACCCTGGGCCCGTGGATCGTCACCGCTGACGAGTTCGAGGACCGGCATGACGCCGAGGGCTTCCTGCCCATCTCCATGTCCGTCGAGGTCAACGGCGAACTGATCGGCCAGGACCTGCTCTCCAACATGGGCTGGCCGTTCGCTGATCTGGTGGCTTATGCCTCGCAGGACTCGGTGGTTCTGCCGGGCGATGTACTGGGATCCGGCACGTGTGGCAGCGGCTGCCTCGCCGAACTCTGGGGCAGGAACGGCGCCCAGACTCCCCCGCCACTGAAAACCGGCGACGCGGTGCGCCTGACCGTCGAAGGCATCGGAAGCATCGAAAACACCGTGGGCACCCGGCGCGAGGCCTTGACCCGGGTCCCCGCCCGCACCCGCCCCCGGAACCGGGTCGCCGCTGCGGCTCCTTCCGGAACCTAGGATCGCAACGGACCTGGCGGCGTGGGCGCTGCCCGGGGTACGGCTCAGGCGTCTTCCGCGGCAGCGCCAGCGGCCGGAGCCGCAGCGTCTGCGGCGAGGGCTTTCCGCCGGCGGGAAATCTGGATGGCGATGGCGGTGGGGATCGCGGCCAAAGCAGTGATCCGCATCCACGGCCGGTCCAGGACGTGGCCGGTCATCGCATCCAGGGAGTAGAGTCCGGAGCCCCCGATCGTGAAGGCGGCGGCTGCCAGGCCCAGCACGGCCGGGTACTCGAGGCCGCCTTCCTGGGCGAAGAAACCGTTCGGGGCGTGGACGCTGGCCGCTACGCCCATGGTGGTTGCGGCAGCTGCGCCGGCGGCAGGGGTGGCCAAACCCAGGGCCAGAGCAAGCCCGGCTCCTGCTTCACCTACGCCCGCAAGGACGGCGCTGGTTTTAGCGGGGCGGAAACCCATGGCGTGCATGCCCTTGCTGGTGCCTTCGACGCCTCCCCCGCCGAACCAGCCAAAGAGTTTTTGGGATCCGTGAGCCACGAGCACTCCTCCCAAAGCCACCCGGAACAGGGTCTGCGCGGCGGCCGCCGCCTCGGGGCTGGTGGTTGCATTGCTCATAACAGTCCTCCTTGGGTTTGTTTGAGTCGCTGCACGGCTCGTTTCAGCACGAGTCTACGGCCGCGCAACCACCCCGTTACAGGGTTGAATTATGCAAAGACCCCCGTCCGGGAGCTGGTCCATGCCATGGGTCTACGGGGTACCCGCCGCGTGGATGGCCACGGGATGGGCGTTGACTGGGAAGAGTTCCTGCAGCCGGCCGCATGAACGCTGGACCACGGACCGCAGCCAAAGGCTTGCCGGGTCCTCCGTCTGGGACGGATGCCAGTACATGGCCTCCACCAGGGACGCCTCGGTCCCGTCTGCAAATTCCAGGACCGCGATATTGGCGCCGCGCCCGGCGCGTGCGGCCAGCATCCGCGGGACCAGCGCCACAAGATCCGTCCCCTCCACCAGCAGCGGCAGGGACAGGAACCCGGCCACCACGGCGGCCACCCGGCGCTGCAGGCCCAGCGACTCGAAGAGTTTGTCCGCCGGGGTGCTGACGCCCTCACCGAAGTACCCGACGGCGTGGGGCACCGCGATCAGGTCTGCCGGTGTGAGCCGGGGCTGCTGAAGCAGGGGATTCCCGGCGTCCGCGACCACCACAAAGCTGTCCCGGAAAAGCTGCCTGCTGGCACCCTGCATGTGGTACCCGGTGGGTCCCACCAGAAGGTCGATCTTCGAGTAGTCGGCCAACTGGCCCTGGATCCCGGATTTGGAGGTGGGCATGAAATCCACTGACACACCGGGAGCCTCATCACGGAGGATCCCCCGCAGGGGGCCAACAATCAGCGCGGCGGCGTAGTCCGAGGCGGCGATGATGAATTCCCGCTCGCTGGTGCCGGGGTCGAAGCCTGACCGCACCCGGGTGGCCCGCTGGATGTGCAGCAGGGCTTCATCAACCAGCGGGACCAAGGATTGCGCAAAGGGCGTGAGGTCATAGGTGCGGCCGTTGCGGACGAGGAGTTCGTCGTCGAAATGCCGCCGGAGCCTCGCCATCGCCGCGCTGGTGGCTGGCTGGCTGAGCTGGAGCCGTTCCGCCGCCCGGGAGATGTTCTTGAGCTCCAGGAGGACCTGCAAAGGGGGCAGCAGGTTCAGGTCCAGGTTCTTCATACCCACAGGTTATCCGCGCCCCGCATCCGCATAGACCGAGCGCCTCCTCAGCCATCTTCCGGACCGCCTTCCCCGCGCCCCGGGATGCGTAAGTAGCATCTGGGTGATTGGAGTGCCCCCAACCCGCAGAAGGGTGGCGGCCACCCTTTCGCAGCGGCACTCCCCCGCCGAAAATTGCTGCATGGATGCTCAGGAAATGGAGCGGGTGTGGCATGGAAGCCACCGGAAAGGCCAAGCCAAGATGTGGCAGCTGGCCTTCGTCTGGTGCGTCCTTGGCCTCGTGTCGATTTCGGTACTCATGACGTCCCTGCCGCTGTAGCGGGGACGCCCGGCACCACCAGGGCCCGGCCGGAGAGCTGCACTGCAGCCCACCCCGGCGGGGCCCCTTTTGTGGGTATGTGTTGGAGCGACCTTCCTGGCGAGCCCGGCTACTCCGGGAAATCCTCGCCGTGGCTCCACACCTCGGACAGTTCCTGCCGGCTCGAAACCCCGAGTTTCCCGTAGGTCCGCTGCAGGTGGGCGTTGACTGTATTCACGGAGATCCCCAGCCGGACAGCCGCTTCCGCGCTGCTTAGTCCGGAAGCTATCAGGCCGGCCACTTCCCGCTCCCTGTTGGACAGCTTGCCGAGGTCCGGGAGGGCAGCGGGGGGCCGTGCAGCAGTGGTCCCCGCCGGCGGCACCTCCCCGGTTCCCAGGACATCCTCCTGCTCAGGATCGTCGTACCCCGGGAAAGCTGCCTCCGGATGCGACGCCGGCACTTCGTCATGCGGCTCGCCCAGCATTGCCGGCGGCACGCTCCAGATGAGGTCCGCCACGCCCACCTCCTGGGACCTCACTCCGCGTGCTCCCGTCCGTGCCGCAAGCCCCAGGTTCAGGTTCTCCAGGGCGCGGTGTCCCCGTTTGCCGGCCGTATCCGCCAACTGCAGCAGCCTGCGGTTGGACGAGCCTGCACCGCTCACCACCGAACGGGCCGCCGAAGAATAACTGTCCGCCAGCCGGGCAGCCAGATAGCTGCCGGACTGCCGTCTCGCATCGTAGGCTGCCAGGGCGCGGCGGACCTGCCCCACGTCTCCCAGCAGCCACGCGGCCGCGGCAAGTCCACCCAGAGTGACCGGCAACAGCCCTTCCGGGTCTGCTTCATCGAAACGCACCTTCGCTTGCCGGAAATGCTCACATGCCAGGTCAAGGCTGCCCTGCCGTGCCAGGACAAAAGCCCGGTACAGGTGCGCCGGCCCCTCAAAATAGCTCAGCCGGCCCACTGTCTGCCGCGGCGCCCCCGAGCACACCATTTCCTTGCCACCCCATTGGCCCCGCCAGATCAGGTTGGAGCCGTGGATGATCAGCACCACCGCGTGGAAGTCCACAGTGCACCGGGCCAGGCGTTCCAGGGATTCCAGGGCGGCGGTGGACAGCTCCACTGCCTCGGCAAACCGGCCGCCAACGGCCAGCCCCTGCGAGACAAGCGCCATGAGCAGCACACCCGCCTCGGTAGTCGGCAACGGAGGCGCACCACCAGCGTCCCCGCCGGCCCGGTGATCGCCGCCCAGTGGGGCGCCTATGGTGTGCTGCCTGCTGAGCCGCTGGTACAGCGCATCCCCGGCGCGTGGCCAGGTGCCGGACTGGGCATCAAGGTACAACTGCAGGACGTCCAGCTCGTCCCGTGCCTCCTGCCCTCCAAAAGGCTCGGCGTCGACGGCGGCCTCCACCCGTCGTCGCGCATCGTCAACGAGGGCATGCAGGACGTTGGGGTCCGGGGACGTGGGATGCAGCGCCCGCACCAGCAGCCAGACCGCCCGCAGGAATTCCCTGTTGTCCGCCCCGTCCGAGGATGCCAGCAAACGCCGGAGCAACTGGACGCTGCCATAGATGTCCCCGATGAGGTACAGGGCCCTTGCATGTTCGACGCCGGCCGGGAGCCTTAGTTCCGCCGCCGTCACCCCTGCGGCGGCGTGCCGGGCCCGGTGGCTGTCATGCAGGTCGTTGGCGGCGATCGCCACGGCCAGCAGGTCGGCGTCCGGCGTGGGCAGGCCGCTTACCTGCTCCAGGGCGACGCGGCGGAACAGGTCCCACAGCGAACCGGCATCACCGTGGGACATCTGGCCCCGGAGGGCAAGCCGCAGTTCACGCTGTTGGTCCGGCGCCAACTGCTGCAGGGCAGCACCGGCTTCGAGGACATGGTTGAGGGTTGCGGTGGCGGCAGCGGGATCCGGCAGCCCGGCGTCCTGGATCCGGACGGCGCCCGCGGACCGGAGCTCCGCCAGGGCTACGCTCCCCGCGAGCGCTTCGGCGACGCCGACGGACAGCGGCTCGCCGACGGCCAGGAAATCTATCAGCTGCCGCTGCTGGTGCGGATACCTGGCCAGCCGGCGGGTCACGAGCTCCTGGATCTGGGTTCCCCCGCGCGTGTCCCGGGTCATCGACCACTCACCGCCGGAGCAGGCCACACCGCCGCCGGCCACCGCCGCATCAAGGAGGAGCCTCGCGGCCAGCATGTTGCCCGCGGAGACCGCCTGGATATTCCGGACCAGGCCTTCGGAAGGCCGGCCCTCAAGGCGGGACGCCAAGAAGTCCCGCATCCGTTCCGGACCTAGCTCGGAAAGGTTGACCACGGACAGCTGCCGGGCCACCACCGACTCCATCAGTTCCATGCGCAGCGGCCGGTCGGACCGGTGGGTTGCCAGCAGCCGGATGTCCGGTTCGGACACCACCCTGTTGAGAAGCCAGAGCGACAGGTCGTCGAGGAAATCTATGTTGTCCAGGGCCAGCAGCACGGGCATCCCCGGCGGCCCGGCGCTGCGCAACGCCTGGCGTGAGGCCTGCACCAGGAACCTGGGGGAAGCATTCGATTTCGCGGGCAGATCCGGAATCAGCGCCATGGCAATACTGAACGGAACATCGGTGAAGGAACTGGCCGCGGTGCGCGCAACTACAGAGAAGGTGCCCTCCAGGACGGACGCCGCAGCGTCCAGCAGGGTTGTCATGCCCGAACCGCCGGCGCCGGAGATCAGCACACCTGCCGGTTCCGGCCCTGACAGGGCGACAACAATGTCATGCAGCTCCGCTGCCCGGATGATTCCCTGAGAAGGGTGGTTGCCTGCCGCGTTGTCCATGGTCCTGTCTTAGGTGAGGGCCACCGGGCGCATTTCCTGGTGGCCGCGGTAGGACCGTTGTCGAGATGCTCACACGGTATCGGGCCATTTCAGGCAGGGATTGAGTGTGTACTACTTGGATTTTCGGGCCCCGGACCGGGTATTCCCGATTCGGGCGCTGGACCGGGCCTGTGTAAGGTTGGTTGGCGTGGGCAGGTTCCGGCGCCTGCGGCTGGGGAGTTGACGAGCGCCGATTGATGTAGCTGCCCCCACCGCGATCCACCATCCCGGGCGATAGAAAAGATGACGCGCAGCGTTGCCGCTGCGCGTTACTTTTGCGCGCCCGCGGCGGTTCGCCATGGTCTCGGAGTCCATGCACCCAACAGATATGACATCCCATGAAACACCTGATCACAGCCCTTGCAGCAGTGCTGTTACTGGCCCTCGGTGGACTGTTCACGGTTTCGGCCACACAGTCGTCCGCCACCACCTCCGCAGCCACGAAAGCATCCGGACAGCGCCCGTCCGAGTCGCCGGCCAAGGACAAGGCACAGCCCAAGCGGACGCCCGCCCCCGCGCCAAGCAGCACGCCGGTTGCCGCGGCGGAAACTTCCCCTGCGGCCGCCGCTCCCGCTCCGGCCACCCAGGCCCCGGCACCGGCAGCACCGGCTCCTGCGCCCGCTCCGGCCATTGTTCCGGCGGCAGCCACCGGAAGCGGCAGCAGCGCGTACCCCCTGCACAGCAACATCGTCAGCACCACGTTCTGGGTTGGCGAAATTTTCAACGCCAGCCTCTCGGACGGTTCGCAGGTCTGCTCCACCTACAACAGCCAGTGGGCGTACCAGCACACCGGGGTCAAGCTCGGCACCGTTGACGCCGGCGCTGCCGGATGCCCCGGCAGCTATTACGGCGGGTGTGACGGAGTGAGCTCCGGTTCCGGCGCCGACTTCAAGTGCGCCACCGAACGGCGCGTTGCCAGCAACGGATACTTCCCGCTCAACCAGCCCAAACCGCTGCAGAACCCGTTCTACCTTGACCTGCCGTACGACGACCTGAACGACGGCGTCGCCTTCCAGGAGCGTTGCCGGGTCATTCCCTGGGCTGCAGCGGACAACGCCGCCACGGGGGCGGACCACTGCGCAGACCAGGGCTACAGCTACATGAAGAACCGGTGGGTCCAGATCACGGGCCCGAACGGCAGCACCTGCTACGGACAGATCGAGGATGCCGGCCCCTCCAGCGGCTCCGAATACCACGACTCCGCTTACGTCTTCGGGGCCGGCGACGCACGCCCGGTCAACCAGAGCTTCTCCGCCGACGCTACCCAGGGTGCCGGCATGGACGTCTCCCCCGCCCTGAACGGCTGCCTTGGCTTCGCCGAACTGGACGGCAGCAGCGACCGCGTCTCGTGGCGCTTCATTGACCGTGCCAACGTTCCGGCCGGACCGTGGCTGACCGTCGAGACCACCTCAGGAGTCAGCAACTGACGGCAGCAGGCGGCAGCACCTCGAGCAGTGCCGCCTGAGGGAGCCTCCTGACAGTTGTCAGGAGGCTCCGTTCCCGGCCGTCACCGGTGTCAGCTCTTTCCCCTGCACCCTGCGGGCGGGGCTGACCCAGGTGCCGGTCGAGGCCGAGGAGAAGGCCTTCGGGAGTACCTGGAGGCACAGGAAGGCATCCAGGATCCGCATCAGCGGGAATAGCGGTGCCATCAGCAGCATCCCCGGCTTGCGAAGGGAAACCGCTGCCAGGATGGTCAACAGGAAGTCCGGCAGCAGGACACCGAACAGCACATCCTGCGGCCGCAGCAGGCCGGACAGGAAAACAGCAACATCCCAGTCGCTGCCGAAGGCCGTCACCTGGATCGCGGCAAACAGGGAGACGAGGAACACCGGCAGCAGCAGCACAAAGAAGACGCAGCTCATCAGCAACTCGAAGATGTATGTTGCCAGGACCAGCCAGAACCGGCCGGTCTGCTTCCGGTGGCGCCGGACCGTCTGCCAGAATCCCAAAATCCACCGGCGGACCTGCTTCATGTAGTCCTGCAGCCTGTCCGGGTCCTGGGTATAGGCCACCGCCGCGGACGGGTGGAACGCGATCCTGCCGAGTTTCCTGGCGTGGATCTCGAACGTCATGTTGAAGTCCTCGATGACCAGGCCGGGTGCGACGACGTCGATCTCCTGCAGTGCACTGGTCCGGTACATGCTGGCGAACCCCGGAACGATGGACACCACGTTGGCACCGCGCGCGGCCTGCCCGTACTTCAGCAGGAGCTGCACCACGATGTACAGGCGCTCCCGGTACGCCACCAGGAACCGTCCCATGGCGGTGGGCGACGGCGGATCCATGATGGATTTTGCCCTCCCTGCCACGGCCACCACCGTTGGATCGGCGAACAGCGGCAGGCCGGTCCGAAGGTAATCCTCGGTGGGACGCGTATCGGCATCCAGCAGCATCACCACCTTGAACCGCCGGCACAGGTCGAAGTGCGCAATCCCGGCGGCCAGGGCGCCCGCCTTGCCCCGGTTGGGCTCCAGCTCCAGCACTTTAACCCCGGCTGCGCGTGCCAGCTGTGCCGTGTTGTCCGTCGACATGTCGGAAACGACGTGGATGTTCCGGCGCGGTACCAGCCTCGACGCCGCGCGGATGGTCTCGTTGATCACCAGCGCCTCGTTATGGGCGGCCACCAGCACGGCGACGTGGGATGGCAGGATGCGGATGCCGGTTCCCCTGTGGCGGCCCCTCCGGGGCCTGGCGGCGACGGCCGGCAACCCTGCCCTGACGGACCGCCACGCGCGGTACCGGTGTCTCCACTCCTCCAACAGCCAGGAGTTCTCCCCCGCGAGGCGCACCAGCCCCACGAGAGTCCAGAAGATGGTGCTGACACCAAGGACCAGGATGATCGATACAGCAATCACAGCGCCGGAGCCCCCACCGTGTCGTACATCGCGTAGTCGTCCGTGATGAGGGTGCCGTTGCTGAAGAGGTTGAGGCCGAAGCTGATGGCCGTGGCCCCTGCCGGCAGTGCCGGCGTGGTGAAGCTCGCCTGCGTGTAGGTGGCGGCTGGGGCAAGCCAGGGGCTCGAGGTCCAGTACACCCACGTCCCTGCGGAGTTGCGGTAGTAGACCGCGAACTGGGTGGTGGCGGTGGAGGTGTACCAGGCCCGCAGCGAGTAGGTCTTGCCGGCGATGGCAGGTGGGGCGCAGGAACCGGCGTCCAGGGACGGGAGAAGCTTGCTGTCACCGTTTGAGTAGTTGCTCATCACCAGCCGCACGGCCTTGGTACCGGAGTGAGCCCCGGTGGCGAGCGTGGCGTAGGTGGGGGTGTTCGTTCCGAAGCCCGCCGTCTGCCAGCACTGCGGAAGGGTGCCCGTGCCGGCAGTTTCCAGCCCGGCGTTCTGCACGAGGTTCGCGCCCGCCGCCGGTGGTGGCGGCGGCGGTGTTGCGGCGGCGTCGAACATCTCGGCGTCATCGGTGACCAGCGTGCCGTTACTGAAGATGTTCAGGCCGAAGCTGATGCCGCTCGCCCCGGCGGGAAGCGCCGGAGTGGTCCAGGACGCCTTCTGGAAGGTGGTGGCTGCTGCAAACCAGGGGCTTGAGGTCCAGTAGGTCCAGGAGCCGATGCCGCTGCGGTAGTACAGGGCGAACTGCGTTGGAACCGTGGATTTGTACCACATGCCCAGGTTGTAGCTGTGCCCGGCAGTTCCCGCGGGTGAGCATCCGCCCAGGTCGAGGGACGGCAGCCATTTGGCGTCACCGTTGGCGTAGCTCCGCATCACCACTTGGGCGGCCCTGCCGGTCCGGCCCTGGTTGACGGTGCTGAACGTGGGGGTGTTGGTTCCGTATCCGCCCTGCTGCCAGCACTGGGGAGCGCCGTTGGTGAGCGTTTCAAAGCCCGGGTTCTTGACGAGGTTGCCCGTGCCGGGCGGCGGAACGGCCGGCCCCGAAACCAGCGGCTTGACCGTCCCGCCGATGACCTGGTCCACCGTTTTGACCGTGGTGGTGGCGGGACGGGTCTTCAGCCAGTTGGCGAACTGGTTAAACAGGGTGGGCGAGATGGTGATGGAGTCGGAAGGGTTGTTGGCAATGTGGTGGAACGTCAGCTGGACCCATCCACCGGCTCCGTTCTCAGCCTGCGTGACGCTCCTTTGGAGGTCCGCCAGCGTCCACGTGTTTTCCACCTGGTCCGGCGCCGCCGTGTAATAGGGGTCGGCCGGCGGCATGGATTCGCCCACCGCACAGGTACCACAGCTGAACCGGGTGCGGATATCGCCCAGCCCGCGGGCGCTGTTGTAGCCGCAGTTCCGGACGATTGCCTCGGTGCTGGCATTGGCCGCTGCGAAGGGGTGGGCGAAGCTGGTCACCCGGAAACCCCAGTTGCTGAGGTTGACGCGGTCGTTGCACACCTGCCGCGTGGCTTCATCGCTGGGCAGGGTGGTGAGGTCCGGGTGGGTCACGGTGTGGCCGCCAATTTCATGCCCTGCGGCCGCCAGCGCCTGGACCTGGGCGAGCGTGAAGTAGTTCGGGGTATTCACGACGCCGGAAGTCACGAAGAAGGTGCCCTTCAGTCCCAGCGAGTTCATGGTCTGGGCTGCCGCCAGCTGGTCCGCGTGGCCGTCGTCGAACGTCAGGCTGACCACCGTGGGCGCGGCAGCATGGGCTGCCGGCGGGCTCATCGCCAGGCCGGCGACGGCCAGGGCCAGGGCGGCCCCCACGGTCACCAGGGATTTAGCCCGGCGGAGCAGTCCCCGCCGGGCACCCTCGCGCGGAGGCAGTTCTTCCACAGGCCCGCAGCCGGTAGTTTTCATGGCTTACCACTCGATTCATCTTGGGAAGGCCCCGGGGCTGGGGCTCACTGGGCAGGAGGCGGCGCCCCCACGGTGTCGTACATTTCATAGTCATCGGTGGCCAGCTGGCCGTCGCTGAAAAGGTTGAGCCCGAAGCTGATGGCCTCTGCGCCGTCGGGAACAGGCGGTGTCTCCCAGACCGCCTGCCCGTATGTCGTCCTGGCGGGGAAGTACGGGCTGGCCGTCCAGAACTGCCAATCACCCATTGCGTTGCGGTAGTACACGGCGAATTGCGTCCGCGC
This sequence comes from Pseudarthrobacter equi, assembly GCF_900105535.1. Classification (NCBI taxonomy): domain Bacteria; kingdom Bacillati; phylum Actinomycetota; class Actinomycetes; order Micrococcales; family Micrococcaceae; genus Pseudarthrobacter; species Pseudarthrobacter equi. The sequence goes on from NZ_LT629779.1 coordinate 4,329,502, forward strand.
CGTGGACTGGTACCAGGCGCGGAGCGAGTAAGTGTGGCCCGCGGTGACACTCGGCGCGCAGGCTCCCAGGTCCAGGACCGGGAGGAGCTTGGCGTCCCCTGATTTGTAGCCGGTGACATCCAGCCGCCGGGACGTTCCGTCCCGGAAGCCGGGAGCCAGGGTTGCCAGTTCGGACGAATTCTCTCCGTAGCCTGCCACCTGCCAGCATTCCGGCAGGCCATACTTTCCCGGTGTTTCCAGCCCCGGATTCCGCAGGGCGTTGACGCCCGGGCCGGCAGGGGGTGCAGTTGCTCCCGGGACCACAGGCTTGGCCACTTTCCCGATCACCTCGTGGACGGTCCGGACCCCCATGGTGCCCTGCGCTGTCCGCGCATCCAACCAGGCGGCAAACTGTTCGAACAGGGCCGGGCTGATTGACAGCGGACTTCCGGAGTCATCGATGTCGTAGAAGGCCAGCTGCAGCCAGCCGCCTGCTGCCTCAGCCTGTTCCACGGTCTGCTGGAGCCCCTGCAGTGTCCAGTCGCGGCCCACCTCGGCGGTGGCCCGGGTGTTGAAGGGATCCTCCGGGCGTACTGTCTCGGCCGGGGCGCAGGACTCGCAGGAGTGCGGGCTGCGGATCCGGTCCTGTCCCCGGGCGCTGTTGTAGCCGCAGCCGGACACGATCTCCTCGGCGGCGGGGGACGACGCCCCGAACGGGTAGGCGAAGCTGGTCACCTTGAAACCCCATTCGCTGAGCTTCGCCCGGTCACTGCACACCTGCCGTTGCGCTTCGCCGGGCTCGACGGCGGTGAGGTCCGCCAGGGTGACCGTGTAGCCGCCGATTTCGTGGTGCTGTTCTGCAAGGCTGTGCAGGTCCTCCTGGTTCAGGAAGCCGGCGGCGCCAATGAAGCCTGAATTGACGAAGAAGGTGGCGCGCAACTGGTGGTCAGCCAAAATACGGGCCGCTTCCCGCTGGCTGGACCGGCCGCCGTCGAACGTCAGGGAAACTGACAGCAGCGGCGCAGCGCCTGCGGTGGGCGGATCGGAAGTTTGCGGGCCCGCCGCAACGCCGCTGCGGTCCCCGCCGTTGGCCGTCATCAGCGACGCACCGCCGGTCAGTACGGCAAGGACGGCAATCCAGGACACGGCAAGGAGGCCCACCCTCCGGCGCGAAGCACGGGCCTGCATTGACGCCAGCGTGCCATTCCCAGGGCCGGCGGTGCCGGAACCGGGATGCTCGCCGCTCACGGCGCGGACCTGCCCGCGGCGGCGCGCGGCCATTGGAGGGCAACGCCCTTCATTGACGAGATTTCCATGGTGAGACCCGTTTCTCCACCGACCGGTTTCAGTCGTTCACAGCCTCAGCCTATGGAGGGCCGTTCCCCCCGGACACGAGTAGGCAGTACCCGTATTTGGCTTTTTGATTACGTACCCGCGCGAAGCCACTACTCGGCGCTGCCTGCCCGGCCATTGCGGCCCGTCATGCACGGAATCCTGGCCTGAAAACAGGGCGCCTATGGTCAAATGGTGGTTCAGGAGAGTGGACAGGAAATCCGACCAATACGGGGGACATGTGGCAGCCAAACCGGGCACCGGCCAGGTCAGCACGGCTGCCGCGTCCCCGGCACCATCGCGGGCGGGAAGGGTGCACCTGCCTTCGGGCAACCGGCGCTCCAACACCCGGCTCGCCGTGGTCGCCGCAGCCGTAACGCTGGCGCTGGTTGGCGGTTTCTTCCTATGGCGTTTCGTTGCGGAGGCGGGCATGGCAGAGCAACCGTGGTTTTCGGGATATGCGGACGTGACGGTTGACCCGCCGTACGACTTAGCCGGGACCGGCCTGCCGGACAGCCGTAACGTCACGCTGGCCTTCGTCGTCGCTGATTCCTCGCAGCCGTGCGCTCCCAGCTGGGGCAATGCCTACAGCCTCGATGCTGCCAGGGACGCGCTCAACCTTGAGCAACGGATCTCCGCCCTGAAGTCCAACGGCGGCGCCATTGCGGTTTCCTTTGGCGGCTCGGTTAACACTGAGCTTGCCGTCGCATGCCAGGACCCGGTCCAGCTGCAGGCTGCTTACCGCTCAGTGGTGGAGCGCTACTCCCCCTCCACCATCGATTTCGACATCGAGGGCGATGCGCTGCTTAACGGCCCGGCCGGGGAACGGCGGGCAGCGGCGGTGGCCGCCCTTCAAAAGGAAAAGGACGGGTGGGGCGGCGGACTGGACGTGTGGCTCACGCTCCCCGCGTCACCACGTGGGTTGACCGACGACGGCATTGCCGTGGTGGACCAGATGCTGGCCGCCGGAGTCGACCTTGCCGGCGTCAACATCATGACCATGAACTACGGGTCCAGCCGCGGGTCCTCGCAGAGCATGCTGGACGCGGCGGTGGCGGCCGCCGGTTCCACCCACGACCAGCTGAGCCTCAGCTACCAACGGGTGGGGACCAGCCTCAGCAGCCAGGAGATCTGGTCGAAGATGGGCCTGACCCCGATGATCGGCGTCAATGACCTGCCCGGCGAAGTCTTCGGGCTGGATGCGGCCAGTGGCCTGAACTCGTTTGCCGTCCAAAAGGGTATCCAAAGGGTGTCCATGTGGTCGCTCAACAGGGACCGGGAGTGCACAACCGCCGCCGCCGATGGCCAGGCGAGCCACGTGTGCAGCGGAGTCCAGCAGGAGCCCGGCCAGTTCGCCAGGACCCTCGCCGCAGGTTTTGAGGGCAAGCTGCGCTGACGCGATGGCGGACTGCCTGCCGGAGTAACCTGCCGGGTCAGCGGACCTGGCTGGTGGTGACAATGTCGAGCCACGGCCCTTCCGGCACCTGGTCCCTGGTTACGAATTGCCAGTCCACGGTGTCCGATTCGCCGTTAATGTCTTCAAAACCCAGGCACGCGTTCAGCGCCGGAGAAACGTCCATTCCAGCGCCGTTGAATTCCTTATTGGCCGGGCGGGCATCATTGGATCCAAAAACATACTCTTTGTCATGGTACTGGCCGGGACCTGCGTCCTGGATCTGGCCGTAGCATTCCTGGTTTCCCTTGCGGATCCGGACCCATTGGTTCTTCATATAGCTGAATGATTTGTCCTGCTCACGGCCCGCATATGCGGAATCCTTGGCCCAGGGAATGACGCTGGCCCGTTCTGCGAATGCCTTGCTGTCGTTGACGTCGTCGTAGGGCAGGTCGAGGTAGAAGGGGTTTTCCTTGGGTGTCATGCCGGTGGGCATGTAGCGGTTGGCTTCCGTCCGCTGCTCCGTCTCGCAGGTTCCTGATTTCATCACCCCGTCGCAACCGCCGTAGTTCTGCATCCAGCCGGAGTCGTAGGTGGACATGACCTGGCTGCCGTCGTCGGCTTTGGGATCGAAAAGTTCACCCACCCAAAATGTGGTGGCCACGATGTTGGTGTGCCACGGATAACCGCCCTCCCCGGAGGAGGAGTTTCCTCCGTCCGGCGGGGCAGGAGGTGAGGAACAACCCGCAGCGATGAGCGCCACCGAGGAAAGGGCGGCGGCGAAGCCCCACCGCACCCGCATGCTGTGCCGAATCCGCCACGCGCGCGATCCCGTTGGTGCAAGGAGATAATTTGGCGCTGCCGCTCTTTTCAACCCGGACTCCTTCGTATGCCGTGACACTTTATTTTCCTTGATATCCGGTGGCATCGGCGAGGGAAATGCGCACATTGACAGCCAATTCATAGCTTTCCGGATCTTTACGGCATTCTTTGGAAATTCGCAGCCCAATGACCGGGCCGGGAAATTAATCCCGGCCCGGTCATTGGAGTATCGGATTTGCCGGACCTTCGGCCCTCAGGAGGCGAGAATGACCTTCCACCGTGAAGCGTCCGCCGTGTTCGACGTCCGGTTGTCGGCGGCGACGTTGGTGATGATCTGGTCCACCGTGGTCTTCGGGTCGAAGCCCACCAGGCCAAAGGCCTTGGTGTTGTCCGGCACCCGCCGTCGCATGTCCTCGTAGCCTTCGGAATAAGCCTGCTCGTAAGGCACCAGTGTGATGGGGCTGTCGCTTCCCACGAGTTCCACGATCCGCTCCGCGAGGGCGAGGATGGAGATCTCGTGGTTGCCGCCGAGGTTGTAGGCGTTGCCGTACGCGCGCTCGTCCTCGGAGATCCGCGTGATGGCGGGAACGATGTCACCCACATAGGAGAAGCAGCGTGTCTGGTGCCCGTCTCCGTAGACGGTCAATGGTTCGCCCGCGAGCGCCTGGCGCACCAGGCGCGGTACCACCATTCCGTAGCGTCCGGTCTGGCGGGGACCCACGGTGTTGAAGAGCCGGACAATAGCCACCCGCAGCCCGAACTGCCGCCAGTAGGCGTGGGCGAAGGCTTCGTCGATGCCCTTGGCCGCAGCGTACGTCCAGCGCGATTTCAGGGCCGAGCCCAGGATCCGGTCCGATTCCTCTGAAAGGCTGTCCGAGGTGTTCTTGCCGTAGATCTCGCTGGTGGATGCCAGCAGGAGGCTGGCACCTGCTTCAAGGACGGAGTCCAGGACCACTTCCGTGCCGTGGATGTTGGTGCGCAGGCTTTCCAGCGGGTGGTCAACGATCAGGTTGACGCCTACCGCGGCGGCCAGGTGGAACACCCGGTCCGCCCCCGCGACGGCCTTGTCCACGGCAGCCCGGTCAAGGATGCTGCCTTCGATGAAACGGAACTTGCGGTGCCCGATGACGCCCTTGAGGTTCTCAAGCCGGCCGGTGGACAGGTCATCCAGGACAATTACCTCGTCCCCCGCTGCCAGGAGGTGTTCCACGAGGTGGCTCCCGATGAATCCGGCACCGCCGGTAATTGCTGTTCTCATGCTTCCTGCTTCCAAATGGAGTGGTGTGGTCAGAGCCTGGTGACGTTGTCTGCCTTGGGCAGCCGGTAGGTGGTGTCCAGCACTGCAGCGGCGTTCTCCAGCCAGTCAAGGTCCGTCTGGCTGTGCCTGGTGTGCAGGATCACGAGGTCCGCTTCCCACAGTTGGGGTGCGGGATTGGAGATCAGCGTCCCGCCCCTGCCGTCCGGCGCGGTGAGGCACCACGGATCCGAGTAGGCCACCTCGGCGCCGTCCGCGATGAGTTCGGCGATGATCTCTAGGGCCGGGGATTCCCTGAGGTCCTCGACATCGGGCTTGTAGGCCACGCCCACCACCATCACCCGTGCGCCGGCCAGGCCGTGGTTCCGCTCGGAGAGGATCCGCCGCGCCTTCTCCACTACCTGGTGCGGCCTGCCCGCGATCCCGATCATTGCCTGCTCGATCACCGGCGCCGTGATGCGGGCCTTGCGCAGCTGCCAGAGCAGGTAGTGCGGGTCGCAGGGAATGCAGTGTCCGCCGACTCCCGGGCCGGGGGTGAACGGCATGAACCCGTACGGTTTGGTGGCGGCAGCGTTGATCACGTCCATCACTTCCATGTCCAGCTCGTGGCAGATCTGGGCAAACTCGTTGGCCAGGGCAATGTTGACCGCCCGGAACGTGTTTTCCACGAGCTTGGTCATCTCCGCGGCGTCCGCGGACGGGACCACGTGAACCAGCTTGGTGCTGGCGCTGAGCAGCCGTTCCGCTGCCTCACCACAGGCTGCGGTGACACCGCCCACCACGCGGGGTACGTCCTCGTGGGAGAAGGAGTCGACGCCGGGATTGATGCGTTCCGGTGAGAACGCCACGTACACGTCGCGTCCCGGGATGAGTCCTTTGGCGGCGAGGGGCATCGCCAGCAGGTCCCGTGTGGTGCCCACGTAGGTGGTGGAGGTCAGCATCAGCAGCTGCCCCGGCACCGCGTATTCCACCACCGAGGCACACGCTGCGCGCAGGATGCCGAGGTCGGGAACAAGGTACGCGTCCACGGGAGTGGGAACACAGACCACCACGGCGGCAGCGTGGGCCAGCAGCGAGAGGTCGCTGGTCAGCATGAATGAGGGGTCCAGCAGCGCGGTCTTCAGCCGCTCCTTGTCCGAGTCCAGCAGGTCCGCCTGCTGTTCGCGGATCACTGCCAGCCGCCGCTCCGAGACGTCGAGCCCGAGGACCCGCCGCCCGGAGGCGTTGATGGCCAGGGCGGTGGGCAGTCCCACGTAGCCCAGGCCGACGATTGCGACGTCGAAAGTGAACACCTGGTCCTGGGCGGGAATTGCCCGCGCGGCGGTGCCCTCAGTCCACTCCACTGCCTCAGCCGGCAGGGAATGGGATTCAACGGCGACCTGTTTCTTGAGGGTTTTTACCTTCGTGTTCGGTGCCATGGTCAGTCGACCTCCCGGTGCATTTTGTCTCCAGAGTGAATAAAAGCCGGCGGCGAGAAGGTGTGTGCCCGGGTCTCAGGTGGCACGTCGCCCTTCACCGCCGGCCCGTTTTGGGGGGTCCCCGCCAATGGCGGGAGACCTGTCGCATCGGAACTGCCTTCCGGCCGGACTGCCATCAGGCTGTCCCCCGCAAAGGAAATCTTCCTGCGCTTCATGTCGAGGCCCACTTCCCCTCGTGCTGGCGGTTGCCAACAAGACGAGGGTATTAATCAAGTCCTTTGCCCGGCGCGAGTGTGGTGTACCCGTCTTTGACCCCGCCCGCCGCACCCGGCGGTGAGACTACGTGGCTTGGGGCTGCCCACCACTCGTATTGGTACTCGGTAGGGCGGGTGCCCCCGGAATGCCCGGAATTCCGCGGAAGCAACACCGAAAACCAGCGCGGCAGCAGGCGCTGGTTAACGAAAAAGGCTGGTTAGGCGGTGTGGTCGCCGCCGTGATCGCCGCTGATCAGCTTTTCGCGGTCGCTGATTCCGAGCTTGGCGAACATCCGGTACAGGTGGCCTTCCACCGTCCGGAGGGAGAGTCCGAGGCTGAGCGCGATGTCCCTGTTGCTTGAACCCGTCTGTACCAGGGCAACGATTTCCTGTTCCCGCCGCGTCAGCTTTGACAGGTCCGGCATCCCCTGGCCTGTGGCCACTGGAGCCTTCCCCAGCGCCGCGGTGCGCCGTTTTAGGAGCCGCTGTGCTTCCAGCTGGCGGGACTTGTCTCCGCGGCTCTCGAGGATCCTGAGCGCATGGCCGGCGTAGTCCGCTGCTGCGAGCTCCAACCCCTCCCTGGCCGCAGCCTCGCTCAGGGCAATGAGTCCTGCGGCATCCTTGGCGTCCAGGGCCTGGCTGTAGCTGAAGGCGAACTCGGCGGTGCGGCCTTCGCTGGTTTCTGCCAGGGATTTCAGGCGGCGCACCACGGAGAGGTCCCCGGCCCGAAGGACGAGGACGAGGATATCGATCTCCGGCCCCACTGCCCCGTTGGCTGCCGCGGTGTCCGCGAGGGACATCAGCCGGGACAGCGTGGGGCGCAGCCCCACCTGCTGGACCTTGGCCATGGCGGCGTGGGCCCGGCCCAACAGGGATGATTCCATCCCGTCCCGGGCCAGCGACTCATGCTCCAGCGTGTAGGAGGACGCGACGTCCCGGAACTTCAGCAGGGACGCAGCGTAGGCGGCGGCAGCGACGGCGTCGGGCAGGTCGCTTTGCAGGTCCGACACCCGGAGCATGCTCACCGCCTGGCGGAGGCACGGCAGCGCGGCCCCCAGGTTGCCGCGGCGCAGGTCCACGCTGCCCGCGCTGAAATGCAGCGCACCGCCGTCGTAGATCAGCGAGTTGGGCGCCAGGGACACGTGGTTCCGGAGGTACTCCTCAAGCACTGCGAACTCACCGGCATGGAGCAGGGCAAGAATGTAGCGGCGCATGAAGAACCCGGTGTGCTGCAGGCCCCAGTAGCCGGCAGCATCGAGGATGTCCTTGACGTCGGCCAGAACCTGCAGGGCCGAGAGGGGCTTGCCGGTGACGGCCATCGATTCAGCCAGCAGCGTTCCTGCGAGCAGCCGGGTTTCACCGTCCCCGCCCTGTTGCCAGATGTGCCGCAGCTCGCGTTCCGTTTCCACGTGGCGGCCCTCCGCCTGCATTCCCTCCAGGACCAGCAGCCGGCTTCCCAGGCGTCCCAGTTCAAGCTCCTGCGCCTCGATTCCCCGGGCGGATTCAGCGATCCGGGCCAGGGCAGCCTCCCATTCGTACGCCGCTTGCTTTACCGCGTTGGGGCCCGCCCCCTGGCGCCTGGCGAGTTGCGCGGCAAGCATGGACACCTGCCGCAGGGTGGCAGGATGGTTGGTCCTTTCGACGATCCCGCTGATTTCCCAGGCCGTTCCCCGGATATCCCCCCGGTACCACTTGGCGCGGGCCACCTCCACCCGGGCCGCGAGCTTGAGCGCCGGGTCCTTGATGGCTCCGGCTACCCGTTCGACGTAGCTGGGGATGAAGAGCCGGTTGGCCAGCTGCGCGGCCTCCAGGATCTCGGTGTCCGGGATCCTGGCACCGGCTTCGAGCCCCCAGGACACATAACGGAGCAGGCCGTCCATGGTCTGCGGGCGGTTTTCAAGGAGCTGCAGGATGCGCTGGCGGATCCGCAGGCTGCGGGCGGCCGGTACAATCTGCCGGAGTACTTCGCCCACCAGCGGCTGGACCAGGCGGACATGCTGCTCGGCATCGGAATCGATGGTAATCAGCCGCATTTCCTGCAATTCGTCCACGGCGTAGTGGTCGCTGGCCTGCCGCAGCACATCCAGGGGCAGGGGTTCGGCCAGGGCGACGGTGTCCAGGGCCTCACGCTGCAGATGGTCCAGGTGCACGATCTGGTTCCGGACCAAATCCAGGAGCCGCAGGCTGTTGCCGCGCAGCTCGGAGGTCAGCATCCATGCCCCGTTCCGGTTGACCAGCTGGCCGGCGGACCTGGCATTGCCGATGAGTTCCAGCAGGAACATCGGGTTTCCGCCGGAGGCCCTGCGGAGCACCGCACCTGCGCTGGGGACCACGGGTGCGCCCAGCACCTGGGCGCACAGCTGATCGACGTCCTGTCCGTTCAGGGGCTGCAGGTCGAAGCGGTCCAGCAATCCTTCGGACCACATCGAAAAGATTTCGCCGGGCGGCGCCGGATGGGGGCGGCAGATGAAGATCACCTTAGCCACTTCGGCCGCCGTGAGCTGGGCCAGGACGGCGACGCTTCCCTCGTCGAGGTGCTGGGCATCCTCCACCACCAGGACGGCAGGCACCGATTCCCGTTCCCTCGCTGGGTTCAGGGCGGCGGTCACGGCCTTCATCACGGACAGCGGCTCATTGATCTGGCCAGGCGTCAGCGAGGTGATCAGTGGTGCAAGGGCGGCGAACGGGACTCCGGCCAGCGTGGCCCCGGCGAACACCCTGAAGGGCCGCACGCGCTGGCCCAGTTCCTGGATCACCGCGTTGACCAGTGCCGTCTTGCCCAGCCCGGCATCACCCAGCAGGAGGATGCCGGGCCCGTTGCGGTCCAGCAGGCAGTCCGCGACGGCGGCCAGGATGCCCGAGCGCCCAACGAGCGTTTCGCTTGCCAGTACCTCGGTCATTGCTGGTTCCCCTCAGCGAGGCCCAGGGCAAACGGCAGCTCCGAGCGTTCAACGATCTTCAATTTGCCGTAGATCTGGTAGAGGTGTCCCTCCACCGTCCGTACCGACAGGTGCAGCCTGGCGGCGATGGCCTTGTTGCTGTGGCCCCGGGCGGCGAGGGTGGCGATCTCCAGTTCCCGCGCGGTGATGCGGTCTTCCTGCTGCACCGTGTCCTCCGGCGCCCGCATCCTGTGCCGGCAGGTTTCCGCGATCCGGCGGGCCTGCAGGAGCAGGGCGCGGTCTTCCAGGGCATGCGCGCCGCGGATGACTGCCTCGGCGACGTCGAAGGCAAACCGGTCATGCTGCAGGTCCTGTGCGAGCTGGGCGACGGCCACCTGCTGGGCCACGTCATGGGCGAGTACCGCATTCGCGTAGGCTGCGCACAGTCCGGCGAAGTCGCCGTCGCACCTTAACGCCGTCTCAAGAAGTCGGGAAGCCGCGGCTGTCCGTCCCAGCCTGACGGCCGTGCTCAGCGCGAGAACCTCAAGGCCATGGTTGCCCGCCGCATGGTCGTCGTCGGCCAGCCGCATCAGTGCGTCGCCGGCAGCCTGCGGCCTGTCAACGCCGTCAACGCCGAGGATGGTGAAATAGGCCGTGAGCCACTCCATCGGCCGTCCGGGCCGCGCTGGCCCCGGCCTTTTCTGTGCGAGGTAGCTGCCGGCCCGGTCCGGTTCGCCCTGCAGTGCCGAGGCGTAGGCAGCAGCCGCGGTGGCCACGCCAAGGATCCCCTCGTCATCCCGCACCCGCAGCTGCCCGATCAGCGGAACCAGGGATTCCAGGCCCTCATGTGCCCTGCCCTGCAGGCACCGCAGGACGGCCAGTGCCAGGTCGAAGGAAGCCGGGAACGGCTGGCCGGCGGGGAGCGGAGAGTCCCAGTGCGGCTGCAGCATCGATGCCGAATCTTCCCAGCAGCCGGCCAGCAGCAGCGCGAACCGCAACCGCCCTGCTGCCGACCATGCAGCAGCTGCGGACATCATCGGATTCCGGCCGTCGGCCAGCAGCTGGCCGGCCATGTCAGCTGCCTCGGCCTGCCGCCCGGTCAGTGCCCACGCCTCACACAACAAGCTGCCCGCCATGAAGCGGAATTCCGGTCCGTGGGTTTCAAAGTCCTGCAGCGCATCCTCCAGCAGCGCCGCGGCTTCTGCGTAACGGCCAAGGTGGCCCGCAACCCGGGCTTCGGCAAGGACCAGCTCTTCCCGTAAGGCCCTTTCAGCGTCCGGCCCACCATGCATTCCCCGCGGCACGCCAGCGGGAGCAACATCCCCCGGCATCAGGTCCCCGTCCAGCATCTTCCGGACATGACGGAGGCGTTCCGCAGCCTGGTCCATGGTTGCCCGGTCGGACTGCAGGACCGCGGCCTCTGCCAGCTGGAACCGCAGGGTGTCGGCGGAGGACAGCGTGTCCGCACCGTTGCTGTCCGCGCTGCCACCGGCCTGTTCCCGGTACTGCTGGAGCACTGACCGGGCTTCGCTGACGGCGCCGAGGGCCGCGAGGGCGGTGGTTTCCTCCGCGACCGCCGCGGCGCTGCGTGAATGGCCGGGTACTGAGCGGACCAGCCGAAGGGCCAGCGGGTAGTCAGCACGGGTGTTGGCGATCGCAGCGGCATGCAGGGCCTCCGCTTCGGTGAGCGGCGAGCCGCAATCCAGGGCCCACGCGGCAAGGGCCACCCTGAGCGCGGGGTGCATCAGCGCCGGCTCCACTGCCTCGCAGAACCGTCGCCGGAGATCGCTGCTGCGGCCGGTGGGGATGTTGGCGCGGATGACGTCGCGCAGCAGCTGGTTCTGCATCCCCACCGTGCGTGGCAGGGAGTCGTCCACCACCAGGATCCCGCGTTTTTCCAGGGCGTCGACGTCGTCGGGCAGTGCGATGGCCAGCAGCGCTTCCAGCGGCACGGTCCCGGCCAGGGACACGACCTCCATGGCCATGCGTTCCCCGGGTCCCACCTTGCCCAGCCGGGTGACCACCAGGTCTGTGATGGCAGGGCCGTGGGGCCTGTCCGTAGCGGTGAGGACCCAGACGCCGTCGCGCACCGCGAGGGCCCCGGAGTCAACCAGTTCTCCTGCCAGCATTTTCAGGTAGTGCGGATTTCCCCCGCTCGCCGTCCAGAACTCGTGTGCTGCGGATGCCGAGATGCGGCCGCCGAGGCTCGCTTCGAGCCAGGCGATGGCATCGGGCAGGGGAAGCGGTTCGAGCTCGATCCGCGCAAGGTACCCGTCCGTGCAGAGCCGGGACAGTTCGCTGCCCAGCCGCTGCGGATCGGTGCACGTCAGGATCAGGCCGGCCGTTCCGTTGCGGGCGAGCTGCGAGATGACCGCCCCCGCGAACTCATCCACGTCCCCTGCATTTTCAATGACCAGGTACACGGGTTTGCCCTCGGCCCGCGCGGTGAGCAGCGCCGTCAGGGCAGAGAGGACCAGCGCGGGATGGGACAGGAACTGCGAGTCCAGGTCCCGCAGCAGAACGTTCAGCGCACCGTACGGGCTTGCGGTGAGGCCGGCGCTGGCCCGGAGCACCACAATGTAGGCGTCACCGCGGATTTCCTTGGTCAGGAGACTGGTGAGGTAGCTTTTGCCGCTCCCCGAGGCTCCAGTGATGAGCACTCCGGCGCGGGACTCCTCCAAGGCGCGGATGAGGTCCTCTCCGGTGGTCCTGCCGCCAATCTGCGGCCAGGTCCTTGAGCTCACCCCGGTGCCCCCTCTGCTGGTAGACGTCGCGATGCCCGATCCTCCGACACCCCCTTGTCCGGGCGTCGGCGGATCAGGCTTCCGGGGGCCCCTAATGCGCCAACCGCCACCCTGACCGGGTCCCCGCCAATCAAGTAGTGACAGCCCCAATTAATCAGCTGGACTCTTGACAGGCACCAGTAGCGAGTACTCGTCTTAAGTACCCCCTCGACTACTTTGCTACTCGCGAGTACTCGTCAACGTTGAGAGGTTGTCGAGTGGACCCAGGGGTTCCTACGCGGGATTGAGCTGCGCGAACACCGCATCGACGTCGACCATGGCACCATCGGCGAAGGCGAACAGGCCGTCCGCCACGAAGCGCGCCCCGCACTTTTCGGTGAGGGAGCCTTCTCCTGAGAGCACGACGACGGCGGCATAGTCCGCGTCGGCCACGGCACCGGCGGTGCCAATCCAGGGGATGGCCAGGTGTTCCCCCACAGGGTGCGGTGCCTCGCGGCGCCAGGTGCCGGCGTCGTCAAGGACCCCGCCCCACTCAACGGGGCGGACCTCGCTGGCAAGTCCGGCCGCGGTATCCACCGGCCAGCCGCCAATCCGCAGCCTGGCACCCCTGCCTGCCGCGTTGCGAACCCGCACCAGCCGCAGTTCCACAGCACCCCGCGTCACGGATGCCACGGTCACTTGGGGCCCCGGCGTGGCAGTTCCCGCAGCGCCGCTCCCGTGGTCCGGGCCGCCGTCGGGATCCACCTCGATCCAGTGCGCGGTGAAGCGCGAGGCCCCCACCTGCACCCCGTCCTGCCTGTAATGGCCAAGGAACTCGAATCCGGTCCGGTGCGTCAGCCGGCCTTCCGCATCGGCGAACGCGACGGCGTTGTCCACGGATTCCCCGGCAAGGTCCGGGAAGGTGGCAGTGGAGTAGCCCAGCCGCGCATAGAGCGGGGAATCGGCCACCCGGACGCCGGCGTTGGCATGGTCGGTGCCGTGGTTGCGGATGCGCACCACACCGTCCGAAACTGTCCCGTCCACTTGCCAGCCCGGAGCCGTGATGAAGCGCTGTGTGTCGCCGGTTTCCACCGGCAGCGGCTCCTCCACGGCCGTCCACACCGGATGATCGGCGGGAAGGGCGAGGCCCATCATCCCCTTGGCGGCCCAGTAGGGGGACCCTGCACCGGAATACGACTGTTTCATGCCCGGGAACTCGGAGTGGAAGCCGATGGTCAGCAGTCCGTCAGCGTTGTGGGCGCCCCGGTCCAGGAAGTACTTCAGGATGCCGGAAGCCGCCCGCCGGGTCACGCCGGGCGTCAACCGGGTGTGCCCTGCGAACTGTCCCGCCCAGAACGGTGCTGCCGCTGCGAAACGGTAGATCAGGCTGCGGCCCTGGACCAGCGGGGCACCGTCAGCCCCCACCAGGTGGACGGCGTCGTCCAGGAAATCGGCCAGCCGTTCGCCGTCCAGGGCGGCACGGGCCTTCACCCGGGGGTCCTCCGGCGCCATCAGCTGCAGCAGCTGGGGATAGACCTGGAACGCCCAGCCCACGTAGTGGTCGTAGGCGCGCTCCGGGCCGTCGGCAAACCAGCCGTGGCCGCGGTACAGGGAGTCGTGGATGGCCAGCCCTGCGTCGATGTCCGCATCCGAGTAGCGTCCGCCCACGCCGGCGAGGAACTTTTCGACGACGACCTGGAACCACACCCAGTTGATGGGCGGGTACGCCTGGCCGATCACGGTCTCAAACCAGGCCACCAGCTGTTCCTGGACGCGCTGGGGCAGCCGGTCCCACAGCACGTCCCGGGTCAGCGCGAGTCCCACGGCCAGCGATGCCGCCTCCACCTTGGCCTGGTCCAGTTCACCCGGCGTGGGCCAGCGGTCAGGGTTCGCCGGGTTGGTTCCGGCGTCGAGGCCCTTGGCGTACCAGTCGGCCAGCCACACGGTGCCCTCCGGATCACCGGCGATCCGGAATGAGGCCAGCAGGAACGTCCGGGCAAACGCTTCCAGCGAATCGCTTTTCCGGCCGTAGGCGCTGGTGGCTCCGGGCAGGTACAGGTTGGCGTGGTCTTCCGTGGCATGGCGGTGCGCGGAACGCAGCAGGTAGTCTGCGTACGCGCACCAGTGGTCCCGGGTGAGGCCGGTATACGGCGAGGCGCTGAAGTCCAGCGGGGGCATGGCCAGGGGCGCGGCGCTCACAGGGAATCCTGCAGTACGCCGGCAGCCGGAATCCGCGGAGCCCCGATGGACGATTCCCGCAGGATCAGGTCCGGGTTCAGCTCGATCCGGTGCACGGGACGCATCCTGCCCTCGGCCAGCCGGGCGGCCATAAGCTGCACCGCCACCTTGCCCACGTACTGCTTGGGCGGCCGGACGGCGGAGATGGCGGGCTCGGCCAGGTAGGCCACTTCGTCGTCGTACCCCACGATCGCCATGTCCCCCGGAACGGTGAGCCCGCGGTCCACGCAGTGCTGCACGAATGCCACCGCCTGGGTGTCCGAATGCACCAGCATCGCCGTGGTGCCTGTCTTCGTGCACAGGTCCAGCACATGGTCGAAGTGGCCGGCCCGGCCACCGTTGCCGTGGTTGGCGGGGTCCTGCTTGGCTGAGTCCTCGTGGACGGAGCCCTCCAGCGGAATCTTCAGTGCGGCCAGGGCCTGGTGCCAGCCGCGGACCACGTGCGGGCTGGTGGGGCTGGACGAATCGGTCAGGCAGCCGATCCGCCGATGGCCTTCCTGCCACAGGTGCCGCACGGCCATGCCGGCGCCAAACGCGTGATCCGTGGCCACCCATTCGAGGCGGTGCGCGGGAATCTCGGCGGGCGCACGCCGTTCGGCGAGTACCACCGGGATGGGCAGGGCGTTCAGCCAGCGGATCAGTTCGGGCCCGTGGTCACCGCCCATGTCCGGCGCCACGATCAGGCCGTCGATGTTCTGGGTGTCCAGCAGGGCCTGCACCTGCCTGCGGTTGTCTGCGGCGTCGTACGCTGACCCGCGCACCATGATCCGCAGGTTCTGCTCTTCCGCCTCGGCCCGCGCCCCGCTGATGACCTGCGGCCAGTAGTAGTCCAGTGACGGCACCACCATGCCGATGGAGTAGCTGTGCTGTGCTGCCCGGCCCGCTGCCGAGCGGTCCAGCGGGCTGGGCAGCGTGGCGCCGCCATGCACGCGGGACACCAGGCCCTCGTCCGCGAGGATGTTCACGTCGCGGCGGATGGTCAGTTCGCTGACGCCCAGCTTCGCCGCGATGTCACGGACGGTGATGGCACCGTGCGCCCGCAGTTCCTCCATGAGCCGTTCCCGGCGCTGCAGCGAAAACAGCGACTTTCCGGTGGGTTCGGACGGTTGCTCAGGGCTCATGGTGTTGCCTCCACAGTGAGGGTGAATGCGCCGGCGGCGCGGAAAGCAGGGGATGGTGCAGTTGCGGCCGGCGTGCGGAACCGGAGCCGGGTCAGCCGCGGTCCCCACGCGTCGGCGAGGAGCGGATCGTCCAGCTGCCATTCGTCCACGAGGACGACGACGGCTGCCGGGTCCCAGCGCAGGGCAGCTCCCCGCGGGGTCGCGTCTGCCGCGCCAACCGCCGGGATGCCGTCCGGACGGACTGTCGCCGCCCCTTCCTGGCCGAGGATCAAGGTTCCGGCCGTCAGGAAGGTGATGTCGACGTCGGCCGTTCCGCCCGCGGCCGACGTCGACAGGTCCCAGCGGTCGGCGATGGTGATGCGGCCGGGGGCCCGGTGCAGTTCCGCGGCCCGGATCCAGGCCCGGGGTTCGAATCCGTAGGCCGCTCCCAGGGCGAGCTCCAGCTGCGACCGCTCCGGGGTAGGCGCATTGAGGACGCCGGCCGCGAAGTCCCTGCCGGTTCCCTGTTCAAGGCCGAACGGGGCAGGGACGCTGTGCCAGTTGCTCTGCATCGCGCGGATGCCGTAGCGGTCCGGGCCGAACGTCTGGGCAGTGTAGGTGGGCTGCCCGGCGTCCACCAGGAGGGGAACCCCGTCCACGGCAACCACTACCGAGCCGACGTCGCGGTGGTTGTGGTGCTCGCCGTTGTGGCCTCCCTTCGCGGCCAGGAGCAGTCCCTCCGCCGTTCCTCCGGTTTCGCGGGCCACCATGATCTGGACCGATGGCAGGTAGGTGCCGGCCACAAGCGGAGGGGCGTCGGAAGCGGGTTCCGGGCGTTCGAGCATCGTGTGCAGGACCCGGCCGAGCCCCGCAGCGGGATCCGGTACGCCGGTGGCCATGGCAGCGGCGTGGGCTGCTGCCTCCGGATCGCCCAGACGGACTGCCCAGCGGTGCAGCATGTCCCAGGGAAGGGCAGCCGCAGCGCGTGCCGGACCGTCGGCCACGTTGAGGAACCATGCGCCGCCGATGTGCATGCGGTGCGGGAAGGCGACCAGTTCGCGGACCACCGGGAGGCCGCCGTCGAGCACGCCGCCCGTGGCCTGTTCCAGCAGGGCCAGCCCCTCCAGCGCCCGCCCGGCACCGTTCCACCAGTAGGCGAAGCCCTCGTCAATGGCGCCGTCGGCCGGGATGGATGCCAGGAAACGGTCCAGGCCCTCGATGCAGCGGGCCACTGCCTGCGCTTGGGTGGCGGGGTCATCCACCAGCAACAGCGCCGCCGCAATCAGGTTGGAGTGGATCCAGGGATTCCAGTTATGGACATCCCCGTCCAGGCCCAGCCAGTGCCAGTCCAGCCGGTCAAGGAAAGGCCTGATCACACGCCCGGTGACCTCGTCGCGGATGCGCCGCCGCAGCCCCGGCGCCCGGTCATCGAGCTGCCTGCCCAGGACATGGTCCAGCCATGCCAGCTGCGCGGCCACCTCCCCGGCGCCGAGGTCCAGGTACGGGGTGGCCAGGTCCGGAACAACGCAGCCCGTGCGGCGGAAGACGTCGTCGTGCGCGGCCCAGCTCCACGAGCTCTGTTCGCAGAGCAGGAACGCGCCGTCGATGACCTCGTCGAGCCACGCTTCCGCCTCGTCTCCGTCCCCTTCCTGCCGGCCGGGATCACTGGCCAGGGCCATGACTACGGCGCGGGTCAGCCGCTGCTGGCGTGCAGCCACCAGGTCTTCGTAGGCCGTCCGGTTTCCGTCCCGGAAATACCGGGCGTAGTGGGACACCAGGGGCTGGGGCCACGGCGTTCCCCGTTCCTCCTGTGCGTGCCGGACAACAGGAGCGGGCAGATTCAACCCCGTGGCAGGCCAGGCTTTGCTGCCTGCTGCGGGAACACTGAGGCGCCCGGCCGCGCCGGCCAACAGGCGAAGGAGCGCCGGCTGGGAGCCGTCGGGTCCCCAAGCAGTGGCCAGTGGCGCTGCGGGTGCCGGCAGCGTGGTGTGGGGGCCGGAAGGGGGCGTCATCATCTGCTCTCATGTTCGAATACGATCGTTTTGGATCGATATTGAATAACTTGGTTGTTCTGTCTTGTTCATGAGTATCTACTGATTGTTAGATGTGATGCAAGACATGAATTGCGGTTGTGAGCGCAAACGAACACGAAAGAAGGGAGGCCCGGATGTCGCCAAAACCCAAGGCCCTGCTGGTCATGAACCACGGAACCTTTGCTGACCAGTTCGATTCCACCCGGTTGGACCGGTTGGCGGGGCTGGTGGATCTGGGCGGGCAGCCGTGGACCGATTCGCTGGAGGATCCGGCGGTGGCGGGCCGGCTCGCGGACGTGGAGGTCCTGCTGACCAGTTGGGGCGTGCCGCGGCTCGATGCGGCGGCGCTGGAGCGGATGCCGAACCTGCGGGCAGTGTTCCATTGCGCCGGGACGGTGCGCAGTTTCGTCACGCCGGAGTTGTGGGACCGGGGCATCCTGGTGACCAACGGCGCTGACGCGAACGCCATCCCGGTGGCCGAGTTTACGTTCGCGTCCATCGTGCTGGCCGGGAAGAAGGCACAGGTGCTGGCCAACGATGCCCGCACCTGGCGTGAGGACTGGTCCTATACGACGACGCGCGGCGAGGTGGGCAACATCGGCCGCGTGATCGGGGTGGTGGGGTTCTCCCGCATCGGCCGCCGCGTGGTCCGCCTGGTCCAGCAACTGCAGGACGTCACCTGCCTGGTCCACGATCCGCACGCCGATCCCGCCGCCGTGGCTGCCGCCGGCGGCCGGCTGGTGGGCCTGGCCGAACTGCTGGCGGCCTCGGACGTCGTGAGTATCCACGCCCCGGCGCTGCCGGAAACCCGGCACATGATCGGGGCCGCGGAACTGCGGGCCATGAAGGACCACGCCACCTTGATCAACACCGCCCGCGGCTCACTGGTGGACACCCGCGCCTTGGAGGCCGAGTGCGCCACCGGGCGGATCCAGGCCCTCCTGGACGTCACCGACCCCGAGCCGCTGCCAAAGGATTCGGTCCTCTATGACCTGCCCAACGTGGTGCTCACGCCCCACATCGCCGGATCCCTCGGCACCGAAACCCGGCGGATGTCCGACGCCGCCCTGAACGACCTCGAACGGTACCTCACCGGAGAACAGCTCGTAGCCCAGGTGGTCTCCGAAGACCTCTCCCTGAGCGCCTGAACCACCCCGGCCGCGGACGCGGCAGACCAAAAACCCAGTAAGGAGCACGCAATGAAGCGCACCACCCTCGCCGCCATCGCACTGGCAGTAACCGCAGGCCTGGGCCTGTCCGGTTGTGCCGGCGCCGCCGGACCGGCCGAACCCCAAGGCCAGGAAGGCAAGACCCGCCTGACCGTTTCGGTATGGAACTACGAAGGCACCCCGGAGTTCAAAGCCCTCTTCGACAGCTACGAAGCAGCCAACCCGGACATCGACATCGAACCCGTAGACATCCTCGCCGATGACTACCCGCAGAAGGTCACCACCATGCTGGCCGGCGGCGACACCACCGACGTCCTCACCATGAAAAACGTCATCGACTACGCCCGCTACGCCAACAACGGCCAGCTGCAGGAAATCAACAGCGTGGTGGACACCGTTGGCAAGGACAACCTCGCGGGCCTGGACGCCTTCGACATCGGCGGCAAGTACTACGCCGCCCCCTACCGGCAGGACTTCTGGCTCCTGTACTACAACAAGGACCTGCTCAAGGCCGCAGGCGTGGAGAACCCCGCCGACCTGACCTGGGACGAGTACACCGCGCTGGCCAAGAAGCTCACCACCGAGGCCAACGGCAAGAAGGTCTACGGCACCTACCACCACATCTGGCGCTCCGTGGTGCAGGCCATCGCGGCCGCCCAGGATGACGCCGACCAGAACAGCGGCGACTACGGTTTCTTCGAGGACCAGTACAACACCGCCCTGGACCTGCAGAAGAGCGGCGCCACCCTGGACTTCGGCACCGCCAAGAGCCAGAAGACCAGCTACCGCACCATGTTCGAGACCGGCCAGGCAGCCATGATGCCCATGGGCACCTGGTACATCGCCGGCATCCTGCAGGCCAAGAAGGACGGTAAGTCCACCGTGGACTGGGGCCTGGCTCCGATGCCGCAGAAGAAGGACGACGGCAAGGTCACCACGTTCGGTTCGCCCACCGCTTTCGCCGTCAACAAGAACGCCGCGCACTCGGACGCAGCCAAGAAGTTCATCGAGTGGGCTGCGGGTGAGGAAGGCGCCAAGGCCATCTCGAAGATCGGCGTTGTGCCGGCCCTTCAGAACGACGCCATCACCGCTGAGTACTTCAAGCTTGCCGGCATGCCCACGGACGAACTGTCCAAGAAGGCCTTCACCCCGGACAAGGTTGCCCTGGAAATGCCGGTCAGCGACAAGTCGGCCGCTACGGACAAGGTGCTCAACCAGGAGCACGACCTGATCATGGTGGGTGAGCGCTCGGTGTCCGACGGGGTTGCCGAGATGGGCAAACGCGTCAAAAGCGAAGTCCTGGGCCAGTAACAGGCAGCCATGAGCACTGACACTATTCCTTCGACGGTTGCCCCGGCTGTCCACAGCCGGGGCAACCGGAAGCAGGCCCGGCGTAATACCCTGATTGGCTGGACGTTTATCCTGCCGAATTTCCTGGGGTTCCTGGCCTTCACCCTGATCCCGGTCCTGGCCGCGTTCGCGTTGTCCTTCATGGAATGGACCTCCTTCACGGCCCCGAAGTGGGTGGGACTGGCGAACTTCCAGCGGATGTTCGCGTCCGATTCCTTCTGGATCGCGTTGCGCAACACCGTGGTCTACGCGATCGGCCACGTCCCCCTGACCATGGCCCTGGCCCTGCTCCTGGCGATGCTCCTGAACCGCAAACTCAAAGGCATCGGCTTCTTCCGCGTCGCCATCTTCTTCCCGTACATCACCTCACTGGTGGCAGTGGCAGTGGTCTGGAACATGCTCTTCAGCCCCGACAGCGGCCCCATCAACCAGTTCCTCACCACCATCGGCATCGCCAACCCGCCGGGCTGGACCTCCAGCTCCGACTGGGCCCTGCCCGCGGTCATCATCACCAGCGTCTGGCGCGACATGGGCTACTACATGGTCCTCTACCTCGCCGGTCTCCAGGCGATCCCCGCCGAACTCTACGAAGCCGCCGAAGTCGACGGCGCCTCCGCCTGGCAACGTTTCTGGAACGTCACCATCCCCTCGCTGCGCCCCACCACGTTCTTCGTGGTGGTCATGCTGACCGTCTCCAGCTTCAAAGTCTTCGACCTCATCGTCGTCATGACCAACGGCGGCCCCGGCCGCTCCACCACCGTGCTCTCCCAGCTCATCTACCAAGAAGGCATCGGCGAAGGAAAATTCGGCTACTCCTCAGCCATCTCCCTCGTACTGTTCCTCATCGTGCTGACCGTCACCGTGCTCCAATTCAAGATCCAACAGCGGAGGGAACGCTGATGACCAACATGGCCGAAGACCTCAAGGCCGAGTCCCGGCTCATGGGAACCGGGCTTCCCCCAAACACCGCGGAAGAGGACCGCCGCAGCGAACGCCGCCGTTCCCCGCGGGAGGCGAAGAAACGCACCACAGACCTCGTCATCTACGCCGCCCTGGTAGTCCTGGTCGCGGCGCTGATGGTTCCGTTCATCTGGATGGTTTCCTCCTCCCTGAAGGAAAACAACCAGGTCCTCACCGTCCCCATCCAATGGATCCCCACCGAGTTCGTGTGGAGCAACTACACCGAAATCTGGACCCGCATCCCCATGATGGGCTACCTCCAGAACTCCCTCTACCTCGCCGTGATCATCACCTGCCTGCAGGTCCTCACCGGATCCCTGGCCGCCTACGGCTTCTCCAAAGTCCGCTTCCCCGGCCGCGACGTCCTGTTCCTGGCCTACATCGGCACCATCGCCGTGCCCTGGCAGGCCTACATGGTCCCGCAGTACATCATGATGCAGAACCTCGGCCTGACCAACAGCTTCAACGCCCTCATCCTGCTCCAGGCCTTCGGCGCGTTCGGCGTGTTCCTCATGCGGCAGTACTACATGACCATCCCCGACGAACTCTGCGAAGCCGCCCGCATCGATGGCCTCAGCGAATACGGCATCTGGGCCCGCGTCATCCTCCCCCTCTCCAAACCCGCCCTCGCCAGCCTCGCCCTGCTCACGTTCGTGAACACCTGGAACGACTACATGGGCCCCTTCATCTACCTCACCTCCAACCGGCTCTGGACCGTCCAACTCGGCCTGCGCTCCTTCGTGGGCCAATTCGACGCCGAATACGCCATGATCATGACCGGATCCGTGATCTCCGTGATCCCCATCCTCGCGATCTTCCTCATCGGCCAGCGCTACTTCATCCAGGGCATCGCCACGAGCGGCATGAAAGGATGACCACCGTGGCACAACACCCCACCCGGCACTCACCAAACCCAGGCCAACAACCCCGGCAACGCGGCCTGGCCGGGCGGATCCCCAGCCCCGGCTTCGAAACCTTCGGGAACATCTTCGGCTTCATCTACACCTTCCTCACAGGAAACGTCCTCACGGCCCTCGCGAACGCACCCCTGGTGCTCTGCCTGGCCCTCGTGGCAGACCCCGCCGCCGCCTGGCCCTTCTTCCTCGCCCTCACCATCACCATCCCGCCCTCCCTCGCCGCCCTCTTCACCACCTTCAAGGCCCTGCACGACGACGGCGCCGCGGTAAAACCCGTCGCCGCCTACCTGACCGGGTACCGGCACGGGTTCCGCAAAACCGCCCCGCTCGGGCTCGCCGCCGCCGCCACCCTCCTGTTCCTCGGCGTTGACCTCGTGATCGTCCAAACCATGCCCGCAGCCGCCCTCCTGGTCCCCGTGATCCTCGTAGCAGCCGCCACCACCCTGGCCGTGACCATGACAGCGATCGCCGGCGTCGTCCTCCACCCCGAAACAAGCCTCAAAAACCTGCTCAAAGCAGCCCTCTACCTCACCGTCCAACGCTGGTACCTCAGCCTCGCCACCCTCGTACTCCTCGGCATCATCGCCTCCGCCGCCATCCTGCAGCCCGTCCTGGGCATCGCCCTCGCACCCGCACCACTGCTCTTCATCATCTGGAGCAACACCACCTACGCCTACACAGCCGCCCTCCGCACCGCCAACTGATTTGGGATCCTCCGTGCATACCTTTGCCATCGGCAGCCGCGACTTCCTGCTGGACGGAGAACCGTTCCGCATCCTCTCCGGCGCCATCCACTACTTCCGTGTCCACCCGGACCTGTGGGCGGACCGGATCCGCAAGGCGCGGCTCATGGGCCTGAACACCATCGAGACGTATGTGCCGTGGAACGAGCACTCCCCCACGCCCGGCAGCTTCCGGACCGACGGCGGCCTGGACCTGGGCCGCTTCCTGGACCTGGTGGCAGCCGAGGGCATGCAGGCGATCGTCCGGCCCGGGCCCTATATCTGCGCGGAGTGGGACAACGGCGGCCTCCCGGCGTGGCTGTTCACCGACCCCGCTATTGGCGTGCGCAGCAGCGAGCCCGGTTACCTGGCGGCCGTGGACGGGTTCATGGACAAGCTGCTGCCCATCGTGGTGGAACGTCAGGTCACCCGCGGGGGTCCGGTGGTCCTGTTCCAGATCGAAAACGAATACGGCGCTTATGGCTCGGACAAGGCCTACCTGCAGCACCTCGTGGATACGGCCAAGCGGGCCGGCGTCGAAGTTCCCCTGTTCACCTGCGACCAGCCTTTCGGGACCATGATCGAGGACGGCTCGCTGCCAGGATTGCATAAGACCGGGACGTTCGGTTCACGCGCGGACGAGCGGCTGGACTTCCTGCGGGAGCGGCAGCCGGACGGGCCCCTGATGTGTGCGGAGTTCTGGAACGGCTGGTTCGACAACTGGGGCACCCACCACCACGCCACCGATGCCACCGCATCGGCCGCGGAACTGGACGCCCTGCTGGCCGCCGGGGCGTCGGTGAACATCTACATGTTCCACGGCGGCACCAACTTTGGCTTCACCAACGGTGCCAACGACAAAGGCATTTACGAACCCACCATCACCAGTTACGACTACGACGCGCCGCTCACCGAGGACGGCCACCCCACGGACAAGTACTTCGCGTTCCGGGACGTCATCGCCAAGCACTTCCCGGTTCCCGCGGAGGTGCCGGAGCGCCGGGCCGCTGTTCCGGCGTCGGCCGTGTCCGTAACGTCCAGTGCCCTGCTCCTGGACGTGGCCGCGTCCTTCCCCGCCGTGACCGTCCCCGGTTCCATGCCGCCGAGTGAAGCCACCGGCCAGTACCGCGGCTTCTTCCTCTACGAACGGCAGCTGGACCGCGGCGGAGTCCTCACCTTCAGCGAAATTCGCGACCGCGCGCAGTTCTTCCTGGACGGCTTCCCGCTGGGGACGCTGAGCCGGGAGCTCGGCGAGCGCTCCATCGTCCTACCCCGCGGCGGCTTGCTGCAAGTCCTCGTGGAGGACCAGGGCAGGGTCAACTACGGGCCGCGGATCGGGGAGGCGAAGGGCCTGGCCGGTCCGGCGCTGCTGGACGGTGTGGAAGTGCAGGACTGGAGCGTCCGGCCGGTGGACATGTCTTCGCTGGAGGTGTTCCGTGCCGCGGCGGCGGAGCTGTCCGGTTCAGCGTCAGCCGGGGTAGCCGGCCCCTCCCTCTCTTTTGCCACCTTCGACGCCGAGGGACCGGGCGACAGGTACCTGCGGCTGGACGGCTGGACCAAGGGCAACGCCTTTATCAACGGCTTCAACCTGGGCCGCTACTGGAGCCGCGGCCCGCAGCGCACCCTGTACGTGCCCGGGCCGCTGATCCGCGAGGGCGCCAACGAGCTCGCCGTCCTGGAACTGCAGGGCAGCACCACCCGGGAGGTCCGCTTCGTGTCCGGCCCGGACCTGGGGCCGGACGAAAAGTAGGCAGCCGGCCCTGCCCGCGTCACGCACAGCACCCTTTCGGAGCACGCCCGACGGCGGATCCCCGGCTTTGCGCGGAACACCGGGCCCGAGGAGGCCAAAAGCGTGCCCTGCGTGACGCCGGGTGGCTCAGCCATGCCGGTGCGCGGCACGGAGCCGCGCCACCAGCGTTGCGGCGAGCAGCGCGGTGGTGAGTTCGAGGACGATGACCAGCAGCAGCTGGGCACTGGCTGCCGCCGCAGGCAAGGAAATTGCGGCCGACGCCGGCCCTCCCCCGTGGGCGTGCCCCGTACCGGCCGCGCCCAGCAGGAGGACAGCGTGCACAGCCACCATCACCACGGCGGACACCGCCACCTGGTGCAAGGCCCCCACCCGGCTGTGCCGCCAAATGTGCACGGTGCAGGGAACGCAGACTGCTGCGATGGCGATCATCAGGAAACCCAGCCAGGGTCCGTGGTGCCCCGAGACAGCCAGCCACAGGTGCGCAGCGCAGGACACTGCGGTGACCACCGCGCAGAGGCGCCGGTGCAGGACGGGACCTTGGGCGCGGACCCGGCCGCCCGGCGTCGTCCGCGTGGCTGTGCCGCCCGGCGCGGCGGGGACCAGGCTAGTGGCAACCACCGCTGCCGCCCTCGCTGTGGCAGGAGGACGCCTGCTGGTTCGGGTTCGCGGGAACGTCCAGGACTGGGCTCCTGTCGAAGAACCCCTCGGGGCGGAGCTTAAACCCCACGGTATCCACGGGCATGATGGGCCAGTCCTCCACCCGCGGGAAGTGGGTGAGGCCGAAGGTATGCCACACCACGATGTCCTGGCCGTCAATGTCCCGGTCCTGCGCCACATACCCGGGCAAGCCAGCTCCGCCGCCGTGCTGGTTCACGAAATCTCCGGTGGGGTACCGCTCCTCCTCGGCGTGGCGGGTAACCCAGAGGTCCTTGGTGGCGAACGCCGCGCGGCGGGCAATGGAGGAGTCCGGATCGGCCAGCAGCGTGGGCTGGTTCTGCGAGTGGAGCTTGTAGCCCACCGGTTCGCCCAGCCGGTTGCGGGATTCGGCGTTGGAGATGATCCAGGTGCGGCCGGCCCGCGCATCGGCTTCCCGGACGCCGTAGGACTCCCGCGCCAGCAGCGTGCGCTTCCGGGAAAAGGCGTTGCCGCGCTCGTTCCCGGGGCCCATGGACTGCCGAATGACGTCTTCTTCCTCCACCCGGTTGGTGAATCCGTCGATGGCCATGTCCAGCCTGGCGCTGAAGAGGTGCTGGTGGAACGGCGCGCCCAGGCCGGGGGCGAGCTGGGAGATGTTGTCCGAGCCGCCCTCCGGGAACGCCGACGTGAACACAACGCCGGTGGCCTTAGCCTCGAACTCGATGGTGCCGTCCAGGTAGAGGTACCAGTAAAAGCCGTAGTCGTAGTTGCCGATGGTGGTGAAGAAGGAGATCACCAGGCGGCGGTTGCGGCGGGTGTAGGTGACCCCGCTCCACAGGTCGGAGTGCTTGGAGAGGATGCTCCAGTCCTCCTCGTGCACGCAGATGCCGTTGCGGATTTCCCGCGGGTTGCCAAACGAATCACTGATGACCGGGCTCAGGTAGATGATCTCGCCCAGGCAGTCGCAGCCCAGTTCCAGCGAGTTGGCGTACTGGCCCACCAGGTATTCGCCGGTGTCGAAGTAGTTCTGCCAGGACCGGATGGGTGACGGATCGCCGTACGGAACCACCATCTCGGCGATGGAACCCCGTTTGATGATGGCCCGTTTCCGGTCGCCGTCCTGGAATGCGAGGTTGTGGAGGACCACGCCTTCGCGGGAATCGAACCCCACGTCCAGGCTCCATTTTTCCCATTCCACGTGGTTGCCGCCCGTGACGGTGAAGCTGGGCCCCTCGGGCTGGGTGATGCTGATGGGCTTCTGCGTGGTGCGCAGCGGGCCGGTCAGTTCGGGGTCGGTGTAGTTACCGTGTTCGGCCGGGACGGGAACGGCACCGAGGTCGATCACCTGGGTGACTTCCTGGCTGACCACGTCCACGTACGCCACCAGGCCGTCCACCGGGTGCGCCCAGGCGCTGTCCTCCGGGAAGTCCTGGACGAACGCCAGGCCGCGAAGGATGCGCCGGCCTTTTTCCTCGGGGTACTCGAAGACGCCGGCGGAGAGCGGTGCCACCCGGACCTTTTCGACGTCGAGCCCCCGGTCCGCGAGTGCCTGCAGCCAGCGTCCGTCAGCGGCAAGCAGTGACTCCACCACCTCGAACTCCTCTTCGAGGACCGGCAGTTCGCCGGTCACCGCGGTATCGAGCTCGACGGCGGTTTCCACTGTCCGCTGCGTCACGGAGACCACAACATCGCGCGGCGCAGCGCCGGAGACATCGTGGATGAAGGTACGGAACCGGCGGTTCACTTCGCCGGCGTCACCGCGGAGATCCGTGCCGCGGAGATCCGTGCCGCGGAGATCCGTGCGCCGCGCCGGATCCAGCAACCCCAGGTAGGCGATGCGGTGCTGCGGGCCAAAGAGCCCCTCGGCCTGGAGGATGGCACGCACCTCAAGGATCTCAGCTGCCGTGACCGGCCCATAGGCAGTTGCAGAGGCCGATGCCGTGGTGGTTTCGGTGGGGGTAGGAGTCATGGGAAACCTTTGATCGGGCCGTCGCCGGCTGCCGGTGGCTTATTTTCTATAGTTGTAGAGAATAAACGTCCGTAACATGGCCCACAAGAGTCTGAGCCAAAAAATTTCCGGGAGTGGGCCGCGGTGCCGAAGATTGTTGACCACGACGAGCGGCGCCTCGAGTTGGTGGATGCCACCTGGCGGATCATCGCCAGGCAGGGCATGGAAGGCGCCACCATGCGGGAAATCGCCCTGGAAGCCGGCTTCGCGAACGGAGCCCTGAAACCCTACTTCCCCACCAAGGACACACTCCTGGAGTTCGCCTTCAGCCACGTGTTCAACCGGACCAACCGGCGCATTGCGGAAGTCACCGGGGGCAG
Organism: Pseudarthrobacter equi; assembly: GCF_900105535.1. Taxonomy (NCBI): domain Bacteria; kingdom Bacillati; phylum Actinomycetota; class Actinomycetes; order Micrococcales; family Micrococcaceae; genus Pseudarthrobacter; species Pseudarthrobacter equi. Next base: position 4,356,760 of record NZ_LT629779.1, read on the forward strand.
GTCCGGCCTGGATGCCCTCCAGGCCTTCTGCCTCGAGGTCCTCCCCCTGGATGAAGAACGCATCAACGAGGCCCGCATCGTGATCCCGTTCTGGCAGAAGGCGGTTACCGACCCCGGGAAGGCCGAAATCCACCGGCAGTCCATGGAGGAATGGGTGGACACCATCCGGCGCTACCTCGCGGAGGCGCGGAACAGCGGCGACGTCCGCGCCGCCGTCGACGATTCCCTCCTGGCCCGCCAGCTCCTGAACATGCTGCTCGGCGCCCAGATCGAGGCTGCACTCGCCCCGCCGGGCCAGGCGGACTTCGGCCACGACGCGCAGCTTGACGGCTATCTGGCCCTGCTGCGCTGCTAAACCGGACAACACGTGCCGCCGGGAGCGCCCGATAGGGCAACCGGCGGGGACATCGGGGAAACCCTACCTAATCCTGTGAGTTTGCCTTAAACCCGCCGGGAAGGGGACGCAGAAAACTAAAAGCATGCTTAGTATTGAGGGTCAGGTTCCGGGGCTTCCCGGGGCGGGTACGAACGCAAGGAGCAGCTCATGGGTTTGGACGACAAGATTGATAACGCCGCGGAAAAGCTTGGCGGCAAGGGCAAGGAAGCTGCCGGCCACGCTTCAGGCGATGAGAGCCTGAAGGCCGAAGGCAAGACCGATCAGGCCAAAGCTGACCTGAAGCAGGCCGGCGAAAAGGTCAAGGACGCCTTCAAGAAGGACTAGTCCCTGGCCGGCTCCCGGTACAGCAATGGGTGCAGTTCCCTTGAGGGAACTGCACCCATTCGCATGTCCGGGCCATGCGACCGGCTCCGCCTAGCGGACAAGGCCCGAGACCAGGTTGATGGTGGTGGCCAGCACGATGGTTCCCAGGAGGTAGGACAGCAGCGCCTGCCGGAGGACCGTGCCGCGGATCGCCCGCGTCTTGAGGCTCGTGTCCGAAACCTGGAAGGTCATGCCCACCGTGAAGGCCAGGTACGCAAAATCCTTGTAGCGGGGAGGTTCTTCCCCGTTGAAATCGATCCCGCCCCGGTCCCGGTAGAAGATCGAGGCGTAGCGCAAAGTGAAGAGGGTGTGCACCAGGAACCAGGACAGGGCAATGCTGCCAAGGGCCATGGCCACGATGGCATCCTTGGCGAAGCCCTCCGCCTTGGACGCATCGACGAGGATGAGGCCCACGCCGGCGAAGCTTGCCACGGTGGCGGTCAGGACCAGGGCGTCGGAAAACACCCTGCCCGGGTCTTCGCGCCGTGCATGGGCGGCTGTGGCCTCCGGCCCCAGGCGCCCGATGACGCTCCAGACCCAGGCCAGGTAGGTGGCGGACGCCGCGGCCCAGCCAAGCGCGGGCGCGTAGGCCCAGCTCCCCAGGGCCCCCACCAGCACCGCCGTTGCCAGCCCGACGGCGAGCATCACCAGCATCCGCAGGCGCGAGTGATGCGAGCGCGCATTGAAGTCCCGCCGCGTCCCGCCTGAACCTTCCATGGCCTGATCATGCCACGCCGTTGCGTGTCCGGGGGACGTTCGACGGCGGCACGCGGGAAGGTGCCGCCGTCGTCTTTTTTCGCCAAGTGTTGAAAAAAGATTCCGCGGACCCTAACCTGTTGTCACTGTGTTCCACGACACAGTTCCGGGGGAACGTCCGAGTGACCACTCGTCAGGAGCAGCCATGCCAGCACCCGTCCGGGCTACGGCCCCCGCAAGCCAGGCCCTCACCGCCAGCATTGCCTCATCGTTCGACCACTGGAAGCACCTGGTGGCGGAGTCCTTTGTGCCGCTGACGGCGAGGACGGCAGACGTTGAGGGATTCCGCGGACAGCTGCGTTCCAGGGTCCTGGACCGGATGTCCATCGTGGAGGTCACGGCCACATCCCACGAAGTCCACCGCACGCCGGCGCTCATTGCCCGGGCCCACGAGCGGTATTTCAAACTGAACCTGCAGCTCGAAGGCACCGGCCTGCTGATCCAGGACAACCGGGAGGCGGTCCTCCGGCCCGGCGACCTCGCCATCTACGACACCAACCGGCCCTACACGCTGGCCTTCGAGGACACCACCCGGATCATGGTGGTGATGTTCCCGTGCGATACCCTCGCCCTGCCCACGGAGTATGTAGGGCAGCTGGCGGCAGTGCGGATGGCCGGCGACGGCGGCCTCAGCGGCATCGTGGGACAGTTCATCCGGCAGCTCTCCGAGAATCTGGACGTGCTCAACGGCCCCAGCGGCTCGAGGCTCGCGGCCAACGCCCTGGACCTGGTGTCCACCATGCTGCACGCCGAAATGGACATCTCCCCGGACCGGATGAAGCCGCAGGCCCTGCTGGCGGTGGCGGTGCGCGAGTACATTGACGCGAACCTGTCAGATCCGCTGCTTTCGCCGGCCAGCATCGCGGCGGCGCATTTCATTTCCACCCGGCACCTGCACAACGTCTTCCACGAGTCCGGAACCACTGTGGCCACGTGGATCCGGACGCAGCGGCTGGAAGGGGCCCGCCGCGACCTCCGGGACCCTCTGCACGCCGGGCTGCCGGTCGGCGCCGTTGCCGCCCGCTGGGGCTTCCTGGATGCGGCACACTTCAGCCGCACGTTCCGGGATGCGTTTGGCGTGCCGCCGTCGGACTGGCGCCGCGGCAGTTAGAAGGTGCAGCCAGGGACGGCCGGCGGGTGCGGCATCCCGGAGCGGCACCCGGAGTAGCCCCAATGCCTGATGAAGCCGCGGTCAGATCAGGCCCTGGGCCAGCATGGCATCGGCCACCTTGACGAACCCGCCGATGTTGGCGCCCAGCACATAGTTGCCCGGCTGGCCGTACTCGTCGGCGGTGGACGCGCAGCGGTGGTGGATACCCACCATGATCTCGGTCAGCCGCTCTTCGGTGTGCTCGAAGGACCACGAATCCCGGCTGGCGTTCTGCTGCATTTCCAATGCCGAGGTGGCCACGCCGCCTGCGTTGGCAGCCTTGCCGGGGCCAAACAGCAGTCCGGCATCCTGGAACACCGCAACGGCGTCGCGGGTGGAGGGCATGTTGGCGCCTTCGCCGACCGCCAGGAGGCCGCCGCGCACCAGGCGGGCGGCAGCATCGCCGTCGAGCTCGTTCTGCGTGGCGCAGGGCAGTGCCACCGTTGCGTCGACGTCCCACACGGAGCCGCCCTCCACGTACGCGACGCCGCCGCGGCGCTCCGCATAGTCCTTCAGGCGGCCGCGCTCCACTTCCTTCACCTCGCGGAGAAGCGCGACGTCGATGCCTGCCTCGTCCACCACGTAGCCCGAAGAGTCGGAGCAGGCCACCACGGTGGCGCCCAGCGATTTCGCCTTGGCGATCGCGTTGATGGCCACGTTGCCGGAACCGGAAACCACCACGCGCTGGCCGTCGAAGGAGGACCCCCGGGTCTTCAGCATCTCCTGCGTGAAGATGACCGTGCCGAACCCGGTGGCCTCGGGGCGGACCAGGGACCCGCCCCAGGAGATGCCCTTGCCGGTGAGGACGCCTGACTCATACCTGTTGGTGATGCGCTTGTACTGGCCGAAGAGGTAGCCGATTTCGCGGCCGCCCACGCCAATGTCACCGGCCGGAACGTCGGTGTATTCGCCGATGTGCCGGTAGAGCTCGGTCATGAAGGACTGGCAGAAGCGCATGACTTCGGCGTCGCTGCGGCCGCGGGGATCGAAATCGGAGCCGCCCTTGCCGCCGCCGATGGGCATGCCGGTGAGGGCGTTCTTGAAGATCTGTTCAAATCCAAGGAACTTGACGATGCCCAGGTACACGGACGGGTGGAACCGCAGGCCGCCCTTGTACGGCCCCAGGGCGGAGTTGAATTCCACCCGGAAGCCGCGGTTGATCTGGACCCGTCCGGCGTCGTCGGTCCACGGGACGCGGAAGATGATCTGCCGCTCGGGCTCGCACAGCCGTTCCAGGATGGCGGCTTCAAGGAACTCGGGGTGCCTGTCGTGGACCGGCCCCAGGCTTTCGAAGACTTCCACCACAGCCTGGTGGAATTCCGCTTCGCCGGGGTTCCTGGCCAGGACGGTGTCCCGGATGGCCTCGAGCCGTGCATCCATGATGTTTTCCTTACCGTGGCCGGACGCGGGACGGCACACAGGAGGCGGCACTGTCCCAAGAGGTTTATGTTTCAACCTAACCGATTGCGACTGCCGACCGCCAAGCGAAGCCAGCTTTCTGGGCTAATCTCCGTATTGTGACAACGAAATTCCATCCTGCGATATCTGAAGTTCGGCGCATCCACGGCTCACGGGCGGCGTGACATGGCCTACCTCTGCCTCCTGCTTTCCGGCGCCGTCCTGCTGGTCAACGGCCTGGCCACCCTGAACCGGCTGCCGTGGCGGGATGCCGCCGTCCTGAACCTGGTGGTGGGGCCCCTCCAGCTGCTGCTCGGCCTGCTGTCCCTGGCGGGTTACGCGGCGCCGCTGCTGACGGTGGCCGGGATGTTCCTGTTCGGGCTTACCTATGTCTACGTGGGGCTGGACTCGCTGCTGCACCTGGGATCGAAGGGGCTGGGCTGGTTCTGCGGCATGGTGGCCGGACTGGGGCTGCTCCTCGCCGCGGCCTGGCTCGGCTCCGATCCCCTGCTCGCAGTCCTGTGGCTGGCCTGGGCTGTGCTGTGGGGCGCCCTGTTCGGTTCCCTGGCACTGGGCCGGAAGCGGATGGACCCGTTTATCGGGTGGGCCCTGGTGCTGGCCAGCCCCGTTACGGCCACCGTTCCGGCTTTCCTGGGGCTGGCCGGCACCTGGCCGGCCGGCCCGGAGGCGGCGTGGGGGGCAGCCGTCGCCGTGGTTGGGCTGTTCTGTGCCGCGCACGGGTTGGCCCGGCGCGAAACGTCAGCTCCGCATCGGACCACTCCGTTGCCGCCGGGTCCTGCCGCCGGCCGGGCAACGCTCAGCTGAGGCTCAGGTCCGCTTTTGCCGTTCCGCGGCCGGCACCGTCCAGGTGGCGCTGAACCCTGGCTTCCACCAGCACCCCCGCCACGAAGACCACGGGCACGGCGGCCAGCAGGGCCGCCGCTGTTTCCGCGCTGCCGCCGATCAGGGCTGTGAAGTTGCTGACCACCAGGAAGAGGACCCATGCGAGCAGGACGGATGCGAGCGCGGGGGCGATCATCGTCTGCCACAGCCCGGCCCCGGCGGATTCGCGGCGGAAGAAGCCGACGACGGCCACGGAGCACAGCATGTACAGCACCAGCAGCGCCGCCACGGCCAGCCCGCTGAACCAGGAGAACAGGGTAAGGACGGGATCCAGGGCAAGGGCCGCGAACGGCATCACCAGGACGACGGCGGCGGCGGTCTGGATCCAGGCGGCGACGGCGGGTGCGCGGTGCCGGTTGGTCCGGGCCACCCGGGCGGGCATGGAACCGCGGAGCGCCAGCGAATGCAGGTAGCGGTTGATGCCGTTGTGGAAGGCGATGATCCCGGCCAGCAGCGACGTCACCAGCAGGATGCCCGTGACCGTCCCCGCCCACGGGCCGAAGAGTTCCACCATCGGGCCAAGCACGAAGGAGGTGGCATCTCCCGATTCCAGGGCTGCCCCGGCGGCGTCCATCACCCTGGACGGCCCGTAGTAGCTGACCAGCATCCAGGAGATGAAGGAAAAGAACAGAGAGATGACGCCCACAGAAAGGTAGGTGGCCCGGGCCACCGTGCGGTGCGCGTCTTTGGCTTCGGCCGAGTAGATGGCGGTGGATTCGAACCCGAACATGGACGCCACGGCAAACATGATGGCCACCCCAGGGGCGCCGGCGCCGATGGCCTGGGGCGAGAAGGAGGCCGCAACACTGATGCCCTCCGGGCCGCCGCCGCTGAAGAGGACGGTGAAGCCGAACAGCAGCAGCACCGCCACTTCCAGGCCCACCAGCAGGGCCAGGATACGGGCGCCGAGTTCGATATTCAGGGATCCGAGGACCTGGACGCCGGCCATGGTGGCCAGGGCCAGCAGCCACCACGGAACGTCGAGGCCCACGGGGGCGAGCAGCCCCGAGAAGGCCGCACCGTACAGCCCGTACATGGCCGCCTGGATGGTGTTGTAGGCCAGCAGGGCCAGCCAGGCCGCGCCGGCGCCGGTTCTCCGGCCGAACGCGGCCGTCACATAGGCGTAGAAGGCGCCGTTGGCCTGGATCCTGCGGCTCATGGCTACGAAGCCCACCGCGAAGATGACAATCACGACGCCGACAATCAGGTAGGCGCCCGGGGCGCCGGCGCCGTTGCCAAGGGCTGCCGCGAGCGGCGAGGCGCCCACGATGCCGGTCAGCGGCGCCTGGGCGGACAGGACAAAGAAGAGGATGCCCATTACTCCGACGCTTCCGGCGCGGAGGGCGGTGGAGTGCTCCCTGGCCGGAGCGTCAGTGGTCCGGGGTTCGGAATTCGAAATACTCATAAGGGTCCTTCTCACGGTCATGCGCGGGGAAGTTGTTGAGGAATCCAGCTTCGCAGCGGGGATCATGCGGCCGTTTGTCCGCCAGCGACCGGTTCTTGTCCGTAAGCGCAGCGGTGCGTATGACAGTCCTTTACTGCCGCACCGCCGCGGTTCCGCGAATAGCCCGTGCCCGCCGGGGTACGGTGAATTCGTGCGCAAGGTGTCCCGGGGGTTCGCTTCCGGGCCATGGAAGTAACCTTCGGAAAGAGGAACCATGAGCGAACCGACCACCAGCGAGGGGATTTTTGAAGCAGATGCCCTCGATGTCGAAGAAGGCCAGGAGACGGCCGCTGCCACCGAGCAGGCAGCCGACGCGGAGATCAGTTACGACGAACAGTTCTACCCGGCACGCCCCAAGGCCCTGAGGCCCATCGCCCGGCGCCGCCAATACCTTGCCACCAGGCCGTCCTTCGAGTTCGACGGACGCAACGCAGCCTATGTCGAATGGCTGCGGAACCAGGCGATGCTCGGGGACGCCAACACGCTCGCCCGGCAACTCTCGGGCCAGGCCAGCATGTGGCAGAACTCCTACGCGCACCCCAACCCGCGTGCCGCCGTCGAACGCGCCCCCGTGTGGTTCACCGCCTATCCCCTGTCCTTCATCACCCAGCCCGGCCAGTCCTTCCTGTCCGCCCTGGGCGACGAGGGAATGTGGGAGGCGTTCCGGAGCATCGGCATCCGCGCCATCCACACCGGCCCCGTGAAGCTGGCCGGCGGCATCAGCGGATGGATGCAGACCCCCAGCGTGGACGGCCACTTCGACCGGATCAGCATGGGCATCGACCCGGTGTTCGGCGACGAGGATGAATTCCGCCGGATGTGCGAGGTGGCCGCGGAACACGGCGGCACGATCATCGATGACATCGTCCCGGGCCACACCGGCAAGGGCGCCGATTTCCGCCTCGCCGAAATGAACTTCCGGGACTACCCCGGCATCTACCACATGGTGGACATCCCCGAGGAGGACTGGCACCTGCTGCCGGACGTCCCCGAGGGCAAGGACTCGGTGAACCTCAGCCCGGATGCGGAACAGGCCCTGCAGAAGGCCGGTTACATCATCGGCCGCCTGCAGCGGGTGATCTTCTACGAACCCGGCGTGAAGGAAACCAACTGGAGCGCCACCCGGCCCATCGTGGACACCACCGGCAAGACCCGCCGCTGGGTTTACCTCCACTACTTCAAGGCCGGCCAGCCGTCCATCAACTGGCTGGACCCCACCTTTGCGGGCATGCGCCTGGTGGTGGGCGATGCCCTGCACTCCCTGGTGGACCTCGGCACCGGCGCCCTCCGGCTCGATGCCAACGGCTTCCTGGGCGTGGAGAAGAGCGCCGAGGAGGAGCCGGGCTGGTCCGAGGGGCACCCGCTGTCCGAGGCCGCCAACCAGCTCATCGGCTCCATGATCCGCAAGGTGGGCGGGTTCTCCTTCCAGGAACTGAACCTGACCATCGACGACATCAAGGCCACCTCCGAATCCGGCCCCGACCTTTCCTACGACTTCATCACCCGGCCCGCTTACCACTTCGCGCTGGTCACCGGGGATACGGAGTTCCTGCGGCTGACGCTGCGGCTCTCCAAGGAGATCGGGGTGGACCAGGCCTCCCTGGTCCATGCCCTGCAGAACCACGACGAGCTCACGTACGAACTCATGCACTTCGCTGCGGGCCACCGGGACGACGTCTTCGAGCTCGGCGGCCAGGAAATGACCGGGGCCCAGATCGCCGAGCACGTCCAGCAGACCATGCGGGAGCGGCTCACCGGCGAAAACGCGCCCTACAACTCCGTGTTCACCATGAACGGGATCGCCTGCACCACTGTCAGCTTCATCATGGCCACCCTGGGGATCCAGGACCCGGATGCGCTGACGCCGGAGCAGGAGGCGCAGGTCCTGGACGCCCACATCCTGCTGTCCATGTACAACGCGCTGCAGCCGGGCGTCTTCGCACTCTCCGGCTGGGACCTGACCGGGATTTCGGTGCTGGACCGCGGCACCGTTGGGGAACTGATCGCGCAGGGTGACACCCGCTGGATCAACCGCGGCGCGCACGACATCATGGGCACCAGCCCGGACGCCACGGCTTCATCCTCCGGAATGCCCCGCGCCCGCAGCCTCTACGGGCCGCTCCCGGAACAGCTCGAGAACGAAAACTCCTTTGCCCGCAGGCTCCAGCGGATCCTGGCGGTGCGGGAGGAACACGGCATCGCCACCGGAACGCTTCTGGACGTGCCGGACGTTTCGCACCGTGGGCTGCTGGTCCTGGTGAACGGCCTGGCCGGCGGCGCCGTGGAAATCACCGTGCTGAACTTCTCCGACCAGGACATCTCCGGCAGCGTCCGGTCCACCCACCTTCCGCCGGGCGCCAGCGTGCGCGACCTCTTCAGCGGCGAAACCGTGGGCCAGGTGGATGACCTGCACAGCTTCTTCATCGACCTGCCGGCGTATCAGGGCACCGCGCTACTGCTCGAGGTTGAAGAAGCGGACGACGCCGGGTCCCCGGCAACGGAGGCCTGATCCGCGGGGCGGGGCTGCTTCGGTAACGGGAGCACGCCCCGCCGAATCTCCCCAGGTTTCACCCCAGCAAACCCGCGGACGACGGCGCGTGGCCGGGACACGCCGTCGTCCTCTCCCAAAGGCGGGGAGACCCAGCCCTGCCGGCCACCTCCGGGCGGGGCACCAATGGGCACAGCAAGAAGCGCGGCCGGTCACCCGTGAGGGCAACCAGCCGCGCTTCAGCTGTAGAGATGTCCGGTCAGGCGCTGACCGGGACGCCCAACAGGCGGTTCCAGTCCTGGCAGCGGCGGAGGCCCATGCTAGCGGAGCACCACCGTGCGGTTGCCCTGCAGAATGACCCGGCCTTCGCAGTGCCACTTCACCGCGTTGGAGAGGGCCTTGCATTCGGTGTCGCGGCCCGCGGCCACCAGGTCCTCGGGGCCGTACGTGTGGTCCACGTCCACCACCTGCTGGGAGATGATGGGCCCCTCGTCCAGCTCTGCGTTGACGTAGTGCGCGGTGGCGCCCACGGTCTTAACGCCGCGCGCGTACGCCTGGTGGTAGGGCTTGGCACCCTTGAAGCTGGGCAGGAACGAGTGGTGGATGTTGATGGCCCGGCCGTCCAGCTTGCGGGTCAGGTCGTCGCTGAGCACTTGCATGTAGCGGGCCAGCACCACCAGTTCGACGTCGAGCCCGTCCACCAGTTCCATCAGCTCGGCTTCCGCTGCGGGCTTGGTCTCGGCAGTGACCGGGATGTAGTGGAACGGGATGCCGTGCCACTCCACCAGGGTCTGGTGGTCCCGGTGGTTGGACACCACCGCAACGATCTCCACGGGCAGTTCGCCGATCCGGGCACGGAACAGCAGGTCGTTGAGGCAGTGCCCGAACTTGGACACCATGATCAGGACCTTGCGTTTGGAGCCCTGGCGTTCCAGCTGCCAGCGCATGCCGAACTTCTCCGCCACGGGGGCGAAGGAGTCCCGCAGGACGTCCAGCGTGGATTCGTCCCCCTCGGAGACGAAGTGCACGCGCATGAAGAAGTGGCCTTCGGAGCGTTCACCGAACTGCTTGTTGTCGATGATGTCGCAGCCGTGCTCGAGCAGGAAGCCGGACACGGCGTGGACAATGCCGGGCCCTTCCGGGCAGTCCAGGGTGAGGACGTGTTCCACAGTGGTGGGCGCCTGGGGAGCGGGGACGTGGGTTTCAGTGGCAGTCATGGTTCAGCACTCGATCACATTCACGGCGAGTCCTCCTCGGGAGGTTTCCTTGTACTTGGTTTTCATGTCGGCTCCGGTGTCGCGCATGGTCTTGATCGCCTTGTCCAGCGAGACCTTGTGGCTGCCGTCCCCGTGCAGGGCCAGCCGGGCCGCGTTGATCGCCTTGACGCTGGCGATCGCGTTTCGCTCGATGCAGGGGATCTGCACCAGCCCGCCCACGGGGTCGCAGGTCAGGCCGAGGTTGTGTTCAATCCCCACCTCGGCGGCGTTCTCCACCTGCGGGGGCGTTCCGCCGAGCACCTCGCAGAGCCCGGCGGCGGCCATGGAGCAGGCCGATCCGACCTCGCCCTGGCAGCCCACTTCGGCGCCGGAGATGGAGGCGTTGGTTTTGAACAGGATCCCGACGGCGGCCGCCGCCAGGAGGAAGCGGACCACACCGTCGTCGTCGGCTCCCGGAACAAACTTCACGTAGTAGTGCAGGACGGCGGGAACAATGCCCGCTGCCCCGTTGGTGGGGGCGGTGACAATCCGCCCGCCGGCGGCGTTCTCCTCGTTCACGGCCAGGGCGAAGAGGTTCACCCATTCCATCGCCAGCAAGGGATCGGCCGGTGCCTGGACGGGCGACGGCGATGCTGCCGCGGCTTCGGCGCTTTGGGCCGACGCGGTAAGCGTGCGGAACAGCGAGGGCGCCCGCCGGGTGACCTTCAGGCCGCCGGGGAGGATGCCTTCGGCGTTGCAGCCGTTCTCCACGCACTCCTTCATGACGGCCCAGAGGCCCAGCAGCTGCTCGCGCAGCTCGGCTTCGCTGCGCCACGTGAGCTCGTTGGCGAGCATGACGTCGGAGATGGACATGCCTTCGCGGCTGCAGATCTCCAGGAGTTCGTCAGCCGTGGAGAACGGGTACGGCAGCACGGTGTCATCCGCCACCACCTTGTCCGCGCCCTCGGCGTCACCGTCCACCACGAAGCCGCCGCCGATGGAGTAGTAGCTCCGTTCGCTCAGCACGGAACCGGTGTGGTCCAGCGCCCGGAACGTCATGCCGTTGGGATGTGCGGGGAGGGACTTGCGCCGGTGGAGGACAACGTCCTCTTCCCAGTTGAAGTCCACCCGGTGGGTCCCGGCAATCTGGAGTTCAGCATTGAGTGCCGCGGCAGCCACCTGGTCGTCGGCGGTGAAGGTGTTGACCGTCTCCGGTTCCAGGCCCTGCAGCCCCAGCACCACTGCCTTGTCCGATCCGTGGCCGCGGCCGGTGGCGCCCAGGGAGCCGAACAGTTCGGACTGGACCCGGGTGGTGGAGGCCAGGTGGCCGTCGCCCTTCAGCCCGTCCGCGAAGAGCTTGGCCGCCCGCATCGGGCCCACCGTGTGTGACGACGAGGGCCCGATGCCGACAGAAAAGAGGTCAAGGACGCTGAGCGCCATCAGGGGACCTCTGGCGAGGCGTACTCCCGCATGCCGTCCAGGAGCCAGCGGCCCAGGAACTCGGCGAACGAGGCCCGCGGGAAGACCCGGAAGGACTCCTCGCCGGTCTTCCACAGGAGTGCGGGGATGTTCCCGATTTCCGTGGAGTACGCGGTGCCGGCCTTGAAGACGCGGGGGTGCAGGTCCAGCGAGCAGCCCTTTTCGAGGACGGAGCGGGCCTGCGGGCCGGTCAGTTCGAAGGTGGTGCGGTTGGCCGAGAGGTCAACCACCTGGCCGGAATCGCCGCCCAGGGCGTCCCGGAGCGCCTGGATCAGGCCACCGCCCAGGGACTCGTGGGCTTCGGTGGGCGCGACCACCAGGAACTCGGCCGGGCCAAGCCACAGGACGGAGGTGTCGCCGCTGCCGGCCACCGCGCCGGAACCGGCGGGCAGGCCACCGGTCACGGCGGCGATGCGCTGCGCAGCGTCGGAGCCTGCGGCCACCCGGATCCCCACCATGGTGAGGAAGGGGAGCTCGGAGATTTCAACGGTTCCGGCCAGCGAGCCGGCCGCGAATGCGTCCCGGAGCACTCCGGCCGGGCTGGTGCGGACCGCGAGGTCATTGTCCGTCGGAGTCTTTGCGGGGGTGGGGGAAGCTGCTGTCTCAGCCATCTTTGCGGGTCCCTTCGGAGTCAAAAAGCACTGTCTCTGCAACAACCACGTCCACCAGCTGGTCGCCGGCGGCGGCAATCAGCGTTTCGCCGATGCGGTTGCGTCCGTTCTTGATCAGGGCCAGGCCGAACGAACGGCCCAGCGCTGCGCTGTGGTAGCTGGAGGTGACGAACCCTTCCATCGGCACGGGGCCGTAGGCGGGGTTGGTGGAGCGTCCCTTTTCCACCAGCTGGGTGCCTTCGGGCAGCCGCAGCGTGCGGTCCACGGGGAGGACGCTGACCAGGTGCTTGCGGTCTTCACGCTGGGCGTCCACGCGGGAGTAGGAACGCTTGCCGATGAACTCCTTGGCCTTGGAGACGATCCACTCCATGCCGGCATCCTGCGGGGTGACGGTGCCGTCGGTGTCCTGCCCGACAATCGGGTAGCCCTTCTCGGCGCGCAGCACGTGCATGGTTTCGGTGCCGTACGGGGTGATGTTGAATTCGGCGCCGGCAGCGGCCACGGACTCCCAGGTGTTCAGGCCGTACCAGGCCGGAACGTTGATCTCGTAGGCGAGTTCGCCGGAGAACGAGATCCGGCAGACCCGGGCCCGGACGCCGGAGGCGAGAGTGGTTTCGCGGAAGGTCATGAACGGGAAGTTCCCGGCCTCGAGTCCGCCGTTGGCGGCCAGTTCCGGGGCCACCTTGGCGAGGACTTCGCGGGACTTGGGTCCCACGACGGCGATGGTGTTCCACTGCTCCGTCACCGAGGTGCACTGGACGTCCAGCTCAGGCCATTCGGTCTGCAGCCATTCCTCCAGGTGGTCCAGCACCTTCGCGGCACCGCCGGTGGTGGTGGTCATGAAGAAGGTGTCTTCATCGAGCCGGAGGGTCACGCCGTCGTCGAAGATCATGCCGTCAGCCAGGCACATGACGCCGTAGCGTGCCGAGCCCGGGGCGAGCTTCTTGAAGGCGTTGGTGTAGACGCGGTTCAGGAACTCGCCCGCGTCCTTGCCGCGGATCTCGATCTTGCCCAGGGTGGTGGCGTCCATGAAGCCCACGGAGTCGCGGACGGCGGCGCATTCGCGCAGCACTGCGGCGTCCATGTCCTCCCCGCCCTGCGGGTAGTACCAGGGACGCTTCCACTGCCCGACGTCCTCAAACAACGCACCCTTGGCAACGTGCCACGGCTGGATCGAGGTGATGCGGGCGGGATCGAAGAGCTCACCGCGCTGGCGTCCGGCCAATGCCGCGAAGGCCACCGGGGTGAACGGTGCGCGGTAGGTGGTGGTGCCGATGTCGCCGATGCCCCGGGAAGCCTCGCCGGCCGTGCGCAGTGCCGCCGCGATCACGCCGATGGCGTTCACGCCGGAGGTCTTGCCCTGGTCGTTGGCGGTGCTGATGGAGGTGTACCGCTTGATGTGCTCCACGGAACGCATGCCGGCACCGGTGGAGCGGAGGACGTCCGCCACGGACTGGTCGCGCTGGAAGTCGACGAAGTGGTGGTGCCAGTCGTCCGGAGTGCCGCTCTCCCCCGGTACCAGCCAGAGCTGGCGGGTGGGGGCGGAAGCCTTCGGCTCCGGGAGGACGGAAGGCTCGACGGCGGATTCGAAGCCGGCGGCGATGGCCGCCTTCGCGCCGGCGGAGATGCCCTCCGCGAGGCAGTCGGCGGTGGCGAACGAGCCGCGGCCCGCGCCGATGGTCTGCTGGTTGGGAACCTCGGTGCTGGGCACGAAGGCTGCCAGCTCGTCGTCCCAGCGCAGCTTGCCCTGGCGCTGCGAGTGCAGGTGGACCAGCGGGCTCCAGCCGCCGGACACAGCCAGCAGGTCTGCTGCGATCTGTTCGACGCCGGAGGTGAGTTCGCCGTCGTCGTTGATGCTGCGGACGGTGACGCCGTCCAAGCGACCGTTCGAATCAGCGGAGGTGTTGGCCACGGCGCTGCCGATCAGCACCCGGATGCCGGATTCGACGGCGGCGCTTGCCACGTCGGTCAGCTTCGGGCGGGCGTCCACCACGGCTGCGACCTTGACGCCGGCGGCGGCGAGGTCCGCGGCGGTGGCGTAGGCGCTGTCGTTGGTGGTGCTGATGACCACGCGGCTGCCGGCGGCCACGGCGTACCGGTTCAGGTAGCTGCGGACGGCCGAGGCGAGCATGATGCCGGGACGGTCGTTGTTCTCGAACACCAGGGGGCGCTCGTGCGCTCCGGGGGCGAGGACCACCTGGCTGGCACGGATGTGCCAAATCCGCTGGCGGGAGACGCCGGGTGCTGCCGGGCTGGTGAGGTGGTCGGTGCGGTTCTGGACGGCGATGACGTAGTTGGCGTCGTAGGCGCCGAACGCGGTGGTGCGGTTCAGGACCGTGGATTCCGCGCCGGAGACCAGTTCGGCTTCGACGTCAGCCACCCATTCCAGGGCGGGCTTGCCTTCGATGGTTTCGGCCAGGCCCTCGGCCGTGGAACCGGAGAGCAGGGAACCGCCGAGTTCGGGCTGGTCATCGAGCAGCATGACGCGGGCACCGGTGCGGACTGCTTCGCGGGCAGCAGCGAGTCCTGCGGGGCCTCCGCCGATCACCAGGACGTCGGTGTGGACGTACTTCTTGTCGTATTCGGCGCGGTCCTCGGCCGGGTCCAGCTTGCCCAGGCCGTTGAGCTGGAGGGCCTGGAGCCCGTCAACGAGGGAAACGGTGGTGGCAGGGAGCATGGATTCGGCCACGTGGCCCGGGAAGCGGGCTTCCACGCGGACCAGGGCGTTGGCTTCTTCAACACCTGCGGACATGATGCCGCGGTGGCGGTCCTCGTAGAGCGAGTTGCCGGCGGCGATGCGGCCGTTGGCGAGCAGTGCGGA
The DNA here is from genome assembly GCF_900105535.1 of Pseudarthrobacter equi. NCBI lineage: Bacteria > Bacillati > Actinomycetota > Actinomycetes > Micrococcales > Micrococcaceae > Pseudarthrobacter > Pseudarthrobacter equi. Next base: position 4,371,766 of record NZ_LT629779.1, read on the forward strand.
GGCCAGGGTGTCGCCGGGGTGGCCGGTGAACTCCTCGCCGTCCACGGTGAAGCGCCAGGAGATGGTGCGGTCGATGCGGCCGCCGGTGGCCAGGCGGGCGTTCTGGGAGGTCACTTGGTGGCTCCTTCCGGGGCTGCAGTGGTGGAGGAAAGGCTGGTGCCTGAGGTGCTGGGCGCGGCGGTCCCGGTGGTGGTGCTGTCCGCGGCAAGGCTGGCGGTACCGGACTCGGCGCCGGTGGTGCCGGCCCGGTCAGGCCGCTGCGCTCCCATCGGGTAGATCGCCTGGATGTCGTAGCTCACGGTGTCGCGGAGCATGTTGAACCACTGGCGGCAGCCGGTGCTGTGGACCCAGCGTTCGGCGAAGGTGCCCTTGGTGTTGCTGCGGTAGAAGAGGTAGCGGGACCACTCCGTGTCGCTGAGCTCGTTGGGGTTCTCGGGGTAGGCGACGTGGGCCTGTCCCCCGTAGTGGAATTCGGTTTCGTCCCGCGGGCCGCAGTTGGGGCATGGGATCAGCAGCATGTGCGTTAGTCCTTATCTCGTGGCAGCGGCTAGTGGGCCACGGCGGCGGCGCCGTGCTCGTCGATGAGCGCGCCGGTTTCGAAGCGTTCCAGGGAGAACGGCGCGTTCAGCTTGTGCGGGGCGCCGGTGGCGATGGTGTGCGCGAAGGTCATGCCTGCCGCGGGGGTGCCCTTGAATCCGCCGGTTCCCCAGCCGCAGTTCACGAACATGTTCTCCACCGGGGTTGTGCCAACAATCGGCGAGGCGTCCAGGGTGGTGTCCACGATGCCGCCCCAGGTCCGGAGCACGTGGGCCCGGGCGAAGATGGGGAAGAGCTCGACGGCGGCCGCCATCTGCTGCTCGATCACGTGGAAGGAGCCGCGCTGGCCGTAGCCGTTGTAGGAGTCCACGCCGGCGCCCATGACCAGTTCGCCCTTGTGCGCCTGCGAAACGTAAACGTGGACGTGGTTGGACATGACCACCGTGGGGTGGACGGGCTCGTGCAGTTCGGACACCAGTGCCTGCAGCGGGTGGGACTGGATGGGGAGCTCGAAGCCCGCCATCTCGGCCAGGACCGAGCTGTGGCCGGCCGCGCAGAGGCCAACCTTTTCGGTGTTGATGGTGCCCCGGCTGGTCTTGACGCCCACCACGCGGTCGCCGTCCTTGAGGAAGCCGGTGACTTCGCAGTTCTGGATGATGTCCACGCCCAGCTCGTCGCACTTCCGGGCGAAGGCCCAGGCAACATGGTCGTGCTTGGCGATGCCGGCACGGGGCTGGTAGGTGGCGCCCATGACCGGGTAGCGGATGTTGTCGCTGATGTTCAGGATGGGGCAGAGTTCCTTGACCTGCTGCGGGTCCAGCCATTCAGCGTCAACGCCGTTGAGCTTGTTGGCGCCCACGCGGCGCATGCTCTCTCGAACGTCGCCCAGGGTGTGGGCCAGGTTCATCACGCCGCGCTGGCTGAACAGGAAGTCGTACTCGAGTTCCTCGGGCAGGATCTCCCAGAGCTTGAGGGCGTGCTCGTAGATGGCGGCACTCTCGTCCCAGAGGTAGTTGGAACGGATGATGGTGGTGTTGCGGGCCATGTTGCCGCCTGCCAGCCAGCCCTTTTCCAGGACCGCGATGTTGGTCATTCCGTGGTTCTTGGCCAGGAAGTATGCGGTGGCCAGGCCGTGCCCGCCGCCGCCGACGATCACGGCGTCGTAGGAGGACTTGGGTTCCGGGTTGCGCCAGAGGAAATCCGGGTGTTCGGGGAGGTGGGGGGCGCTCACTGGGCTGCTCCAATCAGGTCTGCTTCGGCACCGGCCACGCTGGTGCTGTTCTCGGAAAGATGCGGGTAAAGGGGGAACTGCCCGGCGAGCGCCGTGACGCGTGCGCGGAGTTCGACGGCGGTGTCCCCGGGCAGGGTGCCCGTGGACGCGGAGGCGACCAGCGCCGTCGCGATGATGTCCGCGACTTCAGCGAACTCCGTTGCACCGAAGCCGCGGGCGGCCAGGGCGGGGGTACCGATGCGGAGGCCCGAGGAGACCATCGGGGGACGGGGGTCGAACGGGACGGCGTTGCGGTTGACCGTGATGCCGATGTGGTGGAGGGCGTCCTCGCCCTGCTGGCCGTCGAGCTCGGAGTGCCGGAGGTCAACGAGGATTAGGTGCACATCGGTGCCGCCGTTGACCACGGAGATTCCGGCCTCCTGGACGTCCGGCTGCAGGAGGCGTTCGGCCAGCAGCTGTGCACCCTGCAGGACGCGCTCCTGGCGTTCCTTGAATTCGGGGGTTGCGGCGAGCTTGAAGGCCACGGCCTTGGCGGCAACCACGTGCTCCAGCGGGCCGCCCTGCTGGCCGGGGAACACGGCGGAGTTGATCTTCTTGGCGTATTCCTCTTTGGCGAGGATGACGCCGCCGCGGGGGCCGCCGAGGGTCTTGTGCGTGGTGGTGGTGACCACGTCCGCGTAGGGAACGGGGTTCGGGTGCAGGCCCGCGGCCACGAGGCCGGCGAAGTGCGCCATGTCCACCATGAGGTAGGCGCCCACCAGGTCGGCGATCCGGCGGAACTCGGCGAAGTCGAGCTGGCGGGAGTATGCGGACCAGCCGGCAACGATCAGCTTGGGCTTGTGCTCCAGGGCCAGGGCTTCCACCTCGGCCATGTCCACCCGGAGGTCGTCTTCACGGACGTGATACGGGACCACGTTGTAGAGCTTGCCGGAGAAATTGATCTTCATGCCGTGGGTGAGGTGGCCGCCGTGGGCGAGGGACAGGCCCAGGATGGTGTCTCCCGGGTTCAGCAGGGCAAACATGGCCGCGGCGTTGGCCTGGGCGCCGGAGTGCGGCTGCACGTTGGCGAATTCGGCACCGAACAGTGCCTTGACGCGGTCGATGGCCAGCTGTTCGATCACATCGACGTGCTCGCAGCCGCCGTAGTAGCGCTTGCCGGGGTAGCCCTCGGCGTACTTGTTGGTGAGGACCGAGCCCTGCGCCTCCATCACTGCCGACGGAGCGAAGTTCTCCGAGGCGATCATTTCCAGGGTGGACTGCTGGCGGTGCAGTTCCAGTGCAACGGCGGCGGCGACGTCGGCGTCCACCGTGGCGAGCGAGGCGTTGAGTGCGTCCTGCATGTTTCTCCTTCTAAACCTGAAAGTCCTGATCCGTAACTGATCTGTAACTGATATATTAGAACTGACGTAATAGTATGTTCCAGATCACGTAGCAGTCAATAGCCACCCGGGAAGAGAGCGCAACATGGCCGTAATGCTGGAGGACTCCATCGCCGGCGAGGAGGACCTTTCGCTCTCCGAGCGGGCCTACCGGCATCTCCGGGACCGCCTGATCATGCTGGACATCCGCCCGGGAGACCCCATCAACGACGGCAAGCTGGCCGCCGAGCTTGGCATTGGGCGCACCCCCGTGCGGGAAGCGCTCAAGCGCCTGGAAAGCGACCACCTGGTGGTGTCCTATCCCCGCAGGGGAACGTTTGCCACCATCGTCGACATCACTGAACTCGCTGATGTCTCCGAGCTGCGTGAGTCGCTGGAGCCCCTGGCGGCCAACCGGGCAGCCAAGCTGGCCACGCCGGCACTGCGTGCGGAGATCCGGGAGACCGCCGCCGCGATTGCCGGCATGGACGGCGACGACGACCCCTACGACCTGATGCGCTATGACATCAAAGTCCACCGGCTGATCTATCGGGCCGCGGCAAACGCGCACCTGGAAGACGTCCTGATCCGCTACGACAACCTGGCCACCCGCATCTGGTGCATGGTCCTGGAGAAGGTCCCGTCCGTGTCATCGCACATTGCCGAGCACGTTGAACTGCTCGAGGCCGTGGCCGACGGCGATTCCGAGCGCGCGGCCAAGCTCGCTTTGGAGCACGTCACCAGCTTCGAACAGGCCATCCGCAACGTGCTGTAGGCGGGACCCCGGGCCCCTGCCCGGGGTCCGGGCGCCCGGGCACGCGTCGCTACGGGTCCAGCCGCCTGCGCAGGAGGCAGAACTCGTTGCCCTCGGGGTCCTGAAGGACGTGCCAGTTCTCGTCGCCGGACTGCCCCACATCGGCGGGCCGGGCGCCCAGGGCCAGCAGGCGTTCCAGCTCGGCGGCCTGGTCCCGGTCCACCGGATTGACGTCGATATGCAGCGGCAGCCGTCCCGTGCGCGGATTGCTGCTGGGGCTCAGGATGATGGTGGGCTGCAGTCCGCCGAAACCGGCCGGAGGCCCGATCTCGATTGAGCCGTCTTCCCGGTCGAGCTCCACGTAGCCGAGGACCCCGCTCCAGAACCGTGCCAGCAGCTCGGGATCGGTGCAGTTCAGGACCAGTTCACTGATGCGGCATGACATGGTGGCCAGTGTACGGGCAGGCGGACCCCAATCGGCCGATTTCCCGCAGTTGCGATGCCCCGGTGAAGGGGCGGCCTCAGGGGCGGGCTGCCCGCGGGAGGAACGCCGTGGGCTCGCTCCTGAACTGCGTCAGCGCAGATTCAATGGCTCCGTGGACCACAGACTCCGCTCCGAAGGTGCTGGCAACGAGGTCCGGCAGCGGCAGGCCGGAGTTGGCCGGCAGCAGCGTGCGTGCGTGCTCCATGACCGGCTCGATGGCGCGTGAGATCCCGCCCGCTATGACCACCCGTTCGATATCCAGGAGGCTTGAGAGCACCACGGCGATCCGTGCCAGCCGGGTGCCGAGCCGGGCGATAATGTCCCGTGCCAGTGGATCCCCCTCGCGGGCCGCCTGGAACACATCCTCCGCAGTGATGTCCTCCTCGGGGATCCGGCGCAGGGATGTGTCTCCGTCATAGGAACGGACCAGCGTGCGCGCCCACTTCCGAGCCAGCGCTCCGAACCCGTCCGAGGTTCCTTCTTCAGGTTCGAGCCTGCTGTCCGAGAGAATGTCCAGGAACCGCATTTCGCCGGCGCCGCCCCTGCGTCCGCGCAGCAGGCGCCCATCGACGATGAGGCCGGCACCGAACCGCTCCCCTGACAACAGGGTTGCGACGTTGGCTGACGGTTCCTGCGCGTGCTCGGCGATGGCTGCGAGGTTGGCGTCGTTTTCGATGGTGACTGCGCCCTCGAGGTACTGGTCGAACCCGGAATTCATCAGCTGCCAGAATTCGCCGGCCCCGGGAGACCTGCCGTCCGCATCCACCGGGGCGGGCACTCCCACAACGGTCAGCAGTACGTCGCCGGCCTCGCAGCCCGCATCGGCCAGCGCCTGGCGGATCAGCTCCTGTGCCCCGGCAACGCGGCCGGCGCGCCCCAGTGCGTGCGAGTCGATGCTTTGGCGCCGCTTGGCGAGCTCCCGTCCACGGAGGTCCGCCACGATGGTGGTGAGGTGGCCTTCGCCGGCGTCAAGGCCCACCACAACGCCCGCGGCCTCGCGCAGCTGGTAGCGGCGCGCGGGCCGGCCTTTTAGTGCAGGACCGGACTCGCCGCCGTCGGTCACTTCCTCCAGCCAGCCGGCGTCAACCAGGCCGTCGCAGACGCCCAGCACCGTGGCACGGGTGAGCCCTGTGGCACCCATGGCTTCCCCGGCCGTGAACACCTGCTCCTGGAGGGCGAAGCGCAGCAGCGCCCCGGAGTTGATCTGCCGTAACAGTTGCGTCGAGCTCGCCGTAGTTCCGTCCACCCCTTGACGATAGCCCCTGCGTCCCCCATCCTCGTATAGGACCTAAATATAAGATCCAAATAAATTCTGTTTGACCCCTCTTAGGAGCCGATGTTGCCACCTTTGCCGTCCGCCGGGACACGAGTCTCCCGGCGCACTTTCCTTGCCGCCGCCGGAGGCTCGCTGGCCGCTTTCGGGCTTGCGGCGTGCAGCCCGGCCGGAGCCCAGCCCACCATCACGTTCCACCAGTCCAAACCCGAAGCGGTCCCCTACTTCCGCGACCTCACAGCGAAATTCACGGCGTCGCAGGACCGCTTCCGCGTCCTGCACGACATGGCAACGAACCTCTCTGCCAGCTTCGTCCGCAGCAGTCCGCCGGACCTTGGCTGCCTCAACTACAACCTGGAGATGGCGCGGTTCATGGAGCGCGGCGCCCTCTCGGACCTGGCCGACCTCCCGGAAGCTGCAACCATCCGCGGCGACGTCCTCGACCTCACCAACTGGTACCCCACCTACCCGGGCCGCACCAGCGTGATCCCCTATTCGGTCATGGCGGCGTCGGTCATCTACAACCGGCGCATCTTCGAGGCGAACGGCCTTTCGGTGCCCACCACCTGGGACGAACTCATTGACGTCTGCGAACGGCTCAAGGCCGCGGGGATCACTCCGATCTACGGCACCTTCCGGGATCCCTGGACCATCGCGCAGGGCCTGTTCGACTACACCGTGGGCGGGATGGTCGATGTTCGCGGCTTCTACCAGTCGATGCACGAAACGGGCGAGAAGGTGGGACCGGATTCCGAGGTCTCCTTCCAGAAAACACTCCTGGAACCCGTCCGCCGCATGGTCCAGCTGAAGAAGTACGTCAACGCCGATGCCGCCAGCCGCGGCTACGGGGACGGCAACACCGCCATGGCGCAGGGGCAGGCAGCCATGTACTTCCAGGGGCCGTGGGCCTTCGGCGAAATCGAAAAGGCCGGCACCGACGTCGACCTTGGCACTTTCCCCCTGCCCGTGACCGACAATCCCGCCGACCTCAAGGTTCGCGTCAACATCGACCTTTCACTCTGGGTCCCCGAGGTCGCGAACGGACAGCAGGGGGCACGCGCCTTCATCCAGTACCTGATGCAGCCGGAGATCCAAGACACCTACAACGCCAAATTCCTGGGATTCGGCACGGTCAAGGATGCCCCGCCGGTCACCGATCCCAGGATTGTGGAAATGCAGAAGTACTACGACGAGGGCCGCTTCTACATGGGCGCGTCACAGTTCATCCCCAACACCATTCCCGCCGCCAACTACATCCAGTCGATCATCGGCGGCGCCGATGCCGAGGGCACCCTGCGCCGGATGGACGCCGACTGGGCGCGCCTGGCGTTCCGCGCGTGACCACCCACCAGACCCAAGGCACGAAACGAGGACCATCCATGTCATCAATGACGAGACCTTCCAGCGGGGCGGTGGTGGCAGCACCCCCAGCAGCGGCAACCCCGCCACGGACACGCAAACGCCGGGTCGACCCGCTCTACTACTTCTTCCTGTTCCCGTCCCTGGCGATCTTCACGCTCGCCGTGACGCTGCCCGCCGTGCTGGGCTTCGTCTACAGCTTCACCAACTCCGTGGGGTTCGGCGACTTCGAGTTCATCGGTATCCGGAACTTCATCGCAGTGTTCCGGGATGACGGAATCCTCGGATCCTACGGATTCACGCTCGCGTTCTCGCTCGTGACGGTCATCCTGGTGAACATTGTGGCCTTCTTCCTGGCCCTGGGGCTCACGTCCCGCATCCGCTTCCGCGCCGCGCTGCGCACCGTGTTCGTGATCCCGATGGTGATATCCGGCATTGTCATCGCCTTCGTGTTCCAGTACCTCTTCTCGAATTCGCTGCCGCTGGCGGGCCAGAGCCTGGGCATCGAGCCGCTCGCCACGAGCATCCTGGCCAACCCCGACCTTGCCTGGCTGGCTATCGTCCTGGTCACGGCATGGCAGTCGATTCCGAGCGCCATGCTGATCTACATCGCAGGGCTCCTCACCGTTTCCCCTGAGGTCTACGAAGCAAGCTCCATCGACGGCGCCACCCCCTGGCACAACCTCCGGCACATCACCCTGCCGCTGATCGCCGGGTACGCCGTAATCAACACGGTCCTGGGCTTCAAGAACTACCTCAACACCTACGACATCATCGTGGGCCTGACCGACGGCGGCCCCGGAGTCTCCACGCGCAGCGTCGCCATGGCAATCTTCCGCGGCTTCGAAGGCGGCGACTACGCCTACCAGATGGCCAACGCCGTGATCTTCTTCCTCATCAGCGTCACCATCGCACTCATCCAGCTCCGCTTCACCCGTGGCAAAGGAGGGATCGCAGCATGAGCACCGCGACCCGCACCATCCCAGCAAAACCGTCCGCCACCCGGAAGCGGCGGTCCGCCGGCGGCCAGGAGCGCACCAACTGGCCGGCAACCGCCATCCTGGCCGCCTGCACCCTCGGCGTGCTCGTCCCGCTCTATGTCACCGTCAGCATGGCGTTCAAGACCACCGGCCAGGCCGTCGACGGCAACGCGTTTTCGCTGCCCAGCCCCCTGACCTTTGACAGCTTCGTCCAGGCCTGGACCCTGACGAACTTCTCCCGCGGCTTTGCGATCTCCGTGTTCGTGTCCGTCATCGCTGTGGTGGGGGAGATCGTGGTGTCCGCCCTGGCAGCCTACGCAATCGTCAGGAACTGGGACCGCAGGCTCTTCCGCTGGTCCTTCTTCTACCTGCTCGCAGCAATGTTCATCCCATTCCCCGTCGTGGCACTGCCGCAGATCCAGCTCACGGGCCTGGTGGGACTCGACAATCCCCTCGGCGTCGCCATCCTGCACATCGTCTTTGCCCTGGCGTTCAACACCATGCTGTTCACGGCCTTCCTGCGCTCTATCCCGCTTGAGCTGGAGGAAAGCATGCGCATGGACGGTGCAGGGACATGGCAGGTGTTCTGGCGGCTCATCTTCCCGCTGCTCGGCCCCATGAGCGCAACGGTGGGCATCTTCGCCTTCATCGCATCCTGGAACGACTTCATGATGCCCTCACTCATCATCTCCGATCCCGAAATGCAGACCATTCCGGTGCTGCAGAAGATCTTCCAGACGCAGTTCAGCAACAGCTACAACGTGGCGTTCGCCTCGTACCTGATGGCCATGGCACCGGCCATCGTGGTCTACCTGTTTACCCAGCGCTGGGTCATGTCCGGCCTGACCCAGGGCGCTGTCAAGTAACTTCTCCGCCCGGCTCCACCAACAGAACACCAGACTCAAGAAGGAACCTTCGTGACCACCACCGCCATCACGGCACCCCGCACCGCCGCCACCTTCCAGGATGATCCCAACTGGTGGCGGCAGGCCTCCGTCTACCAGATCTATCCCCGCAGCTTTGCCGATTCCAACGGCGACGGCATCGGCGACCTGAAGGGCATCACCGCCAAGGTCCCGTACCTGGCGGAACTGGGCGTCGACGCGGTGTGGCTGAGCCCCTTCTACCCCTCCGCCCTTGCCGACGGCGGCTACGACGTGGACGATTACCGCAACGTGGACCCCAAGCTGGGCACCCTCGACGACTTCGACGCCATGGCCGGCGCCCTGCACGCGGCGGGGATCAAGCTGATCGTTGACATTGTGCCCAACCACTCCTCCGACCGCCACGAGTGGTTCCGGGAAGCCCTGGCCGCGCCCAAGGGGTCCGCGGCCCGCAGCCGCTACATCTTCCGGAACGGGCTGGGGGAGAACGGTGAGCTGCCGCCGTCGGACTGGGACTCGGTCTTCGGCGGCCCCGTGTGGGAGCGCATCACCGAACCGGACGGGACCCCGGGGCAGTGGTACATGCACATCTTCGCCAAGGAACAGCCCGACTTCAACTGGGACAACCCGGAGGTCCGCGCGGACTTCCTGAAGACCCTCCGCTTCTGGTCCGACCGCGGCGTGGACGGCTTCCGCATCGACGTCGCCCACGCACTCACCAAGAACCTCGAAGGAACCCTGCCCTCCAAGGCTGACCTCGAGGCCCGGGGCGAGGCGCTGTACCTTGCCGGCGAGCACCCGTACTGGGACCGCGACGAAGTCCACGGGATCTACGCCGAGTGGCGCACGCTCTTCAACGAGTACAACCCGCCGCGCACCGCCGTCGCCGAGGCCTGGGTGCACGCGGACCGCCGCGCCAGGTACGCCAGCCCGGACGGACTGGGCCAGGCTTTCAACTTCGACCTCCTGCAGGCAGACTTCGACGCCGGACAGTTCCGCAGGACCGTCACCAAGAACCTCGCCGAAGCCGAGGCGTCCGGAGCATCGTCCACCTGGGTCTTTTCCAACCACGACGTCGTCCGGCACGCCACCCGCTACGGGCTCCCCGCCGCCGCGCCCTCGCAGGGCGGGGAGATCATGGCCGGCCAGGCCGGGAAGCGCTGGCTGCTTGAGGGCGGCCGGCAGGAAGAAGTGGACATCGAGCTGGGACTGCGCCGCGCCCGTGCCGCGTCGCTGCTGATGTTCGCCCTTCCCGGATCCGCCTACCTGTACCAGGGCGAGGAGCTGGGGCTGCAGGAGGTCGGCAGCGAAATCCCCGATTCCGAACGCCAGGACCCGTCCTTCTTCCGCAACAAGGGCGTGGAAATCGGCCGCGACGGCTGCCGCGTCCCGCTGCCCTGGACCGCAGGCGGCAGTTCCTTCGGGTTCGGTCCGGGCGGTTCCCACCTGCCGCAGCCCGAATGGTTCGCCGGCGCCTCGGTGGAAGCCCAGGAAAACCGGGAGGCCTCCACCCTGTCCCTCTACCGCCGGGCGTTGTCCCTGCGGTGGGAACTGCAGTCAGCCGAGACGCTGGAGTGGCTGGAAACCGGGCGGGATGACGTGCTGGCCTTCCGGCGGCCCAACGGCTGGACCTCAGTAACGAACTTCGGCACCGAGCCCTTCGCGTTGCCCGCCGGCCGCCTGCTGGTGGCCAGCTCTGCGGTGGACGGCGGCGAGCTGCCCGGCGCGGCCACCGCCTGGCTGCAGGCCTAGCCGTGGGGTTCGGGCTGGGCATCGACGTCGGCGGGACCTGGATCAAAGGAGCCGCCGTCAACCTGGACAGCGGCATCCCCGCCGGCGCCGTGCGCCGCCTCCGCACACCCGCGGGCGGCACCGTGGAAGCCGTCGCTGACACCCTGGACCGGCTGCTCAGCGAGCTCGAGACCCAGGCGCCCCTAACTCCGGCCCGGCCCATCGGCGTCGCCATCCCCTCCATTGTCCGGAACGGGGTGGCGGCATCAGCGGCAAACATGGACCGCAGCTGGGTGGGGCTTGATGTGCGGTCCTTCCTCGAGGTCCGGCTGGGACGTGCGGTGTGCGTGGTCAACGACGCTGACGCTGCAGGCCTGGCGGAAGTCCGCTACGGCGCGGGGCAGGACGTCCCCGGCACGGTGCTGGTCCTGACCCTGGGAACCGGCATCGGCTCGGCACTCATCGCCGGCGGCCGGCTGGTGCCCAACCTCGAGCTGGGACACCTGGAAGTGGGCGGCTGCAAGGCGGAATCCCGGGCGTCCGCCGTTGCCCGCGAGAATGAGGGTCTTGGCTGGCCCGAGTACGCCGTCAGGCTGCAGCAATACCTGCAGCACGTGGAGTTCCTCTTCTCACCAGACCTCATCATCCTGGGCGGCGGCATTTCGGCGTGCAGCAGCGAGTTCCTCCCCCGCCTTTCACTGCGCACCCCGGTGGTTCCCGCCGGCCTGGAAAACTCTGCGGGGGTGGTGGGCGCCGCCCTGTACGCCGCGGCCGGCAGGGAAGCGCCGGCACTGCCATGAGGCCGCATCGCAGCAGTCCGCGCCGCCCAAGTGTGACGTGGCATACTTCGGTACAAACACCAGCTGCCGCTGACTGGGCGGAACCGGTGGAAGCCGGAAGGGGCCGTGGCATGCAGGAATCCGTCGGTGTGGAGGAACCCACTGCCGGGCAGGACATCCCGCGGGACGTTGTGCTGGCCGCACTGTCCCGGGAGCGTGCGGCGGGCCTGGCCGCGGACCCTGACTTTGAGCGGCGGCTGGACCGGTACCTCCCGCTGCTGGCCGGCCTGTTCCGTCCGCTGTACGGCACCCGGGCGGACTGGCAGGACCAGCTGGCAGCCCTGGTGGTCCAGGCCGCCCGGTCCTGGCAGGAGCGCGCCCCGGAACTCAAAGCCCTGGACACTGAGCGGGAGGCAAACCCGCACTGGTTCCAGTCCAACGGCATGCTGGGCGGGGTCTGCTACGTGGACCGCTACGCGGAGAGCCTGGAAGGGGTCCGCAGCAGCATCCCCTATTTCAAGGAACTCGGCCTCACCTACCTGCACCTGATGCCGCTGTTCCTGGCACCCGAGCCGCATTCGGACGGCGGCTATGCGGTGTCCAGCTACCGGCAGGTCAGCCCCAGGCTGGGCACCATGGAACAGCTGCGTTCACTGGCCGCCGAGCTGCGCAGCAACGGGATCAGCCTGGTGGTGGACTTCATTTTCAACCACACCTCGGACGAACACGAGTGGGCCCGGAAAGCCGCCTCGGGAGACCCGGAGTTCAGCGACTACTACTGGATCTTTCCGGACCGGACCATGCCCGACGCCTTCGAGCAGGACGTCCGGGAGATCTTCCCCGAGAACCACCCGGGGTCCTTCATCCGCATGGAGGACGGCCGCTGGGTGTGGGCCACGTTCCACACCTACCAGTGGGATCTGAACTACTCGAACCCGGACGTGTTCCGGGCCATGGCGGGCGAGATGCTGTTCCTGGCCAACCAGGGCGTGGACATCCTCCGCATGGACGCCGTGGCGTTCATCTGGAAGCAGCTGGGCACCACCTGCGAGAACCTTCCCGAGGCCCACACGCTGCTCCGGGCCTTCAACGCGGTGTGCCGGCTCGCGGCGCCGTCGCTGCTGTTCAAGTCGGAGGCAATCGTGCACCCCGATGAGGTTGCGCTCTACATCGACCCCGCCGAATGCCAGCTTTCCTACAACCCGCTGCAGATGGCGCTCATCTGGGAATCCCTGGCCACCCGGGACGCGTCCCTCCTCGCCCAGGCGCTCGAACGCCGGCACAACATCCCGGACGGCACCGCCTGGGTCAACTATGTCCGCAGCCACGACGACATCGGCTGGACCTTCGCCGACGAGGACGCCGCCGAACTGGGCATCAACGGCTTCGACCACCGCCGCTTCCTCAACTCGTTCTACGTCAACCGGTTCCCCGGCAGCTTCGCGCGTGGCGTCCCGTTCCAGGACAACCCCCGCACCGGGGACTGCAGGATTTCAGGGACGACGGCGTCGCTGTGCGGCCTGGAGGACAACCCGGCGGAGGCGGTGGAACGGATCCTCCTGGCCCACTCGGTGCCGTTCAGCACCGGCGGCATCCCGTTGCTGTACCTGGGCGACGAGGTGGGGCAAACCAACGACTACGGCTACGCCGGCGAACCCGGCCACGGGGAGGACAGCCGCTGGGTGCACCGCCCGCACTATCCGGCGGAGCAGTACAAACTTCGCAACAGCCCTTCCACGCCCGCGGGTGCGGTCTACGCGGGGCTCCGCCGGATGGCCGAGGTCCGGGCCGGCACCCCTGAATTGGCGGGCACGCAGCTGATCGACTTCGCCACGCACAACCGCTCGGTGTTGGCGTACCAGCGGCCCGGTGCTTCTCCGGAAAGCACCCGGGTGCTGGCCCTGGCCAACTTCAGCGACTCCGCCCAGGAGCTGCCCACGGAAACGTTCGGCGGGTTCGCCCCTGCCGCCGTCGACCTTCTCTCCGAAGCTGCGGTGCAGCTGGACGGGGGCGTCACGCTCCTCCCCCGGCAGTACCTCTGGCTGCGCGTCACGCCGATGTAGTATCCGCGGCCCGTTTTCCTAACGGGCCGCGGCGCGTGAAAGCATACGGACCATGGCCCAAAAGATTGCGTACCAGGGTGAGCCCGGCGCCAACTCCAATATCGCGTGCAAGCAGATGTTCCCCGAGATGGACAGCGTCCCCTGCGCCAGCTTCGAGGACGCCTTTGAACTGGTCTCCAGCGGCGAGGCGGACCTGGCCATGATCCCCATCGAGAACTCCATCGCAGGCCGGGTGGCGGACATCCACATCCTGCTGCCGCAGTCCAACCTGCAGATCGTGGGCGAATTCTTCCTGCCCATCCACTTCGACCTGCTGGGTATCCCGGGCAGCACCATCGAGGGTGCCACCGAGGTCCACAGCCACATCCACGCCCTGGGCCAGTGCCGGAAGCTGATCCGCGAGCACGGCCTCAAACCCGTGATCGCTGGCGATACCGCAGGGTCTGCCCGCGAGGTGGCGGAGTGGAACGATCCCCGCAAGCTTTCCCTTGCTCCCCCGCTGGCCGCCCAGATCTACGGCCTCGACGTGCTGGCCTCCAGGGTGGAGGACGACCCCTCCAACACCACCCGCTTCGTGGTGCTGGCCCGTGAAACGGCGCTGCCCGCCCGGGACGAACTTCCCGGCCCGGCAGTGACCAGCTTCGTGTTCCGTGTCCGCAACGTGCCGTCGGCCCTGTACAAGGCGCTGGGCGGCTTCGCCACGAACGGCGTGAACATGACGCGGCTGGAGAGCTACATGGTGGGCGACGAGTTCGCAGCCACCATGTTCATGGCCGACGTCGAAGCGCACCCGGAGGACTCTCCCCTCCGGCTGGCGCTCGAGGAACTGGACTTCTTCACCACCGAGGTACGGATCCTCGGGGTGTACGCCGCGGCGGACCACCGGGCGGCGCGCTCGCCGGCGGCCTGAGCCCGGGGACCGGCACGGGCTCCGGCTCTATTCCGCGCGCTTACCGTCCTCCGGTTCCACCACCGCCATGCTTCCTGTGGCCACCGGCGGGGTGAGCACTGACGCAAAGTCGTGCTGGGTGGAGTAGGTGAGGAAGCCCAGGTGCGCCTCGTAGCGGTCCAGGACGTCGTCGATCACCTGCTGGTGGGACAGGCCCATGAGGTCATAGCCTTCGGATCCCGTCTGCGCGAACACCTCCACCCGGTAGTAGATGTCCGTCTGCCGGGACATGCGCCCACCAAACATGGGCACCGGCGCTTCCACGGCCTGCACCTGGTAGTGGAAGTCGCGGTGCTCAGGGATGCTGACCACCAGGGCGTGGCTGGAAATGCCGGCGTCCGGGTTCGGCACCACGTCCAGGGTGGCGTGGTACCCCTGCCTGGCGAATTCCTTGACCACATCCGCGAGGGCCGGCTGCACGGTGCCCTCCATGAAGAGTGCCACCTGTTTCCTGGACGGGTAGGCGCGCATGTTGGCCAGCCGCTGCCGCCAGGTGCGGTCCGGCACCTGCCCTCCGTGGGCCGCCGTCGACTGCCGCCGCAGGACCTGCCCTTCGCGCTCGGCGCGCTCCATCCGGAGGGCCTTGGAGAATGACGCCATCACCAGCCACGCGATAATTGTCACCGGCAGGGCGAAAATGAGGGTGGCATATTCCATGGTGGTCACGCCGCCGGCCACCAGCATGGCGATGGTGAGCAGCGCCGTCAGGACCGCCCAGAAAATGCGCAGCCATTTGGCGCCGTCCTGCGAGGGATCGGGGATCGATGAGGAGAAGTTGGACATCACCATCGCGCCGGAGTTGGCGCTGGTGAGGTAGAAGAGCATGCCGGACAGGGTGCCCAGCCCGATCAGGAAGCTGGCGCCCGGGAACATGTTCAGCAGGGCGTACCAGCCCTCTTCCGGGCTGGCCATGGCGAGCTGCGCGAATTCCGAGTTCCCGCCCAGGACCTCGTGCATGGCGCTGTTACCGAAGATGCTCACAATCAGGAAGTCGCACAGCACCGGGGCGGTGATGGCGGCAATGACGAATTCCCGCAGGGTCCGGCCGCGCGAAATCCGGGCCAGGAACAGCCCCACGAACGGACCCCACGCAAGCCAGAAGGCCCAAAAGAAGAGGGTCCAGCCGGCCATCCATTCCGAGCCGCCGTCCTGGTAGGCGAACGTCTGCAGCGTGCGGTCCGGCAGGGTGAACAGGAAGCGTCCGATGTTTTCAACCATGGCGTTGAGCAGGAAGGAGGTCTGCCCGGTCACCAAAATGTAGAGCAGCATGGCCGCTGCGCTCCAGATGTTCAGCTCGGAGATCCAGCGGATGCCTTTGTCCACGCCGGAGGTGCACGCGGCCACGGTGA
Source organism: Pseudarthrobacter equi (assembly GCF_900105535.1). Lineage (NCBI taxonomy): Bacteria > Bacillati > Actinomycetota > Actinomycetes > Micrococcales > Micrococcaceae > Pseudarthrobacter > Pseudarthrobacter equi. The sequence goes on from NZ_LT629779.1 coordinate 4,387,497, forward strand.
GGATGACGGCCACAACCACCAGGGCGATCTGCAGCGCCAGGCCTTCCTGCAGGCCGAACAGGATGGCGAAGCCGACGTTGAGCAGCACCACGCCAATGCCCATGGACGTGGCCACGCCGAAGACCGTCCCCACCAGGGTGACGATGTCGATGGTGTCGCCCACGCCCCCGCGGACGCGCTTCCCGAGCAACGGATACAGGGCTGCGCGGATGGACAGCGGCATTCCCCAGCGGTAGGCGAAGTACCCCATGGCCATGCCGAGGAGCGAGTACATGGCCCAGCCGGCAATGCCGTAGTGGAACATGGTCCACACCACGGCGTCCTGGGCCGCGGCCGCCGTCTGCCCTTCACCGGCGGGCGGTTTCATGTACTGGGTGATGGGGCCCGTCACGGAGTAGAACAGCATGTCGATGCCCACCCCGGCGGCGAACAGCATGGCCACCCAGGTGAAGAGCTTGTACTGCGGCCTGGAGTGGTCCGGGCCAAGGCGGACGGAGCCTTCCTTGGACAGGGCCACCCACAGGACGAATCCGATCACGACCGTGACGGTGAGGACGTAGAACCACCCCACGTTCGTGGCGATCCAGGCCACCACTGTCTTCATGGTGGCCTGGGCGGTGGCGGGTACCAGCATGGCCCAGACAGAAAACGCCAGGATGATGGCTGACGCGATGACGAACACCCGCCAGTTCACCTTAGGCTTGGATTCCTCGGCGAGCTCGGCCTTGGCCCTGCTCAGTTCCTTGCTCGAAACGGGCGGGCGGTTCTCCCCGTCGGGGGCGGGCCGCCGCCGTTCTGTTCCGCCAAGCTGGCTGCGCTGGATCATCGCTTTCGGCTGCTGGTCCCCCGGGCTGTTTTCCAATTCTTCGGCCAATGAAGTCCTCCTCCGATCGGCAGCGGGCCGGCCGGGCACCCGTGGCGGGTGGCCGCAGAAGACCCCGGTCCGAAAAAGGGAGGGAGGCCGTGCACAGAGGGGCACTCGCCGAGCGGGCTGCATGCCAATGGTAGTACACGACCCCCCACCCCTGGCAACCGGTTGCCCGGCGCTAGACTTCTGCGCGCTGGCGGCCCGCTGCCAGGAGGGGAGCGAAGAACTCCGCAAGCTCGCCCGTCGCACCGAGTGGCAGGACGTTGGCGACGTACTGGTCCGGGCGGACCACCACCACGGCGCCGCTGCGGTCGATGCCGCGCAGCTCGAAGATGTCCGCGTTGGGGTCCGTGGCGTAGACCTTCTCGTAGTCGGTGAGCTTGAACGGCCCCACCTGCGGCTTGAAGACCGCGGGCACGGCACCGATGCCGACGGCGGTGTGCGGCTGCTGGTAGATGACCTTCAGATCGAACCACGCGTCCGGGTCGGCGTCCGGCGGCGTTGCGGCCAGCGGTGAAGCCGGCGAGGCAGCGAACCACTCGGCCAGCTTGTCCGCAGCCGAGCCGGTGCCGGGCAGGGCGGCGTCGGCGAAGACGTAGATCCGCCAGCGGCCGTCTGCGGTGGCGTGGTGGCCCAGGTGCAGGGGGTTGGTGTCGCCCACCCGGACCACGGGGGCGGACTTGAAGCGCTTGCCCACGGGGAATCCGCTGGCCAGTTCCTGGTGATCGACGGAGCCCATCACCAGCGACGGCGCGTACTGGGTCATGAACCCGGCCGGGAACTCGGCCGTGCGGACGTAGAAGTCCTCAAGGTCTGACGGGTTTTCGAACTCCTCCGGCTTCTTGGCCATCATGGTGGACCATTCCTTGTCGAAGTCGATGAGGTTCCTGGCCACCACCTGGCGTTCTTCGGAGTAGGTGCTGAGCAGGCTTTCCGGGCTGCGGCCTTCCAGGACGTGGCCCAGTTTCCAGGCGATGTTGAAGCCGTCCTGCATGGAGACGTTCATGCCCTGGCCTGCTTTGGCGCTGTGCGTGTGGCAGGCGTCGCCGGTGATGAACACCCTCGGGGTGCGGGTGCCGCGCTCCTCCGGCAGGACGTCGTCGAACCTGTCCGTGAGCCGGTGGCCCACCTCGTACACGCTGTGCCAGGCAACATTGCGCACGTCCAGCGTGTAGGGGTGGAGGATGGCGTTGGCCTTGGCAATGATCTGCTCGATGCTGGTGTTGCGGACCTCGTGATGGGTGGCGGGGTCCACTTCGCCCAGGTCCACGTACATGCGGAACAGGTGGCCGCCTTCGCGCGGGATCAGCAGGATGCTGCCCTCGGCGGCCTGGATGGCGCATTTGGTCCGGATGTCCGGGAAGTCCGTGACAGCGAGTGCGTCCATGACACCCCAGGCATGGTTGGCCTGATCGCCGGCCATGGTGCAGCCGATTGCCTGGCGCACTTTGCTGCGGGCGCCGTCGGCCCCCACCACATACTTGGCGCGGACCACCCGGTCCTTGCCCTCGTCCGGGCCGGCGGTGTGCCGGAGCGTGACGGTGACCGGGTGGTCGCCGCCGCGGGCCACCTCAAGTCCCACGAAGTCATAGCCGTAGTCGGGCTTCATCCGGGTTGGCGCGTTGGCCATGTACTCGGCGAAGTAGTCCAGGACGCGGGCCTGGTTCACGATCAGGTGCGGGAATTCGCTGATTCCCATTTCATCGTCGACGGCACGGGCGGCGCGGGCAATGTTCGCATGGTTGGCCGGGTCCGGCTTCCAGAACGCCATCTCGGTAATCCGGTAGGCCTCGGCGATGATCCGCTCCGCAAAGCCGAACGCCTGGAACGTCTCGACGCTCCGCGCCTGGATGCCGTCCGCCTGGCCGATGGCGAGCCGGCCGGGACGGCGTTCCACGATGCGGGTGGTGATGTTGGGGAACCGGGACAACTGCGCCGCCGCCAGCATCCCGGCGGGGCCGGTGCCGACGATCAGCACGTCCACCTCATCCGGAAGGTCCTCGGGGCGATTGAGTCCGACGCCGGCCGCGGGCTGGACACGCGGGTCGCCGGATACATAGCCGTGGTGATGGAACTGCACGGGGTTACCTCACTTCGTTGTGGGCGGATGACCGCTGCGTCATCTCGTGGACCAAAGCCTTCGGATGCGTTCTATATGAGAACACTACATTCGATAATAGAAACGTAAGAGATGACTTCAACTGTACGCCGCGTGTGACGGAGGCGACAAGTAGTCCACGGATGGCTATAGAGATGCCCGAAAAGTCGGGGGTTGACGGCAGCCGCCGGATGGAGAATAGTGATCGTATACGATTTCGTACCTGATGAGGAGATGGCTTTGGAGCAGGTCAACGGCGACACCCTGGCAGCAGCCCGCAAGGTGATCGCAGTGCACATCAATTACCCCAGCCGGGCCTCGCAGCGGGGCCGCACACCGGCCCAGCCGTCGTACTTCCTCAAGCCCTCAAGTTCGCTTTCCCTCAGCGGCGGCACCGTGGAGCGCCCGGCCGGCTGCGAGCTGCTCGGCTACGAGGGCGAGATCGCCCTGGTCATCGGGAAGGCCGCCCGCCGCGTCAGCATCGAGGACGCCTGGAGCCACGTCGCCGCGGTCACCGCCAGCAACGACCTCGGCGTGTATGACCTCCGGTACGCGGACAAGGGGTCCAACCTCCGGTCCAAGGGCGGGGACGGCTTCACTCCCGTGGGCCCGGCACTGATCCCGGCAGACGCCGTCGACCCCGCCAAACTGCGCATCCGCACCTGGCACAACGGCCACCTGGTCCAGGACGACACCACCGAAGACCTGCTCTTCCCGTTCGCCCGCCTCGTCGCTGACCTGTCCCAGCTCCTTACCCTCGAGGAAGGCGACATCATCCTCACCGGCACCCCCGCCGGCGCCTCCGTGGCCACGCCGGGCGACGTCCTCGAAGTGGAAGTCAGCACTGTCGATTTAAGCAGCAGCGACGGAGGCCTCACCACCGGGCGGCTGGCCACCACGGTGGAGGAAGGCACGACGGCGTTCGCGGACTTTGGTGCCCGGCCCATGGTTGACGACGTGCAGCGGGAGGAAGCCTACGGTTCCCGCGAGGCCGCGGGGCTCGCACCCGTTGACGAGGCACCCGGGGCGGGTGCCGCCGTCGGGCCTGCCCTCTCCCCGGAACTGAAAGCCAAACTCGAATCCGTGGCCACCGCCACCCTGTCCTCGCAGCTGCGCAAGCGCGGGCTGAACAACGTCAGCATCGACGGCCTGCAGGCCACCCGCCCCGACCGCAAGGTGGTGGGCCTGGCCCGGACCCTCCGCTACGTCCCCAACCGCGAAGACCTCTTCAAAACCCACGGCGGCGGTTTCAACGCCCAAAAGAAGGCCATCGACTCGGTCAACGAGGGCGAAATCCTGGTCATGGAGGCCCGCGGCGAGAAGGGCACCGGCACCGTGGGCGACATCCTCGCGCTCCGCGCCCAGGTCCGCGGCGCCGCGGCCATCATCACCGACGGCGGCGTCCGCGACTTCACCGCCGTGGCCGGCCTGGAAATGCCCACGTACTTCTCCAACCCGCACCCCGCCGTGCTGGGCCGCCGACACATCCCGTGGGACACGGACATCACCATCGCCTGCGGTGGAGCCACCGTGCAGCCCGGCGACATCATCGTGGCCGACTCCGACGGCATCCTGGTGATCCCGCCCGCCATCGCCGAAGAACTCGCAGACGACTGCATCCGGCAGGAGAAGGAGGAGACCTTCATCTTCGAGATGGTCCAGCAGGGAAACAGCGTGGACGGCCTCTACCCGATGAACACCGAATGGCAGGCCCGGTTCGCGGAGTGGGAAGCAGGAAAGCACAATGACTGACGCCACCGTGGTTGCCGGCAGCAAGTCCGAGCAGGCCTACCAGGCCGTCAAAGCCCGCATCGTGGAGGGCACCTACACCCCCGGCTACCGGCTGGTCCTGAGCATCATCGCCAAGGACCTCGGCGTCAGCGTGGTCCCCGTCCGCGAGGCCATCCGCCGGCTCGAGGCTGAGGGGCTGGTGACGTTCGAACGGAACGTCGGCGCCACCGTGGCAGGCATCGACCCCACCGAATACCTCTACACCATGCAGACCCTCAGCATCGTGGAAGGGGCCGCCACCGCGCTGTCCGCACCACTGATCGACGGGCAGGCCATCGCCCGGGCACGCGCCATCAACGAGGAAATGCGGGACTGCCTGGACCACTTCGACCCCGTCCGGTTCACGAAACTCAACCAGGATTTCCACTCCGTCCTGTTCGAGCACTGCCCCAATCCGCACATCCTGGACCTGGTGCACCGCGGCTGGAACCGGCTCGCGGCCCTCCGGTCCTCCACCTTCCGCTTCGTCCCCGGACGCGCCCTTGGCTCCGTCGAGGAACACGAAAACCTGCTGACGCTCATCGAAACCGGAGCAGACGCCGACACCATCGAAAAGGCAGCCCGCCAGCACCGTACCGCCACCCTGGACGCGTACCTCGCCCAAACCCGTTAGCAAGCTCAGCACCAGTAAAGGACTTCAACGATGACGACCTCAACAGAAACTGCCAAGCACTACATTCCCGAGGACCTGCCCACCCACATCCAGCACTACATCAACGGCGAATTCGTTGACTCCGTGGGCGGCAAGACCTTCGACGTCCTGGACCCGGTATCCAACACGAACTACGCCACCGCGGCGGCCGGCCAGAAAGAGGACATCGACCTTGCTGTCGCCGCCGCCCGCGAAGCGTTCGTGAATGGCCCGTGGCCCAGAATGAAACCCCGCGAACGGGCCCGTGTCCTTAACAGAATCGCCGACGCCGTCGAAGCCCAGGAAGCCCGGCTCGCCGAACTCGAAACCTTCGACACCGGCCTGCCCATCACCCAGGCCAAGGGCCAGGCCCTCCGCGCTGCCGAGAACTTCCGCTTCTTCGCGGACCTGATTGTGGCCCAGTTCGACGACGCCATGAAGGTTCCCGGCTCGCAGATCAACTACGTGAACCGCAAGCCGATCGGCGTGGCCGGGCTGATCACGCCCTGGAACACCCCGTTCATGCTTGAATCCTGGAAGCTCGCTCCAGCCTTGGCTACCGGCAACACCGTAGTCCTGAAGCCGGCCGAGTTCACTCCCCTGTCCGCGTCCCTGTGGGCAACGATCTTCAAGGACGCCGGCCTGCCTGACGGCGTGTTCAACCTGGTCAACGGCCTCGGCGAGGAAGCCGGCGACGCCTTGGTGAAGCACCCCGACGTCCCGCTGATTTCCTTTACCGGCGAGACCACCACCGGCCAGACGATCTTCCGGAACGCCGCCACCAACCTCAAGGGCCTGTCCATGGAGCTTGGCGGCAAGTCCCCGTGCGTCGTGTTCGCCGATGCGGACCTGGACGCCGCCATCGACTCGGCCCTGTTCGGCGTCTTCTCCCTCAACGGCGAACGCTGCACCGCCGGCTCCCGTATCCTCGTGGAACGCGCCATCTACGACGACTTCTGCGAAAAGTACGCCGCCCGGGCCAAGAACATCGTGGTGGGCGACCCCCACGACCCCAAGACCCAGGTGGGCGCGCTGGTCCACCCCGAGCACTACGACAAGGTGGCTTCCTACGTGGAGATCGGCAAGAGCGAGGGCAGGCTCCTGGCCGGCGGCGGCCGACCCGACCACCTGCCGGAAGGCAACTACATCGCACCCACGGTGTTCGCCGACGTCGCGCCCGACGCCCGGATCTTCCAGGAGGAAATCTTCGGACCCGTCGTGGCCATCACGCCGTTCGACACCGACGACGAAGCCCTCGCCCTGGCGAACAACACCAAGTACGGCCTCGCCGCCTACATCTGGACCCAAAACCTGACCCGGGCGCACAACTTCTCCCAGAACGTCGAAGCCGGCATGGTGTGGCTGAACAGCCACAACGTCCGCGACCTGCGCACGCCGTTCGGCGGCGTCAAGGCCTCAGGCCTGGGCCACGAGGGCGGCTACCGCTCCATCGACTTTTACACCGACCAGCAGGCCGTGCACATCACCCTCGGCAGCGTCCACACCCCCAAATTCGGCGCCTGATTCCTACCAGCCCAACTAGGTCGCAATTGTTGTCGTTTTGGGCCCCCATAACGACAACTACTGCCAGTCAGTTGGGTAAGAAACCCCTTTCAAAGAAGAGAGCATCCCATGACCAACTTCGTTCCCACCCCTTCTGTTGCGGCCCCGGACATCGTCCGCTGCGCCTACATGGAAATCGTGGTCACCGACCTCGACAGGTCCCGCGCGTTCTACGTGGACGTCCTGGGCCTGCACGTCACCGAGGAAGATGACAACAACATCTACCTGCGCTCCCTGGAGGAGTTCATCCACCACAACCTGGTCCTCCGCAAGGGACCCATCGCCGCCGTGGCAGCCTTCGCCTACCGGGTGAAATCCCCCGCCGAAGTGGACGCCGCCGAAGCCTACTACCGCGAACTCGGCTGCCGGGTGGAACGCCGCAAGGACGGCTTCACCAAAGGCATCGGCGACTCCGTCCGCGTCGAGGACCCACTGGGCTTCCCCTACGAATTCTTCTACGAGACCGAGCACGTGGAACGCCTCACCCAGCGCTACGACCTCTACTCAGCCGGCGAGCTGGTCCGCCTGGACCACTTCAACCAGGTCACCCCCGACGTCCCCAAGGGCCGGGCGTACCTCGAAGACCTCGGATTCCGCGTCTCCGAGGACATCAAGGATTCCGACGGCGTCACTTACGCCGCGTGGATGCACCGCAAGCAGACCGTCCACGACACCGCACTGACCGGCGGCAACGGCCCACGCATGCACCACGTCGCCTTTGCCACGCACGAGAAGCACAACATCATCCAGATCTGCGACAAGATGGGCGCCCTGCGCATCAGCGACCGGATCGAGCGAGGCCCCGGCCGGCACGGCGTCTCCAACGCCTTCTACCTCTACATCCTGGACCCGGACGGGCACCGCATCGAGATCTACACCCAGGACTACTACACCGGCGACCCGGACAACCCCACCATCACCTGGGACGTCCACGACAACCAGCGCCGCGACTGGTGGGGCAACCCCGTGGTCCCGTCCTGGTACACCGAGGCCTCCCTGGTCCTGGACCTCGACGGCAACACCCAACCCGTCATCGAACGCGAGGAAAAATCCGAAATGGCGGTCACCGTAGGCGCCGACGGCTTCTCCTACACCCGCAAAACGGACGGTGACGCCGGGCCCGCCGGGGAAGCCCAGGGTTTCAAGCTGGGAGCGCAGGTCTGACCGATGCTGGAGCCAAAGACGATTGAGGCCATCGCGGACGAACTGCTGGAGGCCGCCCGGACCCGCACCCCTGTCCCCCGCCTGACCGCCCGCTACCCGGGCATGACGGTGGAGGACTCCTACGCCGTCCAGCAGTTGTGGCGGCGCCGCAACGAGGAAGCCGGCCGGACCCTCGTGGGGCGGAAGATCGGCCTCACGTCCAAGGCCATGCAGGCCGCCACCGGCATCACCGAACCGGACTACGGCGCCATCTTCGACGACATGGTCCTCGAAACCGGGTGCACAGTTGAATGGGACCAGTACACCCACCCGCGGGTAGAGGTGGAACTGGCCTTCGTGCTGAAGGACGGGCTCAAGGGCCCCGGCTGCACCATCTTCGATGTCCTGAAAGCCACCGACTACGTGGTCCCGGCCCTCGAGATCCTGGACTCCAGGATCGAAATGGAAGGCCGGACCATCGTGGACACCATCTCGGACAACGCCGCCATGGGCGCCATGGTCATCGGCGGACGCCCCGTCAAGCCCGACGCCGTGGACCTCCGCTGGGTCTCGGCCATCCTCTACAAAAACCAGACCGTGGAGGAAACCGGGGTGGCCGCCGGCGTCCTGGACCACCCCGCCAACGGCGTCCACTGGCTCGTCAACAAGATCGCAGCCCACGGCGACTCCCTGAAAGCCGGCGACATCATCCTCGCCGGTTCCTTCACCCGCCCCCTCTGGGCCTACAAGGGCGACACCGTCCACGCCGACTACGGACCACTCGGGAGCGTGACGTGCCGCTTCGAATAGACCACACCTTCCGCGACACACTCGCCGCACAACAAGACGACGAAGGCCGCCCGCTGGCCGGGATGTGGGTTTGCTCCGGCAGCCCGCTGATCGCCGAACTCTGCGCCGGATCCGGCCTGGACTGGCTCCTGGTGGACGCCGAGCACAGCCCCAACGGCCTCGAATCCATCCTCGCCCAACTCCAGGCCATCCACGGCTACCCCGTCCACACCCTGGTCCGGCCCCCGGTCAACGACACCGTGGTGATCAAGCAATACCTGGACCTCGGCGTCCAGAACCTGCTGATCCCCATGGTCAATTCAGTGGCCGAAGCCGAAGCCGCCGTGGCCGCCACCCGCTACCCGCCCCACGGCGTCCGCGGCGTCGGCTCCGCGCTGGCCCGGGCAGCACGGTGGAACAGGGTCCCGGACTACCTGAACCGGGCCAACAGCACCATCAGCGTCACCGTCCAGATCGAATCCACCGCCGCCGTCGAAGCGGTCGCAGACATCCTCAAAGTGGACGGCGTCGACGCCGTCTTCATCGGGCCCTCCGACCTCGCGGCCTCCATGGGCCTGCTGGGACAGCAGGAACACCCCGAGGTGCGCGCCGCCGTCGAGCACTGCCTCGCCGCCGCAAAGGCCGCCGGGAAACCTGCAGGGGTCAACGCCTTCAACCCGGACACCGCACAGCACTACCTCAACAACGGAGCCGACTTTATCCTGGTGGGCGCCGACGTCGCCCTCCTCGCACGGGGCTCCGAAGCCCTCGCCGCGAAGTATGTAAAGCAGCCCAACGGCGAAACCCAGGCCAGCTACTGATCAGCTGCTTGCCGGCGTGTTAGGGCAAAACGCCCGGGCGTCAGCCGACGCGCGTGTAGCTGATCTCCGTTTCCCCTAACGCACCGCCGGGGAGGGTCACATACGTGCCCTGCGCCTTGCTGGCAGTTTCAGGAAAGTCTTCCGGGTGTGAGACGTAGCTGCCCTCGGGGCGCGGCGACACTTCCTGCCCGGCGGGCAAGGTGACGTAGCTGCCGCCGCGGGGGACGGCGGTGGCGTCGATTGCGCCGGCTTCAATGAGGTAGGACTGCAAAGCCATGGTGTTCTCCTGCGTTTCTGGGGGCGCCCAATACCCACTTCGCCTGCGGCATGGCGGCAGGAGGAAGCGTGATTTTCTCTGGTGGGTATGCGGTGCGTTTGCCTGGATCCGGGGAGGAATCACCCGGCAGTCCTGTCAGGACTTCACCGGCCTGCCGTTGATTCTAGGGCTTAATATGACCAGTTCACAATAACTTTTTTGTTGATGACGCGGAATCATCGATTGTGGCCTGGGCTGCGGGCAGGACAGTGACCGTGCCGGCGTCCCCGTCCACCAGGACCTGCTGCCCGGTGGTGAGCCGCTGCGTGGCCACCCCGGTGCCGAGGACAGCGGGGATGCCGTACTCGCGGGCCACGATGGAACTGTGGCTCAGCGGGCCGCCCACATCCGTCACCACGGCCGAGGCCATGGCGAACAGCGATGTCCAGGCCGGCGTGGTAATCCGTGCCACCAGGACATCGCCCGGCCGCATTTGGCCGAAATCCTGGGGCCCGGACAGCACGCGGGCAGGAGCGCTGACCCGGCCCGAGCTCGCACCGACGCCCCTGATGACGTCACCGCTCTGGTGCTGCGATCCGGCCGGCATCCACGAGCCGAAGGACCGTTCCATCCACCGGCTCTCCGGAAGCATCTGCGGGGCAGCGGCCTTCGCCTGGCCCCGCCACAGCATCCGCCGCTCCTCGACGGCGTCGGCACGGACAGGGCGGGCCGTTCCGGTGATGGCCACGGCCGCAGCACCGGCCGCCTGCGTGCCGGGTGCGGCGAGCCCAAACTCGACGGCGCTCCGCAACTCCTGGAACCGCAGCCAGAACACATCCTCCGGGGCGGCGATTACGGAGGACGCCACCAGCCGACGCCCGAGTTCGAGCAGTGTCCGCCGCAGCAGCGGCCAGGCGAGCCCGACGTCGGCGAGGGCATCCTCCCGGATCGGCGCCGTGGCCTGCGCCCACCGCAGCAGGCGGAAGAACACGGCGCGCCGGCGGGGTCCCAGCCGGGCCGCCGCAGCACGGGTCAGTTCTTCCCGGCGCTCGGTCAGGAGCCTTTGGCGCTCATGCGGATCGGTGCCCTGGCCGCGCAGGTAGAACTTCACCGTCTCCAGCAGGGTGGCGGGGTCATCAGCCGGCACCGGGGTGGCGAAGTCCAGGTTGTAGACGGCGTGGCCGTAGAGATCCAGATGCTCCTGGAACGTGAACCGCCACTCCTGCCACAGGACGTCGTCCACCCCTGCCGGCGGCGAACCGGTGCGCTGGCACTCGGCGAGTTCCGTCGTCGGCCGTTCCAGCAATACCGCTGTGAGCCCGGGGTCGCTGCGCGCCCACCCGGCCAGGTCGTAGAGCGACTTCTCGGCGCGGATAGGCTCGCTGTCGAAGCCGAGGAGCAGTGCCTGCGCCGGAGGATCCCCGTCCCGCCGGACCAGCTTGTCGTAGAACGCCCGGAAGGACAGCTCGCTGGTGGCGGCGAGCGGGATGATGGACTGCACGGCGGTGTAGTAGACGGTCCCGGCATCCAGCAGCGATTGCGCGCCGGCCAGCAACTCCCCGCCGGGCAGCTCCTGCAGTGGCTTCGCGGCCCAGTCCTTGACCACCCGCTGGTACTTGGGGTGCGAGTATTCGCGCCAGCCGGCTACGCCCATATGTGCCTCGCCGCGGAACAGGGCGCGGAAGGCCGCCGGCGATTTGGCCATCATCCGCCACATGCCGGAGTTGCGGTAGTAGTAATAGGCGTAGCCGTTGACGGTGGGCAGCCGGACGTCACCGTCTCGGACGGCGCTCTTGCCCACCGCCGTGGCCAGCAGGGCCTGCAGCGACCTCGCCACGGAGCCGTCAATGAGGTCGGCGAAAAGTGGCGTCAACGGGTCCGGCAACTGCTCCACGATGCTGGCCCGGAAGTACATGCCCTTTGGGTAGGGCAGGGGCCAGGTGTCCGGGATGTCGGCCGCCGGCTCCGGCAGGGCGGTGATGGGACGGGACTGCAGGATGAAGAAAGTGCCGTCGGCACGCGCCCATTCGATGTCCTGCGGCGCCCCGAAGTGCTCCGCAATCCGCCGGCCAAGAGACGCCAGTTCGGCAGCTGCGGGGTCGTCCAGGACGGGCGCACGACGGCGGGCTGCCGCCACCGGCTGCTCCCGGGTCCCGCCCTCCGCGTACACGGTCATGACGGTTTTATCGGCGGTCTGGCGCGAGAGCACCTTTCCCGTGGCTGCCTCCACCACCAGGTCATCGGTGCTGACGGTGCCGCTGACCACCGATTCGCCGAGCCCCCAGGCGGCACTGATGACTGCCTGGTCGCGCCGGCCGTTCGCGGGGTTGGCAGTGAACATCACCCCGGCTGCCTCGGCTTCCACCATCTGCTGGACCACGACGGCGAGCCGCACCTGGCCGGGCAGCACGCCTTCGCGGGCCCGGTAGGCCATGGCTCGCGCCGTCCAGAGCGAGGCCCAGCAGCCGATGACCGCTTTCGTCAGGGCCTCGAATCCACGGACGTTCAGGTAGGTGTCCTGCTGCCCGGCGAAGCTGGCCGAGGCCAGGTCCTCCGCGGTGGCTGACGACCGGACCGCCACCGGGACGTCCGCTCCGCCGAGGAGCCCATAGGCGCCTGCAAGCTCGTCCCGCATCCCGCCAGGCAGGGCGCCGCCCGTGAACAGGGCACGGATCCGGTCCGAGGCAGCCGCATAGTCCCCGGGCGCAGCATCAGGGGACACCGCGGCCAGACGCTGGATTTCGTCGCCCAAGCCGTTGGCGTTGACGAATTCGGCGTAGGCATCGGTGCCCAGTACGAATCCCGGCGGAACCGGCAGCCCGGCATGGATGAGCCCGGCCAGGCCCAGGGCCTTGCCGCCGGCAGCGGCCAGATCGCCGTTTCCCACGTCGTTGAGACCGTTGATATATGGCATGACCGCACGTCCTTGCTGCCCGGCGGGGGGCGGTGCCGTGAACCTGATCCTCAACATCATGGCACCGCGTCGCGGGACTGGCCACTGTTCCCTCCGGGTCAACAGTCCTGCGCCACAACACAAGGGACGCGCCCCGTGCTCAACCACACTGGGAAGCAGCCCGCCCAGCCGCCCGGCTGGCGTCCTTGCCTACTCGAAGTGGAGTACCCGTGGAAACCTATGATGCGCTTCTGGCCGCCATCTCGCCCGCCCCCGGCACCGGCCGGACCATCCTGGACCCAGCGACCGGCGCGGCCGTGGGAGAGGCTCCGGTGCACGGAGTGGCGGACCTGGAAGCGGCCATCACCGCTGCCGCCGCCGCGCAGCCCGCGTGGGCTGCCCTGGGCCACGAGGCACGGTCCGCCGTCCTCCTCAAGGCGGCCGACGCCGTCGAACGCTCAGCGGAGGAGCTCGCCCAGCTGCTCTCCCGCGAGCAGGGCAAGCCCCTCAACGGGCCCAACGCCCGGTTCGAGGTGGGCGCCTGCGCGGCCTGGCTCCGCGCCGCGGCCGGCACTCCCCTGGAAACCGAAACCCTGGTGGACGACGGCGAAACGCGCGCCGAACTGCACTACCGGCCCATCGGCGTCGTGGGCGCGATCGGGCCGTGGAACTGGCCCATGATGATCACCACCTGGCAGATCGCCCCCGCCCTCCGCATGGGCAATACCGTGGTGGTCAAGCCGTCCGAGTACACGCCGCTTTCGGTCCTGGCGCTGGCCAAGGTGCTCAACGAGGAACTTCCCGAGGGGCTGCTGACCGTGGTGTCCGGCGGGCGGGAAGTAGGCGAAGCGCTGGCCTCGCACGGGGCGGTGGGCAAGGTCATGTTCACCGGGTCCACCGCCACAGGCAAGGCGATCATCCGGTCGTCCGCGGACACCGTCAAACGCCTCACGCTCGAGCTCGGCGGCAACGACGCCGGCATCGTCCTGCCCGGCACCGATCCCCGGGCGATCGCCCAGGACCTCTTCTGGGGCGCCTTCATAAACACCGGCCAGACCTGCGCCGCGCTCAAGCGCCTCTACGTACATGACTCCATCTACGACGCCGTCTGCGAGGCACTCACCGATGTCGCGAAGGCCATGCCGATGGGGAACGGCCTGGACGAAAACAACGTCCTGGGGCCGCTGCAGAACAAGGCGCAGTACGACGTCGTCGCGAACCTCGTAGAGGCGGCCAGGGCTTCCGGAGCGCGCATCATCGTCGGCGGAAACCCGGAAGCCAGCCAGCCCGGCTACTTCTACCCCGCGACGCTGGTGGCGGACATCGACAACGGCAACCCGCTGGTGGCCGAGGAACAGTTCGGCCCCGCGCTGCCGATCGTCCGCTACGGCAGCATCGACGAAGCGGTGGAGATGGCGAACGCCCTCGACGTCGGCCTGGGCGCCTCGGTATGGTCCTCCGATCCCGCGGCGGCCCGTGCGGTAGCTGCCCGGCTCGAAGCGGGCACCGTCTGGATCAACCGGCACGGCGCCGTCGACCCGCGGATTCCGTTCGGCGGGGCCAAACAGTCCGGCTACGGCCTGGAATTCGGCGCCGAAGGCCTCAAGGCCCTGGGCGTACCGCAGGTCATTAACGGCTAAATCATCAACGGCCGGTTCATCAACGGCTGGTTCATCAACGGCCGGGGGCTCCGGCTCACCCCATGGCAGGAGCCACCGAGGTGCGGGCGGACAGGTGGCGGCGGGCCCAACGGGCGAGCTTTTTGCCCTTGCCCTGCCACCAGTTGTCCTCGTCCTTGCCGTAGTGGAACCGGAAGATGATGGCGGTCAGCACGAACATGCCCATCACCACATCGATCCACGACGACACCACGATGGCCACCAGGACCGTCAGGGCATCGGCGATGACCGCCGGGATGGCCAGGGTCCGGAAGACGGTGCTGGCCACGTAGCGCCGGTGCGACCGCGGAACGGACGTTGCCCGGACCATGTCGAAGCAGACGCACACCACCACGACTGTTTGCCCGATGGCCAGCAGGGTCTGTCCGGGCACCGAAGCGCTGAAGGACGACACTGCTTCCATTCCCGGGCTCATGACCGGGCCAAGAAAAGAGAACCAAACATGGAATAACCCCCAGAAACGAATGGAACCACTGCTGCAACAGCAGTGGTTCCATTGAAGGTTTCCTTGGGCGGGGCTGCACGAGTAGTGGGTACTCTATTTTCGCCAAGCGGCCAGGCGCCGGTTACTCACCGGCCGGCTGCTGCCGCTACTGCCCGATGGCGCGGGGCCGCCACAGCACCACGGCCTGCGACCGCGGACGGGGGCGCTGGCCGCGGGCCAGGCTCACGACGTCGCCGGCCGCGCCCGCGGCAAAGATGCGGGAGTCGAACGCCTGCGGGCGCCGCCCCAGTTCCTCGGTCAGTTCCAGCACGCGCCGCTGCAGGGCAGACACCTGGTTTTCGAGTTCCAGGATGCGTTTGATCCCTTCGAGGGAGACGCCTTCCTGGGACAGCCGCTGCACTTCGCGGAGCATGTTGACGTCGCGCTGCGAGTACCGCCGGGATTTCCCGGGGGCACGGCTGGGTTTGACGATGCCCAGGCGGTCGTACTGGCGGAGCGTCTGGGGGTGCATGTCAGCCAGCTCAGCCGCCACGGAAATCACGAAGATGGGCTGGTCAGCGTTGATGTCCACGGCACACCTCCTCCGCTACAGCCGGGCCTTGGCGGCCAGGCCCTCTCGGACGTCAGCGCCGGCCGTGGCCTCGGCGAAAGCCTTCACGGCGGCCTCGGCCTCCTTGTTCAGGTTCTTGGGAACCGCGACGTCGATGGTCACCAGGAGGTCACCCGTCGCCTTGGAGGTCTTCACACCTTTGCCCTTCACCCGCAGGGTACGGCCCGACGGCGTGCCGGCCGGAACACGGACCCGAACCTTCTCACCGTCGATGGTGGGCACCTCGATGTCACCGCCCAGGGCAGCCTCGGGGAAGGTGACCGGGACGTGGATGCGGAGGTTGTCGCCGTCGCGCGTGTAGAACTCGTGCGGCTTAACCGAGACGGCAACCACCAGGTCGCCATTGCCGGCCTGGCCGGGCTGGCCCTTACCGCGCACACGGACCTTCTGGCCGTCCTTGATGCCGGCGGGGACGCGAACATCGATGACTTCGCCATTGGGTTCGCGCAGGCCGATGGTGGTGCCGCGGATGGCACCGGAGAACGAGATGCTGGTGGATGCGGTGCGGTCCGCGCCCTTCTGGGGTGTCCGCTGGAACCCGGGCGAGCCGCCGAAGCCGCCGCCGAACAGGTCCGCGAACTCGGGCGGGATATTGCCGGAGGACGGGTTGAAGCCGCCGGCGTGCCGTCCCGTGTTGCCGGTGAACAGGCCGCCGAACAGGTCCTCGAACCCGCCGTTGCCGCCCGCGGCACCGCCACCGCCGGGAGCGAACCGGGCGCCACCGCCCATGGCGCGGATGGCATCGTACTGCTGGCGCTCATCAGCA
Source organism: Pseudarthrobacter equi (assembly GCF_900105535.1). Classification (NCBI taxonomy): domain Bacteria; kingdom Bacillati; phylum Actinomycetota; class Actinomycetes; order Micrococcales; family Micrococcaceae; genus Pseudarthrobacter; species Pseudarthrobacter equi. Next base: position 4,403,850 of record NZ_LT629779.1, read on the forward strand.
TCGGAGAGCACCGAGTAGGCCTCGGAGACGTCCTTGAATTTCTTCTCGGCAGTTGCATCGCCGGAGTTGGTGTCCGGATGGAACTGCCGTGCCAGCTTCCGGTAAGCCTTCTTGATATCGGCGTCGGAAGCGTCCTTGGCAACACCAAGGATCTTGTAAAAGTCCTTGTCCACCCAATCCTGGCTAGCCAATGGCGTTTCCTTTCAAAAGTACAAAAAGCGTTAAGGCGAGGTTACCGCCAAGCGACGGACGGATAAGGGGCCCGGGAGTGGCATCGGGCCTGCCGAAGCGTGGCGGCTTGGTCCGTTAGGACCGAGCCGCCACGCGTAGGGGCGGGGCCCCTTATCCGTTCGTGAGCGAACTAAGCCGGAACAGCCACAATCACCTGTGCTGCGCGGAGCACGCGGTCGCCTGATTTGTAGCCGGAGCGGAGCACCTGGCTGACGGTGTCAACCTCGATGTCTTCGCCGGGCTGCTGGATCAGGGCCTCGTGGACCGTGGGGTCGAACTCCACGCCGGTTTCGTCGATGCGGACCAGTCCGTAGGTCTTCAGCGCGTTCTCCAGCTTGGCGGCGATCGCGGCGAAGGGGCCGTCGGTGAGGTCGCCGTGCTGCCGTGCGGCGTCGACGTCGTCCAGGACCGGGAGCAGGGAGTTCAGGACGCCGATGACGGCCATTTCCCCTGCCACGGCGCGGTCGCGTTCAACGCGCTTGCGGTAGTTGACGTACTCGGCCTGCAGGCGAAGGAGGTCGTTCTTCAGCTCGGCTGCCTCAGCGTTGGCGGACCCGGCGGGAACACCCTGGGCCACGGATTCCCCTGCGGGCACCTCGACGCCGTTAAGGATCTCCTCGGCCTGGGCCAGCGCGTCGCCGTCGGAATCCTGTGCGGAACCGGGCTGCCCGCCTTCAGGGTGCCGGGCCTGGCCGGTCACCGGGTCAACCTTGCGGTTGTCCCGGATGACCGGTTCCTGGCTGTTGCCCTTGCCCTCCTGGTTCGCGGATGAAGAGTGCTCTTCCTCGTTACCGTGATGGGGCATGGCTTACTTCTTCGCTTCGTCTTCGTCGATGATCTCGGCGTCGACGATGTCTTCGTCGGCCTTGGAGCCATCGCCCGCTGCTGCGCCTTCGGCACCCGCGGCACCGGTGGCGCCGTCCGGCGAACCGGCCTGGGAGTAGATGGCTTCGCCGAGCTTCGTCTGGGAAGCCTGCAGCTTCTCGAACGCGGTCTTGACCTCGGCGTCGTCGGTGCCTTCGAGTGCCTTCTTGAGGGCGTCGACGTCGGCCTGAACCTCGGTCTTGACCTCTTCGGGCAGCTTGTCGGCGTTGTCGGCGATCAGCTTGTCCACGGAGTAGGCGAGCTGCTCTGCGGAGTTGCGGGTGTCGGTTGCCTCGCGGCGGGCCTTGTCATCTGCGGCGTGTTCCTCGGCGTCACGGACCATGCGGTCGATGTCTTCCTTGGAGAGTGCAGTGCCGCCGGTGATGGTCATGGACTGTTCCTTGCCCGTGCCCTTGTCCTTGGCGGAGACGTGGACGATGCCGTTGGCGTCGATGTCGAACGTGACCTCAACCTGCGGGACGCCGCGAGGTGCCGGAGCGATGCCGGTCAGCTCGAACGTGCCCAGCGGCTTGTTGTCGCGGGTGAATTCGCGTTCGCCCTGGAAGACCTGGATGGCCACAGACGGCTGGTTGTCGTCAGCGGTGGTGAAGGTCTCGGACCGCTTGGTGGGGATGGCGGTGTTGCGCTCGATCAGGTGCGTCATGACGCCGCCCTTGGTTTCGATGCCGAGGGACAGCGGGGTGACATCGATCAGGAGGACGTCCTTGCGCTCACCTTTCAGCACGCCGGCCTGGAGTGCAGCGCCAACGGCCACAACTTCGTCCGGGTTCACGCCCTTGTTCGGTTCCTTGCCACCGGCAAGTTCCTTGACCAGCTCGGAGACGGCGGGCATACGGGTGGAGCCGCCCACCAGCACGATGTGGTTGATGTCGGAGAGCTTGATGCCGGCTTCCTTGATCACGTCGTGGAACGGCTTCTTGGTGCGCTCGAGCAGGTCCTTGGTGAGGTCCTGGAACTTGGCGCGGGTCAGCTGCTCGTCCAGGTGGACCGGGCCGTCGGGGGTGACGGACAGGTACTGGAGGGAGACGTTGGTGCTGGAGGAGGAGGAGAGTTCCTTCTTGGCCTGCTCAGCGGCTTCGCGGAGGCGCTGCAGGGCGATCTTGTCCTTGGACAGGTCGATGCCCTTGACCTTGAGCTGGTTCAGCAGGTAGTCAACAACGCGCTGGTCCCAGTCGTCGCCGCCGAGGCGGTTGTCACCGGCGGTGGCGCGGACCTGGATGGTGGAGAAGTTGTCTTCGTCCTTGCCGACTTCCAGCAGGGAGACGTCGAAGGTACCGCCACCGAGGTCGAAGACCAGGATGAGTTCGTCTTCCTTGCCCTTGTCCAGGCCGTAGGCGAGTGCTGCGGCGGTGGGCTCGTTGACGATGCGCAGGACGTTCAGGCCAGCGATTTCGCCGGCTTCCTTGGTGGCCTGGCGCTCGGCGTCGTTGAAGTAGGCCGGAACGGTGATGACGGCGTCGGTGACCTTTTCGCCCAGGTAGGACTCGGCGTCGTTCTTCAGCTTCATCAGCGTGCGCGCGGAGATTTCCTGCGCGGTGTACTTCTTGCCGTCGATGTCCACTTTCCAGTCAGTGCCCATGTGGCGCTTGACGGAGGCGATGGTGCGGTCGATGTTGTTGACGGCCTGGCGCTTGGCGATCTCGCCAACCAGGACCTCGCCGGACTTGGAGAACGCAACGACGGACGGCGTGGTGCGGCCACCCTCGGCGTTGGCAATAACGGTGGGCTCGCCACCTTCGAGAACGGAGACGACGGAGTTGGTGGTTCCGAGGTCGATACCTACTGCACGTGACATGTGTTGCTTCCTTCTTTCCTTGGAAACTTGCTGGCGCCCGCATGATTGAGCGTTCTGCACTCAACTTTACTCAGGACTCACATGATGTCAACTGAAGTTGAGCGTACTCCACTCAACTCTGGTCGCCTATGGACACGGATCACGACGGCGGCAATCACCTGAGGCCCCCAATGGCGGCGAATTCAGGGGGTACTAAAGGCCGGTTCCGCTCTGGGAGAACGTGCACCAACCGCAACGGAACGGCACTCAGGGAGTGGGCGGCGTTACTGCACCGGTGCGTCGAGGACTGCGGGGAGCAGTCCGGGGAAGCGGGCCTCCAGGTCCTCGGACCGGAGGGTCAGGCGGCGGCCCCGGCCGTTGGCCTCATTGCGGATGACTCCGGCCTCGCGGAGGACCTTCATGAGGTGTGATTTGGTGGACTTCGGCATGTCCGGAACCCTGAGCGAGCAGTCAGCCATGTCGAGCGGGCCGGAGCGGAGCTGGCGCACGACGTCCAGCCGCTCAGGATCGCTCAATGCGAAGAGCACGCTGGGCAGATCGAGATCCGCGCGGGTGGGGTGGGGGAGGTTCGCCGGCGTAGCCACGGTTCGATATTAGTTGAACCATTGGGCCTGGTGCCAGTAGGCTAATGATTCGATATTTTTCGAACCAATGCCCAAACCCGGAAGGTGGCACGTTGTGACGCACTCCCCCGCAGCCCGGCCCCATGAAGCACGCCGGCGGCTGGGCTTTGTCCTCGTCGCTGCTGCCACGGCAGCAATGATGGCCGGCGCCAGCGCCCCATCCCCCTTCTACCCCACCCTGCAGGAGCAGTTGCATCTGCTGCCGGTGGCTACCACGGGGATTTTTGCCGTCTACGCCGTTGCGCTGCTGGCGGCACTGCTGGTGTTCGGATCCCTTTCGGACCACCTGGGACGCAGGCCGGTCATCAGCGGCGCTTTCATCCTGCTCGCCGGCAGCGTCACGGCATTCCTCCTCGCGGACTCGCTGCCAATGCTCCTGGTGGCACGCGTCCTGCAGGGCATCGCCAGCGGCCTCCTGCTGACCACGCTTTCTGCGGCCATTGCGGATCTCGAAGCTGAGGACGACCCCGGCTCGAGCGCGGCCTGGAACACGGTGGCGCCACTGGGCGGCCTGGCGCTGGGCGCCCTGGCGTCCGGGCTGCTGCTGGATCTGATGGCTGAGCCGCGCACCCTGGTGTTCGTCTCGCTGTCGGTCATTTACATCGCTTTTGCCGCGCTGGTGTGGGCAGCACCGGAAACCTCGCCCCGCGCGCCAGGCCTGGCAGCATCACTGAAGCCGCACCTGACCCTGCCGCCGGCAGCCCGCAGCGGATTCGTCAGTGGTGCGCCGGCCGTGTTTGCCGGCTGGGCCACGGGCGGGCTGTACCTCTCGCTCGGCGCCGCGATTGTCCACACAACGTTCGGCATCCGGGAGCACCTGTGGCAGGGCATGGTGATCACCATCCTGGCCGGCGTCGGAGCCGCAGCGGCCGCAGTCCTGCACCGGTTCGGCGCCCGCACCATCACCATTTTCGGTACCACGGCCCTGGCGCTGGGGACCGCCCTGTCACTGCTGGCCATCGGGCTGGGCTCATTCGGCCTGTTCCTGGCCGCCGTAGTGGTGGCCGGAGCGGGATTCGGGACAGCCTTCATGGGCGTCATCCGGTCCATCAGCCCCCTGGTTGAGGACCACGAACGTGCCGGCACCTTCGCGTCGCTCTTCGTGGTGCCCTACACGGCTTTCGGTATTCCCGCCGTGCTGGCCGGCCTGCTGGCACCTGTCCTGTCACTCCCGGTGACCACCTACGCCTACGGTGGCCTGGTAACGGTGCTGGCCACTGTGGCAGCGATCAGCCGGGCCCGCAGCAAGGACGCTGGACAGCCCGGCGAAGCGGGAGGCGGCAACGCCGGAGAGGCCCGGAACGAGGCAGAGCGCATCGGCGCCGGAGCGGCTTCGGACGCCGGGCATTAGGCTCGCCCGGGCACAACGACGGCGGCCGGCCGATTCGGCTGGCCGCCCGCTTGGCCGGATCAAACGGCGGGGCTCCTACCGATCGGACTCCGGACGCCCGTGCAGCGGCCCGCGCTCATCCTCCGTGGCCTGGACCTGCCCGTCGGTCAACCCCTCCCGGACGGCCTCTTCCCCGCGATCACTCCCGCTGGTGCCGGCGTCGCCGTAGTCGCCGTCGGGATACTGGCCGTCCTCAAGGTTTTCGGAGGGAACTTCGACCGCGCCGGCCTCGCCGTAGTCGCCGTCCATGTACTGCCCGCCCTCGCCTTCCATGCCGGGGGCAGCTCCGCCCTTGCGGGGTTCCTCATCAGCGCGGTTTTCACTCATGCGTCATCTCTCCTTCGAGTTCCGCGTCCAAGCGGGCGCATTGGCAGTTTATCGAGCCATGGAGCCCGCCAACAGGGTGCTGAAACGGGTCTTTTCAGCACCCAATGCGGGCCACGGTGCCACCCGGATACGGCTGCTGCCGCCACCGTGGAGCGGTGGCGGCAGCAGGGCCGTACGGACTGATGACTGGCGGAGCGCCGGCCGTCAGCGGCTGGAGACCTCCTCGAGGGGTTCGACGCCGGGCTCCCGCGGCTTGTCCTCAGCAGAGGCGCCGGCCCGGGCGAGCTTGCCGGGCCACCAGATCTTCGGGCCGAGGTCGTACGCCAGGGCTGGCACCAGCAGCGAGCGCACCAGCACGGTATCCAGCAGCACACCGAAGGCCACGATGAAGGCCAGTTGCACCAGGAACATGATGGGGATGACGCCCAGGGCAGCGAAGGTTGCCGCCAGGACCACGCCGGCGGAGGTGATGACGCCGCCGGTGACGCCGAGGCCGCGGAGGATGCCGGGCCGTGTTCCGTGCTTGATGGATTCTTCCCGGACCCGGCTCATCAGGAAGATGTTGTAGTCCACGCCCAGGGCCACCAGGAAGACGAACCCGAACAGCGGGACGGTGGCATCTGCGCCCGGGAAGCCCAGGAGGTTGTTGAACACCAGCGCGGAGACACCCATGGCGGCGGCGTAGGACAGCACCACGGAGAGCACCAGCAGGACCGGCGCCACGATGGAGCGCAGCAGCAGCATCAGGATGAAGAGGATGACCACCAGGACCACGGGGATGATGATCACCAGGTCACGCTGGGCGGTGGTGTTGGTGTCCAGCGCAGTGGCCGTCACGCCACCCACCAGGGCACCGGAGTCAACAGCCTTCACGTCAGTCCGGAGCGCTTTGACGGCTTCTTCTGCCTCGAGGGAGTCCGCGGCGGAGTTCAGGGTGGCGTTGATGAGGACCTTGCCCTCGCGGACGTCCGGCTCGCTGGGCGCGCCGGGGGCTCCGGTGATGGGAACACTGCCCTGGGCCAACAGATAGGCGTCGCCCACGCCGCCGGCCGCCTTGACCGCGTCCAGGACTTCCTGCGCCTTGGACTGGTCCGCAACCACGACGGCGGGGCTGCCGCTGCCGGCGTCGAAGTGGCGCGACAGCGCATCCTGGCCGTCCACGGCGTTGGAGGCCGTGAGGATCACGTCGGTCTGGGGCACCCCATTGGCCTTCAGCTGCAGGACGCCGGCAGAGGCGACCAGCAGGAGCAGGACGGAGCCAATCCAGATAGTCCGCGGGCGGCGGGACACCACCGAACCGGTGGCGCGCCACAGCCCCTTCTGGCCCTCGAGCCCGGTCACCAGCTCGGGCTCGCGCTCCTCGGCGGGCACCAGCTTGGGCCGGAAAGGCCAGAACGCGGCACGGCCCAGCAGAGCCATGAGGGCGGGCAGGAGGGTCAGCGCGGCGAACAGCGAGCAGAGGATGCCCGCCGCGGCCACCGGGCCGAGGGCCTTGTTGGAGTTGAGGTCGGAGAACAGCAGGCACAGCAGCGCGATGATTACCGTGGCGCCGGAGGCCAGGATGGGCTCGAAGGAGGCCTTCCACGCAGTGATCACCGCCTTGGTCCGGTTGGTGGTGTGGGTGAGCGCCTCACGGAAGCGGGCCACGAACAGCAGGGCATAGTCCGTTGCCGCGCCGATCACCAGGATGGACAGGATGCCCTGGCTTTGGCCGTTCAGCTGGATCCAGCCCGCTTTTGCCATGCCGAACACCAGCAGGATGGCTGCGCAGAGGGCAAAGACGGATGTCAGCAGGACCATGATGGGCAGCAGCAGGGACCGGTACACGATCAGCAGGATCACGAACACGGCGGACAGGGCCACCAGCAGGAGGATGCCGTCGATCCCGCCGAACGCCGCCGTCAGGTCCGCTGCCAGGCCCGCAGGACCGGTGACGTAGGTCTGCATGCCCTGGGGCGCCGCCTCCGCCACGGTGTCCCGCAACTCCTTGACGGCCTCCTTGACCTCCACGGAGCCACCTATGGGGGCGATGAACTGCACGGCCTTGCCATCCGCGGACGGGATGGGGCCAATCACTGCGCTGCCCAGTTTCAGTTCCTCCAGGGTTGTCCGGAGCCCGGCAACTTCGCCGAGCTGGGCGGGAGTGAAGGCCTCGGTGTTCTCGATGACGATCACCCCGGGAACCTCGTCCGAGTCACGGAATTTCGCCTGCCAGTCCTGGGCCTCCGTGGCCTCGGCGCTGGCCGGGAGGAACGACGCCTGGTCGTTGGAGGAGACTTCCTCCAACCGGCCGAAAGTGGGGCCGCCGATGCCGGCAAGGCCAAGCCAGGTCAGCACCAGGATGACGGGGATGAGCCAGCGGAGCCAGAACGGGACACGTTCTTTGGCTGCAGTCTGATGTTTCATGATGCCTTCCGTGCGGAGGGTCCTCGCGGGACAAAGCGGAGTAGGATTGATTCCACCTTAGACTATCTCCATGATAGAGATAAGTGCCAGTCAAGCTTTTTCGCCTCGAAGTCTGCTGCGGGCCCCTGCCACGCAATACCAAGGCAGCTGAAGTAATATCCCTCAGGGCCAGTGCGCGCAGACGGACGGCCCCGCGAACTCCAGGAGGTGACGATGAACGGCAGCAACCCCTTCAACACCGGCCCAGCCGCGCCTGAAACACCTCGTACCGGCGGACCCCACCCCTTGGTCCGGCTGCTGCAGGACTTCACGCTGGAGGCCAACCGTTACGTGGACGCCGCCGGTGGCCGCAAGGACATGCACCGGACGGACCTGAACGCCCTGGCCGTCATCATGCGCCACACGGCGAAGGGCAACGTGGTCACACCGGGACTCCTCCGCAAGGAACTGAACCTGAGCTCGCCCGCCACCACGGCCCTGATCGACAGGCTGGACAACTCCGGCCACGTGGTCCGCGAGCGCCACAGCTCGGACCGCCGCCAGGTCCAGCTGAAAATGACCCCCAAGGCCTTCACCGAGGGCGGTGCCATCTTTGCGCCACTCTCACGCCACATGGGACAGGCCATGGCGGAGTTCACCGACGCTGAGCTGGAGACCGTTTCGCGCTTCATGGCCGCCATGGTGGACGCCACCATTGCCGCCCGCGAGGATTCCCCCGAGCCCTCCGGCCCTGCCGCCACCTAGCAGACGCTGCCGTTTTGACGGCCCCAACACCAGTCCCTGCCGCCTGGTTGGGAGTAGCGTTTGTCCATGAGCCACCAACAGCCTGAAGACGACGTCTACACGCACGGCCACCATGAGTCCGTAGTCCGGGCCCATGCCGCCAGGACCGCCGAGAATTCAGCGGCATTCGTCCTGCCGCACCTCACCCGGGGAACGGACGTGCTCGACGTCGGATGCGGGCCGGGCAGCATCACGTGCGATTTTGCCGCCGTCGTCAGCCCGGGCAAGGTCACCGGCCTGGACCGCTCACCGGACATCATCGCCCAGGCCCAGGCGCTCGCCGTCGAACGCGAAGTGCCCAACGTGGAATTCGTGGCCGGCAACATCTACGACCTCGACTTCGCGGACGGGACGTTCGACGTGGTCCACGCCCATCAGGTGCTGCAGCACCTGACCGACCCCGTCGAGGCACTGCGGGAAATGCGCCGGGTGGCCAAGCCGGGCGGCATTGTTGCCGTGCGGGACGCCGACTTCCACGGGATGAGCTGGTACCCCGCCATCCCGGAGCTGGATGAATGGATGGACCTCTACCAGCTCATTGCGCGGCGGAACGGAGCCGAGCCCGACGCCGGGCGGCGCCTGGTCAGCTGGGCCCAGTCCGCGGGCTTTCACGACGTCGCCCCCACCAGCAGCAACTGGCTCTACGCCACGGGCCAGCAGCGCCGCTGGCAGGCCCGCGTCTGGGGTGAACGGGTGCTGCATTCGGCGTTCGCTGAGCAGGCCCTGGAGTACGGTTTCGCCAACCCGGCGGACCTGGCGCGGATCTCAGCCGGCTGGCACCGCTGGGGTTCCACTGACGACGGCTGGTTCCTGATCCCGAACGGGGAAGTCATCGCCCGCGCGTAGGTTGGGCCGGCTTTCCACATGGACCCAAGGTTCCCTGCCGCGCATGCGCCGGCAGGCATAGCGTCGGGTCATGACCCATTACGGAGACCACGAATATTGGGCTGAACCTTATGCCGTGGAGGTTGACCAACTAGACTTGGTCAACATGGGACAGTACAACGTCCAGGAAGCCAAAACCCGGCTTTCCGAACTGCTGAACCTCGTGGAACGCGGCGAGGACGTGGTCATCGCGAAAGCCGGACGCCCCGTTGCCCGGTTGGTGAGGATCGAGCCTCCCACCAAGCGGGAACTTGGGTTCCTGGGTCCGCTCCACATCCCGGACGGGTTTTATGAGCCGTGGACAGAGGAGGAAATGGGAGTTGCCGAAGAATGAAGCTGCTCCTGGATACTCACGTCTTCCTCTGGGCAATCGCCGAGCCGCGGAGGCTCTCCACCAAAGCCCGGAACGCCATCACCAAACTGGACAACCAGGTGTTCGTTTCGCCGGTGACCGCCTATGAGCTGTCCTACAAGCACAGGCTCGGAAAGCTTCCCGCCGGGTCTGCGATAGTCGCGAGCTTTGGGCGCCAACTCGCCCACCTCTATGCGTCCGAGCTGCCGGTCAGCGCATCCCACGGGCTTGCTGCCGGACAACTCGACTGGGACCACAAGGATCCCTTTGACCGCATGCTGGCAGCGCAGGCCATGGTGGAGGGTTTTACCCTGGTCACGGCGGACGGGAGTTTGCAGGCCTTCGAACCGGTGGCCACATTGTGGTGAAGGGCCAACCTGCCGGCCCCCGTAAGATTGGTTAGTGCAATTTTCCCTGTGGCTGGCCCTGGCAGGCGCCGGCGCCCTCATCAGTTTCACCCCCGGTGCCGGCGCTATCAACACCATGAGCAATTCCCTGAACGCCGGCTTCCGCCGCTCCATCTGGGGAATCCTGGGCCAGCAGGCAGCGCTCGTTGTCCACGTGCTCATCGTGGCGCTGGGCGTTGGGGTTTTGGTTTCCGGTTCTCCGCTGGCCTTCAACATCATCCGGTACGCCGGTGCCGCCTACCTGGTGTACCTGGGCATCCGGCAGTTCCTCAGCAAGCCCGCCGTCCAGGAGGAGCAGGCGGCCGCGTCCACGTTCGAGCCCGCAGTGTCAATTTTCCGGCGGGGTTTCTGGGTCAACCTCCTGAACCCCAAAGCGATTGTTTTCTTCCTGGCCTTCACGCCGCAGTTCATCCGGCCCGAAGAATCGCTGATCACCCAGTACGCCATCCTGACGGCCACCATCGTGGCCATCGACATCCTGGTCATGTGGTTCTTCTTCGCCGCGGCCGCGCGCTCATTCCAGCGCTTTACGCAGACCGAACGGGGCCAACTGGTCCTCAGCAAGGTGTTCGGCGTGCTGTTCGTCGGCGTCGGAATCCTGCTGGCTTTCATCCACTGATCAGTGGATCCGGCCGCCGGACGGGCGGCCCGCCGGGCGAACCGGCGCCCTCAACCCTGCTCCTTACCCATTTCCACCAGCCGTCATGCATCTTTACAAATCCGTCAAATATTGTGAATCGCCGCTGGCCAACAGTGGCCATAAAGCGCATGCTTAGACACATGAACTCAACGTCGAGCCCATACCGCGTCATTGCCGTCTGCACGGGCAATATCTGCCGCTCCCCCATGGCTGAACACATGCTCCGGGCGGCACTCGAACGCGAGGGGCTGGACGACCTGGTAATGGTGGACTCAGCCGGCACCACCGGGTACGAGGCGGGGCGGCCCATCGATCCGCGCGCGGCCCGCCGGCTGGCCATCACGCAACTCACCACGGACTTCCATGTGGCCAGGGAGTGGGACCACGGCTGGTTCCGCGACCGGGACCTGATTCTTGCGCTGGACATCGACCACTATGCGTGGCTGAGCCAGGCGGCTCCGGACAGGGAGTCGCTGGAGAAGATCCGGATGCTCCGCAGCTTCGACCCCGCCATGACCGGCCGCGACCTCCTGGACCAGGGCATCGAGGATCCCTGGTACGGCGGGCACGCCGATTTCGACGCCGTCTGGCATCAGATCCACACCGCGATGCCCGGCCTCGTTGACCACATCCGGGCAGCGGTTGCAAGCAATGCACGCCTGGCGCGGCAGGCGCACTGAAAACGGTACGCTCTACTCCATGAGCCCAGCCCCCGTCATCATTGCCATTGACGGACGCTCGGGTGCAGGCAAGACCACCCTCGCCGTGGAACTGGCCGCGCGGCTGCGCGCCCGCCACAAGGTGTCGCTGTTCCACCTCGAGGACATCTACCCCGGCTGGAACGGCCTGGCCGCCGGCATCGAACGCTACGTCAGCACCGTCCTTGAGCCGCTCAGCCGCGGTATGGCCGCCACCTGGACCAGCTGGGACTGGGAAAGGCATTACGACGGCGACCCCCGGGTCACCCTTCCCGCCGAGATTGTCATCGTGGAGGGAGTCGGCGCCGCGGCCGCCGCAGCTCGGCCCTTCCTGGGCGCGGTCATCTGGGCGGACTCACCGGAGGAAGTCCGCCGCACCCGCGCACTGCAGCGGGACGGCGAAACCTACGAACCCTACTGGGACCAGTGGGCCGCCCAGGAGTCCGAATGGCTGGCCGGGGACGATGTTGCCGCTGCGGCGGACCTGCAGGTCCGGAACGTGGCGGACGGCAGCGCCCCGGAGGACGTCCTGCAGCTCCTGCCCTACCTCCCAGTGCTGGCACAGGTCCTCGCCCCCGAGCTGTCCGCCCGCCGGGGCCTGAGCCTCCGTGCGGAACGGCTCGAGGCACGCCCGCAGGCCGCCGAACTGTTCCGTGCCCTGTACGGCGGATCCGCCAACGCCGTCTGGCTCGACTCGTCCAATGCCGGGGCATCGCTCAACACGGGGCCGGCGGCGGGCGGGGACCCCGCCGATCCAACCGTCCGGACGGCCGCCGAACGCAGCCGCTTCAGCATTTTGGCGGACGACGGCGGCACGTTCGGCCAGTCCGTCACGCACCGGTCCGGGGCCAGCCACATCAGCGCTGGCTCGGTGACCGCCACAGTGGACGGACCGTTTTTCCGGTGGCTGGACTCCGTGTGGGGCCGCCGGGCGGTCCGCGCCCCGGAGGGCTACCCCGGAGAGTTCACCCTGGGATGGCTGGGCTACCTGGGCTACGAACTGAAACGGGAGACCGGCGGCACCGACGTTTCCGCGGCCACACCGGACGCCGCGCTGATCTTCGCCGGACGGGCTGTGGTCTTGGACCACGCGGACGGCACGGCATGGCTCCTGGCCCTGGACGCCCCGGACGCCGCCGAATGGCTGGATACTGCACGGGCAGCCGTGCAGGCCGCAGCAGCTGCACCCACCGGGTCGGACACCCAGGACGCCGCCGAACTGGCCGGCGCTGCCATTGTTGGCGGCAGCACCGGCGTCGGCGGCTCCTCAGTGCCCGTGTTCGCGAGCCGGGACAGCGGCGTGGCCTACCGGGCCAAAATCGCCGAGGCGCAGCGCGAAATCGCCGAGGGCAACACCTACGAAGTCTGCCTGACAACCACACTCGCGGCCCGTGTTCCGGCCGGTTCCCTGGACCCGTGGAACACGTACCTCGCCCTGCGCCGGCGGAACCCGGCACCCTTCGCCAGCTACCTGGCGTTCGACGGACTGGCGGTCGCCAGCACCTCGCCGGAGCGTTTCCTGCGGATAGCGGCCGACGGCGGGATGCGCGCCGAGCCGATTAAGGGCACCCGCCGCCGGGCTGCTGACGCCACCGAGGACGCCGCCCTGCGCACGGAGCTCGCCACCTCGCTGAAGGACCGGGCCGAGAACATCATGATTGTGGACCTGCTGCGGAACGACCTCAGCCATTTCGCAGTCCCCGGCTCCGTGACGGTGAGCCGGCTGTGCGCCATCGAAAGCTATGCCACGGTGCACCAGATGGTGAGCACCATCGACGCCACCCTGCCGCCGGGATCCCCGCGGGCCGAAGCCGTGGCCGCCTGCTTCCCGGCCGGTTCGATGACCGGGGCGCCGAAGATCAGCACCATGGCCATCCTCGACCACCTGGAAGCGGGCCCTCGCGGCATCTATTCGGGTGCCATCGGATACTTTTCGCTGAACGGTGCCACGGACCTGGCAGTCGCCATCAGGACCCTGGTGATCAGCGCGGACAACGACGGCACGGCGGAACTGACCCTCGGCGTCGGCGGCGCCATCACGTCCGATTCCGTGCCGGACGAGGAATACGACGAAATCCGCACCAAGGCCTACGGGGTGCTCTCAACCCTCGGCGCGGAATTCCCTGACCCCTAAAGCACCGGGCGGAGCTGGCTGGCCGGCTTTATTGGACGGTTGCCGTCAGCCGCGCCACGTTGTCCACATAGCGTGCGGCGAGCGGCCGGTTCAGCCAGTCTGACAGCCGCAGCTCATGGGAGATGTCCCGGTACGTGTTCTCCACCGCGCGCATCTTGGTCACGATGTCCGCGCCGAGCAGCATGACGGACACCTCAAGGTTCAGGGAGAACGAGCGCATGTCCATGTTGCTCGAGCCAAGGACTGCCACCTCGTCGTCGATGGTGAAGTGCTTGGCGTGCAGCACGAACGGCGCCTTGTACAGGAAGATCCGTACGCCGGCCTCGAGCAGCGCCTCGTAGTAGGACTGCTGGGCGTGGTGGACCAGGAACTGGTCGCCCTTTTCGGAAACGAACAGTTCAACGTCCACGCCGCGCTGGGCTGCCGTAGTGATGGCGTACAGCAGGGAATCATCCGGGACGAAGTACGGGCTGCAAATGGAAATCCGGTGCTGGGCCGAATAGATGAGGGTGTTGAAGAGCCGCAGGTTGTTCTCCGTGATGAATCCCGGGCCGCTGGGCACCACCTGGGCGGTGACGTTCCCCGGAGCCGTGTCCACCGGAAGCTGCAGCTGGTGCTCCAGCGACTCGTCGGTTTCGCTGAGCCAGTCGGTGGCGAAGACGACGTTCAGGGTGGTCACGATCGGTCCGCGGAGGCAGGCCATCAGCTCAACCCATTCGCGGCCGGCCTTGCGGTGGCGGGGGTTGTTGTAGGAGGGCTCAATGAGGTTCTGCGACCCGGTGAAGGCCAGCTCACCGTCCACCACCATGATCTTGCGGTGGTTCCGGAGGTCCGGCCTGCGCCACTGCCCGTGGATGGGCAGCAGCGGCAGCATGCGCTTCCACTGGATCTTGCCGGCTTTGAGGCGCTTGAGGAGGTTTTTGTAGCCCTTGACCCGCAGGGTGCCGATGTGGTCAAAGAGAACCCGCACTTCGACGCCGCGTTCGGCGGCTTCCTCGAGGGCGGTGAGAAGGTCATCGGTGATGTGGTCGGTGCTCATGATGTAGAACTCGGCGTTGACGAACTTCTTCGCCTTCCGCACCGCCTCGGTCATGGCAAAGATGGAGTCCGGGTAACCGGGGATGAGGTCCACCGTGTTGCCGTCCACCATGGGCAGCGAACCCAGCCGGCGGTTCAGTTCCCCGGCCGACTTCACCCACTCGGGGCCCTGGTAGTCGCTCTCAGCGTCCGAGAGGGCCGTGATGCCCGCCTGGACCCTCTCGTTGACTTGCTGCTGCTGCTCCCGGCGCCGGCTGGACAGCCGGAAGTTGCCGAAAAGCAGGAAGAGGACGATGCCCACGAATGGCACGAAGAAGATGCCCAGCAGCCAGGCCATGGCCGTGGTGGGGCGCCGGTTGCCCGGGATGATTCCCAACGCCAGGATCCTGATGGCGAGGTCTGCAACGCCCAGGATCACCACTACCCACATCGGCGCAGTGCCGGCAAGCGAAAATGGCCACAACACGAGATAACCCCCGGAAGATGAGCTCCCGGCGGACGGATTCCGTCCGGGCACTCCGCCCAGCTTATCCGCGCGGTACCGCACTAAGCTGGAGCCATGACCTCTCCCGCCCCCGTGGTACTCGTTTTCCTTGATCCCGCCTACCCCGATGGCCGGCCGGCCGACGCCTCCCAGCCGCAGCTGATGGTCACGGACCAGGGGGCCACCCGGGGGGATGGCATCTTCGAAACGATGCTCGCCGTGCGGGGGGCAGTCCGGAAGATCCAAGCCCACCTGGACCGCCTGGGCGGCTCCGCCGAAGCACTGGACCTCAACATCCCGGGGCAGGATGAGTGGCGGCGGGCCATCGCTGCCGCCATTGCCGAGCACCACGCACAGTACCCGGCCCCCACTCCGGGCGACGACGAACTGGTGGTCAAACTGGTGGTCACCCGCGGCGTAGAAGGCGCGGCCTCCCCCACCGCCTGGGTGCAGGTCTCCGCCGCGCCGGCCACCGGCCGCCGCCAGCGCGAAACGGGCATCGATGTCATCCTCCTTGACCGCGGCTACGACAGTGACGTTGCCGAGCGCGCACCGTGGCTGCTCATGGGTGCCAAGACGCTCTCCTACGCCGTCAACATGGCCGCACTGCGCCATGCCCGCAGACAGGGCGCCGACGACGTCATCTTCCTGTCCTCCGATGGCCGCGTGCTGGAAGGCCCCACGTCCACGGTGCTGCTGGCCCATGTGGAAAAATCCGGCGACGGCACCACCCTCAAGCGCCTCATCACCCCCCAGCTGGACAGCGGCATCCTCCCCGGAACATCCCAGGGCGCCCTGTTCACCGCAGCCAAGGCAGCCGGCTGGGAACTGGGCTACGGACCACTGGAACCGCAGGACCTGCTGGATGCCGACGCGGTCTGGCTGATCTCCAGCGTCCGCCTGCTCGCCCCCGTCAACACCATCGACGGCAAGCAGATCGGCACCCCGTCGCTGCAGAAGGAACTGACGGCCGAGCTCACCGGGCTTTACGCCGGAATCGAATAGCACTGAAACAAGGGGTGAAGTCCCTTTTCCGTGTCAGGCTTCGCCCGTAAGGTGTGGACCATGGACTCGCTCAAGCTGCCAATCGAAAACCTTTCCTTTGACGACTGCTGGGAACTTCTTTCAGGCGACACGCTGGGCAGGCTCGCCATCGTCGTCGACGGCCACCCCGAGGTCTTCCCCGTTAATTTCGTTGTCCACCGCCGGAGCATCGCCTTCCGCACGGCGGCCGGTTCCAAGCTGTGGGGCGCCATGATGGAACGCCCGGCGGCGCTGGAGATCGACGGCTACGACCCCGCCACGGAGCTTGCGTGGAGCGTGGTGGTGCGCGGCGATACCCAGGTCATTGAGGACCAGTCCGAAATAGACGCCGTGGACGGCCTGGGACTGGAGCCTTGGCAGCCTGGCGAAAAATCGAACTACATCCGGCTCAACGCCAAGGCCCTGACGGGCCGCAGGTTCCAGGTGAACCGGCCGGACGTCTGGAACACCCGGCTGCAGGACCGGCGGCGCGCCTCCTTCGAGTAGCCTTCGCCGGCCAGCAGTCAGGCCGTAGGCTGTACCGACAGTTCTGCTTCCAGACCGGTCAAAAGGATGGTGAGTCCCCTGTCCAGTTCCTCGGAGCCGTCGTAGTCTGCCAATGCAGGGGCCAGGGCGCGGAGCCGGGGAAAATCCTTGGCCGGAAGGCGGTGCAATCCAAGTCGGAGCAACACCTCGTTCTCCTCCGGATCCACCACGAATTCCTGTAGCTCATTGAGGATGTGTCCGTAAAGGAAGCCATAGTAGGCCCTGTAAACGTGCAGGGCCCCGGCTGGCGCAAATCCCGCTGCGATCAGCAGCGAAAGGATTTGCTCCAGTGGCCGGAGCGTGCCCAAGGGCCGAAGGCCCAACGGCGTGGACAGCGGCCTGGTAACGAGAAGCGGCACCACGTTGGGGTGCTCAAGGGCAAGGCGGCGCAGGCTGTGCGCAATGTGGCGAAGCTGTGCCTTCCAATCGGGATCGTCCGGCTGGACGGGGAGTTCGTCAAGAACCCGTTCTGCCACTCCGTCAAGCAGGGCCGCACGGTTTTCCGCATACCGGTACAGGCTCATGGGATCCCGGTCCAGCGCCTGGCCCAGGCGCCGCATGGTGAGGGCGTCAACGCCCTCGGCATCCACCAATTCCAAGGCTTTTGCGAGCACCCTCTCCTTACTGAGTGGGGCCTTCCGCCTTACGGAGGTGCCTGGGCCCGCGGCATCTTTGGGAGTCATGGTGTCCGTCCTTTAGCAGGCGCCGGCTTCCGGGAAAGGATAGTCCAGACGCTTGCTGTATTTGTAGTCTACGCGTAAAGTCTACAACGTAGACATGCGGCTGCGCGGCCCTTAGGCCAGATTGTAAGTGCCCCACCGTCACACTCCATCGCCCCGTGCAGGGCGCCGGAGGTTCGCCGCTATAGCCGAATGGCGACACCATTGCACTTAGCGAAGGGAAGCCGTCGTGGCCAATTCGCAGTTTGATCAGTTCCTCCAGGAAGCCACCTACCTCGACGAATCCACCGAACATGGCCTCAACCGTGACCGCCTGTTCGGGCTCTACACCAGCTGGTGCTTCATCAACCAGCACTCCCCGGGCGCTGAACCGCAGTTCTGGTCAGCCATGAAGCACCGGATCAACCCGCGGCACAACCGCCTGCGGATGAAAGGCCCGGCCGCTGCCGACTACATCGTCGCCAGCTATCCCGGCCTCGTATAAGACGAAACAAATGCTGTGGCACCAGGGTGCCACAGCATTTTTCGTGCGGTGCGGGCGGCAGGTATTGCCGGGCTGCACGGCACAATCGAAGGATGAACAATCCACACCCCACGCCCGTAGCCGAGCCAGAACAACTGCTCCACGGGGTTGGCATCCGGCTGCTCCACGCCGATGACGGGCACTCCCTCGCAGGGGCGTACGTCCGAAACCGACGGCACCTGGCCCCGTGGGAACCCCACCGGCCGGAGGCGTTCTACAGCGCCGAACGGCAGCGGGAGCTGATCCGGGCCAAGTGTGAGCAGCTGGAGTCAGGCACGGAGGTTCCCTGGGTCCTCCTCGAGGGTTCCGGTGGCTCAATGGCGGGCCAGCGCATCGTCGGAACCATCACCCTCACCGGAATCGTGCGGGGTCCGTTCCTCAGCGCCAACCTCGGTTACTGGGTGGACCACAGCCTCCTGGGGCGGGGCGTCGGCACGGCCGCTGTACGGTTCGCGGCCGGCTACGCGCAGAGAGAGCTTGGCCTGCACCGGATCCAGGCCGCCACCCTGCTGCATAACGCGGCATCGCGGCGGATCCTGGGCCGGGCAGGGTTCCGTGAAATCGGAGTCGCCCCGGAGTACCTGCAGATTGCCGGAATATGGCAGGACCACCTGCTGCACCAGCTCATCCTGCCGCACGGACAGTAACCGCGGGCGGCCACGCCGGGCTCCCGAACAGGTCCTAGGTGGGAATGATCCTGAAGAGGAACTTCGTCCGGACCATCGCCCACAGGAGCCCGAGGACCACGGCGTAGGCTGCGGTGTTGAGCAGCACGTTCTCCTGCTGCAGTGGGGGAATATTGGCCACCACGGCGATCAGCACCACATGCATGATGAACACGTAGAGCGTGGCGCGCCCCAGGGGGATCAGGAACCAGCCCAGCACCCACTCGATGGGTTTCCAGTACGCCGTCAGCAGCGCGTAGGCGGCCACCACCAGGATCAGTACGTTGAGCAGCCGGCCCGGAGCCAGGTAGGTGCGGGCGAACAGTGCGTCGTACATGGCCCGGTACGTCGTGTCCGGAATAAGGGCCAGGCGGACGTCGAAGCCGTTGGCCAGGTAGGGGTTGCCCCAGGACAGGAACGCGAACAGCAGCGCGACGGCGGTGCAAGCCACTACCAGCCACGTCCTCGCAGACAGCCACGCCACGATGGTCCGCCGGTGGTAGCCCGCCACGAGCCCGATAACGAACAGCACCTGCCAGACAAGCAGCGGGAACGAATCCTCGAACTGCGACGGCAGGAGCCGGAAGCGGGTGATGGAGCCGACCGCGTAGAGCCCCAGCGTTGCGGCCAGCACCCAGACGGCCTTGCCGCGGCTGAGCGCTGCGAGGATCAGCGGGCTGACCAGCAGCAGCACCACGTACAGGCCCATGACGTTGAACTGCCACGGCCCGAACTGCAGCAGGAGGACGGCAGGAAGAATCTGTGGCGGCACCGGGAACTGGAAGAGGGATTCCATCCCCGCATACAGGTCGTAGGTGCGGCCGGCGCCCTGGTGGCCGGCCCCGCCGGTCCCCTGGTCCACGAAAGTGGTGAGCGCCTCGGTCCGGAAAATGGGGAGGAGCGAAACCAGGAAGACGCCGATCAGGACCACCAGCGCCGTCAGGTACAGCTTGCCGGCGCGGCGGGACGTCAGGTCCAGCACGGTGCCGAAGTCCTCGCGCACCCGGGGGCCGTAGACCATGCCCACCACCAGCCCGGAGAACAGCACGAACAGTTCTGCGCCGCTGACGAAGCCAACTGCCTCCTGGGTCAGCAGCTGGAACAGCGATGTCATGCCCAAGTGGTTGACCACCACGAAGACGATGGCCATGCCGCGGAGCAGGTCCACCCGGGAATCCCGCTTGGAGGGGTCGGCGTAGCCCCAGGCGGTAGCGGCGTTCACCCTGCGGGGAACCTGCCACAGTGCCACCAGCAGGAGGATCAGCGCCGCGCCCACTGTCCAGGCTGCGGCGCCCGTCAGGGTGTTGGCCCGGACATAGCTGCCGCCTGTGCCTACTTCCGTGACGGGTCCGGTGACCATTGACGAATCCTTCAGCCGCGCGTGGGCAGCCTCGGCCACGGCAGAGTTGCCGGTCAGCAGCCAACTGATGCTCGCCACTCCAGTGTCCCGGGTGCTGGTCCGTTCGTCCCACACCACCAGCGCAGTCTTCTGGAACTCGGCGGACGTGGCGGCCCCCACCACCTGGTCGAACCAGCCGGCCTTGACGTCCACTTCGGAGGCGCCTCCGGAGGACGGGCTGTAGAACGCGGCGGTCTGCAGCACGAACGGCTTGCCGCGCCCGGCTGAATAGTCCCTGTAGAAGTTTTCCCCGCCGGAGGCTGTGAGCATCTCCCGCAGCTCGCCCGCCCTGGGTACCGTGTTCACCGCCGCCCCGCCGGCCGTATCGTCGTGGAAGGCGGTCAGGCCCACCCAGTCCACGGCGTCGTCGCCGGGGTAGTACGGTCCGTAGGCGCTGTCCGCCCCGTCCCAGGTTCCGTCACCGTTGGTGTCGAGCAATGCGAAACCCCCGCTGCCGGGTGCTGCCGCGTTCCGGCTCCGGGCGAAGGGATAGTCCTTGCCAAGGTACGGCTCCCACACCATCAGCGGACCGCCGTCGGACTTCTTGAACGCCGCGGACACCGCACGGAAGGCGTCCCGGTACGCGCCGGGTTGCTGGCCCCATTCCACCCAGCTGGCATTCATATCCGGGGCAAAACGGATCAGCACCTGCCCGGTGAAACCCGATGTCAGCCGCCGCACTTCCGCGGCAAAGGACGCTGCGGCAGCGTCATCAATCTGGTCGAGCGGCACAGTGGGCTTCACAGTGAACATCGCATGCGAACCCTGGAGTGACGCCTGCTCCAGGAAGCCCCGGAGGTTGTTCTGCTCCGAGGGGCGGTACGGCAGGGCGAGGTCGTGGCCGTAGGCGGCGGGAGATGCTCCAAGCCGTTCGGCGAAACCGGCAGCGGAATCTTCACCCCACTCCAGCACCGCGCCCAGCAGGGGTTTTCCCTCGTCCGGGTTAAGGTCGGCGGCGCTGGCGGCGCCTGCGGGCAGCACCACGGCACACGCTGCCAGAAGCACAACGGCAAGGAATGTCCACACCCTCGACGCGCCCGCGCGGAACGATTGGACCGAAGGTTTGGTGCGTCGTCGCGCGGATGTACGCATGCTCATGGAACCCCCCGGTGCCGAAGACCTGATGGGGCAGCGGCCCCACCTGTACTTTATCGGTCGAAGCCCGCCGGGAATGCATGCAGGAAGCAGCGTAAAACCCGCCCACCTGCGGCAATGCCGCCGTCGGGCGCTGCCCGGAAAGCGCCCGGCACGCCTGTGACCCTGTGTTTCCGGTTCAGTTACGGAAGATGACGACGGCGGCGGTGCGGCTCCCGGCGGCAGGTGTTACGTTTTTGGGGAGTAATGAGTACCGGCGCCAAGCCCTGACTGGCCGGTCGGCAACCCTCCTTCCACGGCGGGGTGCCTCAGGTGAATACTCGGCATATCGACCGATTCGAGCTGCAAGCGTGAGAGAAGGAGATCCGTCATGTCTGACGCACCTGTCCCTGAAGAGAAATTGTCCTACCGCCTGATCAGCGGCCCGGACGACCGCGCCTTTTGCGAGCGGATCTCGGCTGCCCTGGCGGAAGGGTACGTGCTGCACGGCAGCCCGGCAGTGACCTTCAACGGCAGCAGCGTCATCGTGGCCCAGGCCGTGGTGCTCCCGGCAGCCATCGCCTCCGCGGACGCCGCCGTCGCCACCGCTGTGGACCACCTGGAATCCGCCACTGAAGAACCCGAATTCGACGGCGAGGGCCACGCATGAGCTACGCAGGAGACCTGACACCCCAGGAGGCCTGGGCCAAACTGGAGCAGGGCGCCATCCTGGTGGATGTCCGCACTGAGGGCGAATGGGCGCACATTGGCATCCCGGACACCAAGGCCACGGACAACGATCCTCTGTTCATCCAGTGGACGTTTCCGGGCGGCATTCCCAACCCGGAATTCATAACCGACCTTGAGCAGCAGGGCCCGGAGAACCGCGGCACCGAGCTGCTGTTCCTGTGCCGCTCCGGGCAGCGCTCCATTGCGGCGGCTACGGCGGCAACCCGGGCGGGCTTCATCTCCTACAACGTCCTGGAAGGCTTCGAAGGCGAACCGGACCGTTACGGCGAACGCACCGTCAACGGCTGGAAGAACCGCGGCCTGCCCACCAACCTCGGAAAGAACTAAGTGACCTTCAACGAAGATGCCGCCGGCTGGAGCCCTGACACCCAGGCCGTCCGCGGGGGGCTGGACCGCACCAACTTCCAGGAAACGTCCGAGGCGATTTTCCTCAACTCCGGGTTCGTGTACGAGTCCGCCGCCGCTGCCGAACGCGCCTTCACCGGCGAAGACGAACGCTTCGTCTACTCCCGCTACGGCAACCCCTCGGTGGCCACGTTCCAGGAACGCCTCCGCCTGCTGGAGGGCACCGAGGCATGCTTTGCGACGGCGTCCGGCATGTCCGCCGTCTTCACGGCCCTCGGCGCGCTGCTGGCTGCCGGGGACCGGGTGGTGGCTGCCCGCTCGCTGTTCGGCTCCTGCTTCGTGATCCTCAACGAAATCCTGCCGCGGTGGGGCGTGGAGACCGTGTTCGTCGACGGCCCTGACCTGGACCAGTGGCGGTCCGCCCTGTCCGAGCCCACCACCGCTGTCTTCTTCGAGTCTCCTTCCAATCCCATGCAGGAAATCGTGGACATCGCGGCGGTCAGCGAACTTGCGCACGCGGCGGGTGCCACGGTGGTGGTGGACAACGTCTTCGCCACTCCGCTGCTGCAGCGCTGCGGCCAGCTGGGGGCGGACGTGATTGTGTACTCCGGCACCAAACACATCGATGGCCAGGGCCGGGTGCTGGGCGGGGCCATCCTGGGTACCAAGGAATTCATTGACGGTCCCGTGAAGCAACTGATGCGCCATACCGGGCCCGCCCTGTCCGCGTTCAACGCCTGGGTGCTCGCCAAGGGCCTGGAGACCATGGGACTGCGCGTCAGCCACTCCTCGGCCACGGCGCTGCGGCTCGCGGAATGGTTGGAGCAGCAGCCCGCCGTCAGCTGGGTGAAGTACCCGCTCCTGAAGTCCCACCCGCAGTACGGGCTCGCGGCCAAGCAGATGAAGGCCGGCGGCACGGTGCTGACGCTCGAACTGGCACCGTCCGGCGGCCGCACGGGCAAGGAGGCCGCGTTCGCACTGCTGGACGCGCTGCGGGTCATCGACATCTCCAACAACCTGGGCGACTCCAAGTCCCTCATCACCCACCCGGCCACCACCACGCACCGGGCCATGGGCCCGGAGGGCAGGGCCGCGATCGGCCTGACCGACGGCGTGGTGCGCCTGTCCGTTGGGCTGGAGGACGCCGAAGACCTCATCGGAGACCTGGAACAGGCCCTCAAGCAGATCTAGGGTGCTCCCGCTGCGGCGGCGCTGATCCGGACACGGACGGCGTCGCCGGCGGCGGGCCCTGCCTGGTTGTGACGGCGACCCGCCCGGCAGTGCGGTCTAGGACTGCCGCACCCGCAGCAGTTCGGGAACGGTGTCCACTTCCGAAGGATCCAGGGCGTCGCGCATGGTCACCCTGACCGCGTGCTTCACCACTGCGCCGAAGCCGAAGTCCTCGGGCTGGCCGGCCAGTGCCTTTTCCCGCACCTGGCGCTGCTCAGCCGAGCCCGTGCCGCGGGCAATGATGTCCTCCACGCTTTGCCGGGCGAGTGTCAGCTCACCCTGTTCGTCCAGCACCGGGGCGAGGTAATCCACCAGCGACCGGACCACATCGGCGGCGCGTGCCGGACGGAAGTTGCCAAAGTCCAGCAGCTCGCCCGTGAGCCCGGAGTTGCTGGCCTGCCATGATGCCATCCGCAGCAGGACCGTGGGGACCGGAGCCGGGTCCACGCCGTCGCGCCACTCCCTGCTGGCCGACTCCACCAGCGCCCGCACCAGGCAGGCGATCAGTGCGGCGTCGTCGGCGCGCAGGCAGACGTCCGCTACCCGGACCTCAACCGTGGGGTGGTTCCGCGAGAGCCGCGCGTCAAAATACAACATGCCTTCGTCCAGCATCACGCCGCTGTCCAGGAGCCGCGTGACCACCCTGCGGTACGCAGGGTAGGTACCGTAGACGGCCGCTGGTCCGGAGGTGGGCCACCGGTTCCAGGCCTGGGTCCGGTAGCTTTCGAAGCCTGTGGGCAGCCCGTTCCAGAACGGAGAGTTGGCACTGAGTGCCGTCAGTACCGCCAGCTTGTCCCTGATCCGGTCCAGCACCGCCACGCCCTCATCCGGCGACTCGATGTACGTGTGGACGTGGAAGCCACAGGTCAGCTGCTCCTGCGCGGTGAGCCCGAAACGCTCCAGCATCTTGGCGTACCGGGGATCGGGGGTGGTGTGGCTGGTGGATCCCAGCGGTGAGGTTGCCAGCGCCGCAACCCGGGCATGGTTCTTCTGCGCCGCCTGGTCGGCGAGGGACCGCCCGGCACGGATCTGGTCCAGCAGCGTTCCGTAGTCCAGGCACGGCCGGGTCTGCGTCTCAATCTGCTCAAGTTTCAGCTCGGCACTCAGGCCCATGCCGTCGTCGTCCGCTTTGTCTTTGGCGGCCGGTGCCTGCGGAAGCTGCGGCAAATCATCTGCCGCCACGTGCCGCCCGGACAGGAGCGCGTCAGCAAGGGCGAGCGGTTCGCCGGACTCCGGATCAACAATCAGAAGCTCTTCCTCAACGCCGAAGGTACGCATAGTCACATTCTGCGGCAGGGACGGGACATTTGAAGTGCCCCGCCCCATCATGACGAAGAGTGAATGTCAGCCCTGGAAGTACTCAATCCTGGCGCCGATGGTGTTGAGCCGCTCTGCCAGGTCCTCGTACCCGCGCTCGATCACGTAGATGTTGCGGAGCTCGGACACGCCGCGTGCCGCCAGCATGGCCAGCAGCAGGCAGGCGGCCGGGCGCAGCGCCGGCGGGCAGCCCACTTCGGCAGCGCGCCATTTGGTGGGGCCGTTGATGTAGATCCGGTGGGGATCGAGGAGCTGGACCTGAGCGCCGAGCCGGTTCAGCTCCGTCAGGTAGATGGCGCGGTTCTCGTACACCCAGTCGTGGATCATCGTCTGGCCGGTGGCGTTGGCGGCGATGACGGCGAAAAACGGCAGGTTGTCGATGTTGAGGCCAGGGAACGGCATGGGGTGGATCTTATCCTCCGGCGCCTTCAGCTCCGAGGGCTTGGTGGTCACGTCCACCAGCCGGGTCCGGCCGTTCCGTGCCACGTATTCGCCGGAGATTTCCAGCTGCTGGCCCATCTGCCCCAGCGTTGCCAGTTCGATCTCCATGAACTCGATGGGCACCCGGCGGACCGTGACCTCGGAGTTCGTCACGATGCCCGCGGTGATCAGGCTCATGGCCTCGATGGGGTCCTCGGACGGGAAGTACTCGATGTCGGCGTTGATGACGGGCTTGCCGGTGATCCTCAGGGTGGTGGTGCCCACGCCTTCGATGGTGACGCCCAGCATCTGCAGGTAGAAGCAGAGGTCCTGCACCATGTAGTTGGGGCTGGCGTTCCGGATGACCGTGGTGCCCTCACGGTGGGTGGCCGCCATGATGGCGTTTTCCGTAACGGTATCGCCGCGCTCGGTGAGGACGAAGGAGCGGTCCCGTGAATCAGCCGACGGCGCCTGGACAGCGTAGAAACCGGCCGTGGCTTCCACGGACAGTCCAAACTGGCGCAGGGCCTGCATGTGCGGCTCAACGGTGCGGGTACCGAGGTCGCAGCCTCCGGCGTAGGGAAGCCTGTACTCGGCGGACTCGTCCAGCAGGGGACCCAGCAGCATGATGACGCTGCGGGTGCGGCGGGCAGCCTCCACGTCCATCGAGTCGAGGTCCAGGACGGCCGGCCGGCGCAGGCGGAGGTCGGTGGCGTTGAGCCAGGTGCATTCCACGCCGATGCTGGTGAGCACCTCCACGATGCGGTTAACCTCTTCAATCCGGGCCAGGCGGCGCAAGACCGTGGTGCCGCGGTTGATGAGGCTGGCGCACAGCAGCGCAACGCCGGCGTTCTTGCTGCTGTTCACGTCAACCGAGCCGGACAGTGTGCGCCCGCCCTCCACCCGTAGGTGGGTCATCTGCGGTTTACCCACGTTGACGATGCTCCGGTCGAAGATGGTCTCGAGGCGCTGGATCATTTTCAGGCTCAGGTTCTGTTTGCCCTGCTCCATCCGGGCCACCGCACTCTGGCTGGTTCCCAGCTCGGCGGCCAGCTGGCCCTGGGTCCAGCCCTTCTCGCTCCGGGCGTTCCTGAGCATGACGGCTACGTGTTCAGCGGTTTCCTGGGTCATGCAGCGAATATATCATCTATGAGTTTTTGGTGGCCAATTAGGCGGGTTACGGCTCCATCAAGCTCCTTCGATATCTTTTCTATGCGATAGAGCCGGCCCTCGGCGTTGCGCCTTGTCCTCTCCGTGATACCGCGGGAGACTGGAACATAAGTTTCTTCAAGCAATAAACGGAGCCCCACATGCCCCGGACTCGAGCCCACCTGCCAGTGTTCAGGCTGGCATGGCTGCTGGTGGCAGCAGTACTTTTCACCTGCGCCGGGCCCGCGTGGGCTGATCCCACCGATTCCCCGGCAGGGCCGCAGGGGGGCGGCAGCAGCCAGTCCTTCCTCGGCAACGACGTTTCCTGGCCCCAATGCAACGCAGAACTGCCCGGAGACCAGGCGTTCGCCATAGTGGGCGTCAATAACGGTTTGGCCAACAACACCAACCCGTGCCTGCAGGAACAGCTCGAATGGGCCGAATCGTCATCCGGGGCAGTAGCCTCGCAGCCCAAGGCGCAGCTCTACATCAATACTGCCAATCCCGGGCGGGCCGGTTCCTGGTGGCCTGTCAGCGACGAATACCCCACCGGCTCGAAGGTGCACAACCCATACGGATCCTGCAAGACCGGGGACTACGGCACGGCCTGCGCCTACATGTACGGCTACGCCAAGGCCTTTGACGCCGCCTACGTCCGCGGAGTGACGGACCCTGCGGACTACGTCTGGTGGCTGGATGTGGAAACCGAAAACACCTGGTCCAGCAGCAAGGATGCCAACCGCACCGTCCTGGAAGGCATGACGGATTTCTTCCACAGCATCGACGCAGCAGGTGTGGGGATCTACTCCACCGGCCAGCAGTGGCACAGGATCGTGGGGAACGTCAGCACCTCCAGCAACCTCTACCCCTTGCCCAGCTGGCTGGCGGGATCCCGGAACGCAGCATCAGCGGCCACCGCATGTTCGAAGTCCCCGCTGACCGGCGGCGGGAAAGTTGTGCTGACGCAGTTCATCCACGCCGGACTGGATTACAACCACGCCTGCACCTAGCGGGTCAGTTCCCGGCCCACACCATGTTCCAGGTGCCGGCTGACACCGCCGCCGTGACGGCCAGGCCGGCCATTACCAGGCCGCCGGCCGGGACCCACACATCCAACAGCGTGTAGGTGGATTCACGGGCCCACGTGCGTGGCCCGCCGCCGAAACCGCGCGCTTCCATGGTGACCGCGAGCCGCGACGCCCGCCTGATCGCCTGGACCAGCAGCCCGAAGCTCTGCCCCAGGGTGGCCTTCACCCGCTGCAGCACGCTGCCGCGTGAGCCAACTCCCCGGGCCCGCCGGGCCATGCCGATAGTCTGCCATTCCTCGGCCATCAGCCCCACGAGGCGCATCGCCGCCAGGGTGCCCAGGACGAACCGGTGCGGGAGCCGGGCCTTTTGCGCCAGCGCATCAGCGAGGTCGGTGGGGTCCGTGCAGCTCACCAGGAGTATTGCGGGCAACGCGATGGCCAGGCCGCGCAGCAGGAAACCCACGCCGGTCTCCAGCGAGCCCTCACTCATGGTCCAGATGCCGGCGTCGATCAGTGTCCTGCCGCTGTCCGGCGCCAGGATGGAGGTGCTCCACCCGCCCACGGCGGCAGCGAGGATCAGAGGCCAGCCGCGTTGCCACAGCAGCCCCAGCGTGAGCCCGGCAAGCGGAAACAGCAGCAGTTCGAAAAACAGCGCCACGGACGCGGACACCCAGTCGATGGACAGCGCCAGGACCACCGTGATGAGCACGACGGCGGCCAGCTTGCTCAGCGGGTTGGCGCGGGCCAGGAGCGCAGCGTTTCCGCGGAGGTTCAGTTCCTGCCTCATGGCGCCACCGCTTCCGCCGCCGCAAGTTTGAGTTCCGTGCCACCAAGGGCCGCGGTGAACTCGGCGTCATGGGTCACGAACACTACCGCCGTTCCGGCGTCCAGGAGTTCGGAGAGGAACGATGCCAGCTCGGCCCAGGTATTGGCATCCTGGCCGAATGTGGGCTCATCCAGGACCAGTACCTGAGGGCTGGCCGCCAGGACCGTGGCCACGGAAAGCCGCCGCTTCTCGCCGCCGGACAGGGTATACGGGTTGGCGTCCACCAGGTGGGTAAGCCGCAACCGTTCCAGCAGCTCATCCACCTTGTCTTCACCGTGCCCCAGGTGCCGGGGCCCGAAGACCAGTTCGTCCAGGACCTTGCCGGTGACGAACTGGTGCTCGGGTTCCTGGAAGACCGTGCCGATCCGCTCGATCAGCTGTTCCGCCTTCCACTGATACGGGGTGATTCCGGCGCCGCGGCTGAGGTCCGTCGTGGCGGATACCGTCCCGCTGACCGGGTTGAGGAGTCCGGCAAGGGTCAGCGCGAAGGTTGATTTCCCTGCGCCGTTGGGTCCAGTGACAGCGAGCGCCTGCCCGGCGCGGACCTGGGCAATGATGCCTTCCTGCACCGGCACCGGCGGAACTTTGCGGAAGCCTTTTCGGCGCGGGCGTTGCCGGGAGACGGCCAGGTCTTCGGCGGCCAGCAGGAGGCTTCCGGTTCCGTAGGCCTGTTCCGCGGCCCGCGCGCGGGTGGACGGAACGTATCCGGGCACCCAGACACCGGCGGCCGTCAGCATGGTCCGCGCTTCGGCCAGCACCCGGTCCGGCGGGCCGTCCAGGAGCACCGCGGGGTTGGCGCCGCTGCCGGGCTGCAGCACCACGATCCTGTCCACGAGGTCCTTCCACACGGACACCCGGTGCTCCACCACCACCAGCGTGGCGCCGGTCTTGTCCAGGCAGCGGGCCACGGCGTCCCGGACTTCGAGGACACCGGCCGGGTCCAGGTTGGCGGTGGGTTCATCGAGCAGGATCAGCCCGGGCCGCATCGCGAGGATGCCTGCAAGCGCCAGCCGCTGTTTCTGCCCGCCGGACAGAGCCGACGTCGGGTGGTCCAGCGGCAGGTGGGACAGCCCGACGTCGGCCAGCGCCTCGTGCACGCGCGGCCAGATGGCGTCGCGGGGCACGGCGAGGTTTTCGGCGCCGAAGGCGACGTCGTCGCCTACCCGGGAGAGGACCACCTGGGTCTCGGGATCCTGCTGCATGAGGCCCGCGCGGCCCCGCTGGCCGCGGGGCGAACCGCCGTCAACCAGCAACGAACCGGTCTCGTCCGACTCGCCTGCCTCGCCGTCGTCGTCCGCATCGCCCAGCACCCCGGCGAGCGCATGGAGGAGCGTCGACTTGCCTGCCCCGGACGGGCCAAGCAGGAGTACCCGCTCACCCGGGCTGATGTCGAGGTCGAGGGCATGGACGGCCGGTGTGGTGCGGCCCGCGTGCCGCCAGCCCCAGCCGCGGGCGGTGACCGTGGCCGGCCGCACCGTTTGGGGTGCGGCCGCGTGGGAAGGTGCCGGCATCAGGAGAAGACGGGCTCCGTAGCGGCCTTCCGGGATGCAAAGGAGCTCAGCACGCCGGTCCGGGCAAGGCCACGGGTGGCGATCCAGGCGAGCGCGCCGGCGATGATGGCCCCGGAAACAACGGTGAAGGCGATGTACGCGAGCTTGTCACCGCCAGAGTAGGCGATGTTCCAGCCCCACGGCGCGAAGGAGTCGTTCAGGCCGCAGAAGAGGCCCGCCGCGGCACCGGCCAGCAGGGAGACCGGGAGGTTGAATTTCCGGTAGACGAAGATGGCGAAAATGATCTCGGCACCCAGGCCCTGGACGAACCCGGAGAACAGCACGGAGGCGCCGTACTGGGAGCCCATGAGCAGTTCGCCGGTGGCGGCGACCGTCTCGCAGAACAGGGCGGCGCCGGGCTTGCGGATGATGAGCATGCCCAGGACCGCAGGGATCATCCATCCCCCGGCCAGGAGGCCGGTGAGGGGCGGGTAGGCCGCGTTCATCGGCGCGGAAATTGCGGCGGTTCCCTGGGACCAGGCCCAGAAGATGACGCCGCCGGCGATGGCGATCAGGGCCGCCACCACAATGTCCACGACGCGCCAGGACCTGCTGGCGGGCTTTTTGATTGCTGAAGTAGTCATGTGATCCTCCTGGAAACAGGAGGGGAAAGTGGACGCGGGTGCCGGCTGCTGCCGCCATTTCCCGCGCACTTCGAGAACTCGACTCCCTTGCGCCGGTACTAACCGGATCAGGTTCGAGGGTCTGCGGCTGTCCGCACTCTCAGCGCCCACCTGCGTTTCCCGGCTGGTGCCGGGGCCGACGGCGGCGCTCCCCTGTCGTAAATGTGTTGTTGATGATGCTGTGGATGTCTTGCGTTTGAATGTTTCGCGCCCTTCCGGGCGTGCTCAAGTTTACACCTGGAGGGCGGTAGATTGTGGGCCATGACTGCCAACCCGCCAGATGTGACTGACTACGATCCCGACTCCGCCGACGCCCAGCCGGAAGGTTCCCTCCAGGCCCTCATCGGCCGGATTGAGGCGGAGATCAGGGAACTGCAGTTCCCCGGCTTTTCGCCGGATGACGCGCTTAACCTTGGCCTGCTCCTGGTGGAGCTCGGCAAAGAGCGGAATCTTCCCATCGCCATCGACATCACCAAAGGCGAGCAGGTCCTCTTCCACGCTGCGCTCCCCGGAGCCACCCCGGACAACGAACACTGGGTCCGCGCGAAGCAGCGCACGGCCGCCCGCTACGAGGTGCCGTCATTGCTTGTGGGCCTGCGCGGCCGGGCCGGTGGCGGGCGGATCGAGGACAATGCGTGGTTCGACCAGTCCCGCTACGCTGCGCACGGCGGTGCATTCCCGGTCTACGTCACGCGCGTGGGCGCGGTTGCCACGGTGACCGTGTCCGGGCTTCCTCAGGTAGCGGACCACCACCTGGTGGTGGAAGCGATGCGCGGGGTGCTGGGTACTTCGGGGTCGGCGGCCGAAGGCTAAACAACCCTATTGCAGGGGCAGGGAAGCCGGGGTTCAACCACCGGGCATCCGGGCGACCCGGAGGCAAATATGGAAGCTTGCTTATTTTTTATTAGTAACCATGCTTACTATATTTGTTACCGGCAACCCCAGGAGTACAGGACGTGGCAGCAAGTACCCTAACCCGGGCTGCCCGCTCAGGGCTGCAATGGGCCTCGCTTTCCGCAGGCATCCTGCTCCTGGCTGCGGGTGTGCTCGGGTTCATCCCGGGCGTCACCCACAATCTCCACCACCTCGGTTTTGCCGGGCCTGGCTCGGGCGCCGAACTCTTCGGCAAATTCCAGGTATCCGTGCTCCACAATCTGCTGCACGGGGCATTCGGAGCCTCAGGAATCCTGATGTGCCGGACCCACCGGCACGCCCGCAGCTTCTTCATATACGGCGGCGTGGCCCACCTTGCCCTCTGGGTCTACGGACTGCTGGTGGCCGATGACACCCCGGCCAACTTCCTTCCGGCCAACCACCCGGACAACGTCCTGCACCTCAGCCTCGGACTGGGCATGGTTTTTCTTGCCGTCCTGCTGTCGCCGCGCACCCCGAAAGCCACCGCACCCAATCGAGAGCACCATCAAGGAGCACCATGAAATTCCCCTCCCCGAAAGGCCCCGTCAGCAGTGCCTTGCGCGCCGTCCTGTCCGGACGCCCGGAGGACGCTGCCGAGGACCTGGATCTCCTCCACCGGCTCGCCGCCGCGCAGTTGGCGGAGACCACGGACATCATCAGCGATGACGACCTTCAGCTGACCCTCTTTTGCCTGTACGAATTGCACTACTCCGGCCTGGGTGGCGTGACTGACGAGTGGGAGTGGGAACCGGACCTCCTGCGGGTGCGGAGGCTGCTCGAAAAACCGTTCGAAGCCGCTCTGCGCTCCGCCGCCCACGAAACGGTGGCAGGCCTGGAATTCCAGCCGGCGGACAATCCGACGAGTGACCAGGTAGCCCAGGTGCTGTTCACCCTGGCGTCCTCCGATACCGGACCCAGCGTCTCCCGGTACGTCGCTCGCAAGGCCAGCCTGGACCAGCTCAAGGAATTCCTGATCCACAAGTCGATCTACCAGCTGAAGGAAGCCGACCCGCACACGTGGGCGATCCCGCGGCTGACAGGCCGGCCCAAGGCGGCCCTCGTCGAAATCCAGGCTGACGAGTACGGTGGCGGCCGTCCCGAGCGCATGCACAGCGTACTCTTTGCCCGCAGCATGCGCGGCCTGGGCCTGGACGACCGCTACGGGGCCTACATTGACACCATTCCCGCCATATCCCTGGCTGCGGTGAACCTGATGTCCATGTGCGGACTGAACCGGCGGTTGCGCGGTGCCATCACGGGGCACCTGGCCATTTACGAGATGACCTCGTCGCAGCCCAACCGTTTTGACGCCAACGGCTTCCGCCGGCATGGCTTCGGCACTGACGTCACCCACTATTTCGATGAACACGTCGAAGCCGACGCCGTGCACGAGCAGATTGCCGGGCGGGACCTCGCCGGAGGCCTCGTCGAAGCCGAACCTGCGCTGTTGGACGATGTCCTTTTCGGCGCTGCAGCGGCAATGGCCGTCGATGCCAGGATGTCCGTCCACCTGTTGGCCGCCTGGGACAGCGGCCGGACCTCCCTGCGGGCATCAGAACCGGCCGCCGCATGACCAAGTTCGGTTGCCGGCGGCCCGCCGAGCTGGAAGGGAAACGAATATGAAGCAGGACCAGCCAGAGAGCTCGATCGTGGTTTGCCCGGACGGTCCACTGATCGTCCGCGGTGATTTCGAAATCGTCACGACATCCGGCGACCCCGTCCCCCGGGACCGCAGGACGGTTGCACTGTGCAGGTGCGGCGCATCGGCCATCAAGCCGTACTGCGACGGCACACACAAATTCATCAAGTTCCGCTCCGACCCCTCCCTCCCGGAGCCGCCCCTGCCGCCGAACAGTTGACACCGCCGGGGGTGCGCACAAGGATTGGGCGGGAAAGCGTTTTCTGAGCTGCCTGCTGCCGGACCGGGCCCGGGCATGACCCAAGGAGTGCGGCGTGCACAGCCAGCCCACCGTGATCAACCGCGAAGCGCTGGTACGGCGCCACAACGTGGAACAGGACAGCCTCGACCCGAGGAGTCCCGCCTCGGTGGGCAACGGTGAGTTCTGCTTCACCATGGACCTGACCGGCATGCAGTCCCTTCCCGGTGAGTATCCGGTGGCCGCCAGGGATGACCTGCCGCCCGGCACTTTGCTGGGCACGCAGGCGCAGTGGGGCTGGCACTCCATCCCGCCGGAACAGGAGTACACCCTTGCCGGTTCCACGGTCCTCTACGATTCACCGCGCGGCCCTGTCCCCTATGTGGACATGGTGGGCGCCATCGTGGATGGCCGCGAAACGCAGTCATCGCGGGCGGAAACCTGGCTCCGCGCCAACCCCCACCGGCTGGACCTGGGCCAGATCGGCTTTGCGCTCCCGGGAAGGGATGCCCCCGCACTCACCCGGGACGACATCACCGGCGCGCACCAGGTCCTGGACCTCTGGACCGGCACGGCCACCAGCATCTTCAGCCTGCACGGCAGTCCGGTCAACGTCACCACGGCCTGCCGCCTGGACAGGGACGAGCTGGGCTTCCGCATCCTCTCCCCTGCCCTTACGGACGGCCTGGCCGTGTCCCTGACGTTCCCCTACGGTTCCGAGGGCTGGCACAACGCAGCGGACTGGAACAGGCCCGCCGCACACACCACCACCGTTGAAGAACGTCACGCCGCCGGCCCGCGCCGCCACTGGCTGATTTCGCGCTGCCTGGACGGTTCCGGGTACCAGGTGGCCGTCAGCGGTGCAGGGCTGGAGCTCGAGCAGGCCGGCCCGCACGAAGTGCTCATCCGGGCCGCCAAAGGACAGGACAGCCTCGACTTCAGCGTGCACTTCATCAGCACGGGGCAGGGTGACTGCCTTCCGCGTGGCAACGGCGGCATCGGCGGGCGTTCAGTGCCGGGATCGGAACCGGCCCCCGAGTTGGCAGCCGCACCGGATGTGGCAGCGGCACCGGGCAGCGCCGCCATTGCCGCGTCCCGCACGGCGTGGCCGGAATTCTGGAAGTCGGGCGGCGCCGTCGACCTCTCCGGAACAGCCGATCCCCGCGCCGGTGAGATCGAACGCCGGACTGTACTCTCCCAGTACCTCACCGCCATCAACTGCTCCGGATCGCTGCCGCCGCAGGAGACGGGGCTGGTCTGCAACTCGTGGCGCGGCCGCTTCCACCTCGAGATGCACTGGTGGCATGCCGCCCATTTCGCCACGTGGAACCGGACGGAGCTCCTGCTGCCCGCCCTCCGCTGGTACGCCTCCGTCCTGGAACCCGCGCGGCAGACGGCCAAGGCCCAGGGGTTCGACGGCGTCCGCTGGCCCAAGCAGGTGGGTCCGGACGGGCGGGAAAGCCCCAGCCCCATCGGCACCTTCCTGATCTGGCAGCAGCCGCACCCCATCCATCTGGCGGAACTGGCCTACCGGGCCGAACCATCACAGGAACTCCTGGAGGAATTCGCCGCGGTGGTTTTCGAAACCGCGGAGTTCATGGCCGCCTTCGCGCACCCCACGGACCGGGGCTTCGAACTGGGCCCGCCCCTGGTGCCGGCGCAGGAGAGCTACGAGTCGGTGCGCGGGACGGTCACCAACCCCACGTTCGAGCTTGCCTACTGGCAGTGGGCCCTCCGGGTGGCCAACACGTGGCGGGAACGGCTGGGCTTGCCTGCTGAGGGCACCTGGGCGGCGGTAGCGGACGGCATGGTCCCGCCCAGGGTGGTGGACGGCGTGTACGCGGCGATCGACGTCGAGCCCTTCACCATCCGCACGGACCACCCCTCGATGCTGTGCGCCCTGGGGGTGCTCCCGCGCACGGACCTGGTGGACCCGGAAACGATGCGTGCCACGCTGGCTGACGTACTGGCCGGCTGGGACTGGGACAGCACCTGGGGCTGGGACTACCCCGTGATGGCCATGACGGCCGCCCGGCTGGAAGCCCCTGAGGCCGCCGTGGACGCGCTGTTGATGGACGCGGCCAAGAACCTGGTCCTGCCCAACGGGCACAACCGGCAGACGGATTCGCTCCCGCTGTACTTGCCCGGCAACGGCGGTCTGCTGGCGGCGGTGGCGCTCATGGCTGCGGGATGGGATGGCGGTCCGGCGCGGCACGCTCCAGGCTTCCCGGCGGACTGGACAGTGGCATGGGAGGGGCTCATCCCCGCGCCGTAGGAACTTAGCCAGTAGGGTGGGGTGCAGACCGTTTTACCGCCCGCAAGGAGTACCAGGAATGAACCTTCTCATCAAGCTGCTCGGCACCGGCGTAAGCCTGGGTGCAGGATTTGCCGGCACCAAGCTGGTCAACACCATCTGGGAAAAGACCACCGGCAACAAGCCGCCCACCGGCAAGGGCGAGGACGTCCCCACCAGCCTTCGCTCGGCCCTGACGTTCGCACTGATTTCTGCGTTCGTCAGCACCATCATCCAGGTCCTGGCCAACCGCGGCACGCAGCGCGCCATCACCCGTTTCGCCAAGACGCAGGACATCGTCTAAACACCCACGCTGTCCCCGCACGCCAGCTGGCTTCAGCGGGATGAGCCGTCGTCCTCGCCGTCCTCACGGGCGGCCTGGGCGGCGGCTTTCTGCACTACCGCGTCAAGCTCGTCCGAGGTGAGCAGTTCCCGGTGCAGGTGCTTGGTCCGGTACCCGGCGCGGCCCACCATGTGGGCGGACACGGGAACCGTCAGCAGCTGGAAGATCCAGGCAACCACCAGGACCGGCCACACCCACCACGTGCGCATCTGCAGCCCAATGGAGGCCAGCAGCAGGAACAGTCCCAGCACCTGCGGCTTGGTGGCGGCGTGCATGCGGCTCAGGAGGTCCGGGAAGCGCAGCAGGCCGATGGCGGCGCCCAGGGACATGATGGCTCCCACCACCATGAACACGGCAGATACCACGTCAATCCAGCCGTCCAGGCTGGTCAGGTCCGGGGTCATCATGTCAGGGCTCACTGGGGTGCTCCCGCCGGTCGGCCACGAAGCGTGCAACGGTCACTGAGCCGATGAAGCCGATCACGGAGATGGCCACCACCAGCATCAGGTTGTTCAGGTGCCGGTTCACGGCCATGTCAATGCACAGCGCCGCGCCCAGGATGGCCAGCAGGACGTCCGAGGCAAGCACCCGGTCCAGCAGCGACGGGCCGCGGGCGATCCGGATGATTGCCCCGCCGGCGGCGAGCGAGAGGATGACGGCCGTGACGGCCAGGACCACCTGCATCATGCTGCGGCCTCCGCCCGAACGATGGCGAGTTCTTCGTTGGTGCCCATGATCCGGATGAGTCTGGCTTCGATGTCACGCACTTCATTGCGCAGGTTTTCCACGTCCTCGGCGGAGCTGATGTTGATGGCGTGCAGGTACAGGGTGGAGGTTGACCGGTCCACTTCCACCACCAGCGAGCCCGGGATCAGCGAGATCACGTGCCCGGTGGCGGTGACGATGAGGTCCTGGTGGCTCCGCAGCGTCACGGCAACCACAGCGTTGTGCACTTTGGGTCCGCGGACGGCGGCGAGGTAGAGGATCTGGAAACTGGCCACCACCACCCGGCCCAGGAACATCAGCGCGAAGGGGATGGCGTGCCGGACGTTGAAGCGTCCGCTGAGCTCCACGGGCGGCAAGTAGAACAGCCGGGCGACGGCGATGGCCAGCAGCGCCCCGAACAGCAGGTTGCCGGGGCTGAAGTCCTGCCAGAGGGCGCCCCAGACGATGACCAGCCAGACGAGGAGCGGAAGCTCCTGGCGCAGGGAGATACGGCGGCGGCTCATTTTCCTCCTCCTGCTGGTGTCCCAACGGCCGGGACCGCTACGTCGTCACCCAGGACAGCGTGGATGTAGGGGCCGCGGTCCAGCATGTCTGCCGCTGCCCGGTCCGAGAGGCCGAACAGGGGTCCGGCGAAGACTGTCAGCGCCATGCCGAGGACCACCAGGCCGGCGGTGGGGCCCACCATGGTGCGGGGCATCAGGGTGGAACGGACCAGCGTGCTGCTGCCACCGTTTCCCGCCCTGCTGAGGACCGGCACTGCCTGGCCGGTCCTGCCGGTCCCGTCCGCTACGGGTTCGTCGTCCACGACTTCCTCCTCCACCGGCTGCCCGGGGGCGGCCAACAGGACGGGATCCGGGTGTTCGGCGTCGGCAGGACGCCGCCAGAAGGCACGGTTCCAGACCCTGGCCACGGCCAGCAGTGTCAGGAGGCTGGTCACCACGCCGCCGATCACCAGGGCGTAGGCCAGCGGGGTTCCAAGTTCCACGCCGGCCTGCAGCAGGCCCACCTTGCCGAGGAACCCGGAGAAGGGCGGGATGCCCGCGAGGTTCATGCCGGGGATGAAGAAGAGGAGCGCCAGCAGCGGCGAGATCTTGGCCAGCCCGCCCAGCCGGTCCACGGAGGAGCTGCCTCCGCGGCGTTCGATCAGGCCGGTGACCAGGAACAGGCTGGTCTGGATGGTGATGTGGTGGGCCACGTAGAAGATAGCGGCCGCGAGGCCTACAACCGAGGACATGGCCAGCCCGAACACCATGTAGCCGATGTGGCTGACCAGGGTGAACGAGAGCAGACGTTTGATGTCGCTCTGCGCCAGGGCACCCAGGATTCCCACCACCATGGTCAGCAGCGCCGCGATCATCAGCGGCGTGTTCAGGGTGTCTCCGGGGAACAGCAGGGTCTCGGTGCGGACCATGGCGTAAACGCCCACCTTGGTGAGCAGGCCGGCGAACACGGCGGTGACCGGGGCGGGGGCCGTGGGGTAGGAGTCAGGCAGCCAGAAGGACAGCGGGAAGACGGCGGCCTTGATGCCGAACGCCACCAGCAGCATGACGTGGAGGAGGGTCTTGGTGCCCTGGTCCAGTTCGCCGAGCTTGATGGCCAGGTCCGCCATGTTCACGGTTCCGGTGGCCCCGTAGACCATGGCGATGGATATCAGGAACAGCACAGAGGACACCACGGACACCACCACGTAGGTGACGCCGGCGCGGATGCGGGGCCCGGTGCCGCCCAGCGTCATGAGGACGTAGCTTGCCGTCAGCAGGATCTCGAAGCCCACGTAGAGGTTGAAGAGGTCACCGGAGAGGAATGCGTTGGACACCCCGGCCACCAGGATCAGGTAGGTGGGGTGGAAGATGGATACCGGTGCGTCCTTGTCGCCGTCGGCCATGCCCTGGCCCGTGGCGTAGACGAGGACCGCGAGGCTCACGGCGGAGGAAACCACCAGCATCAGTGACGAGAACTGGTCCACCACCAGCACGATGCCCCATGGCGGAATCCATCCGCCGATGCTGACGGCCACGGTGCCGCCGTCCCACACCGCCGCCATCAGGAAGCATTCGAGCAGCAGGGTCAGGGACAGCAGTCCGATGCTGACGGCCCGCTGGGCGCGGGAGTGCCGGATCAGCAGGAAGGTCAGGGCGGCGCCCAGGATGGGAAGTACGACGGCGAGCGGGGCCAGACTGGCGATGTTCACTGTCCGCCTCCTTCCGGGCTGGGCTTGACGTTGGGTGAGCCGGGTTTTTCTTCCTGGGCCGCGTTCTCGGTGGGTATTTCGCGGTCGCCCGCCACCACGGTGGCGGTACCGCCGTGCACCCGGGCGCCGGCCTCACGTCCGCCGGACGTGTCATCGCCTGACCCCGTTCGGTGGTCTGAGATGTCCTGCCCGTCGCCGCCCAGCATGGTGAGCGGGAATTCGGACGTTTCGGCGGGGATCTCGGCGTCGTCCTCGGCGTCGAAGCTGGGGGTTTCGGCGACGCGGAGGTCTTCCACGTCATCCTGGATTTCGTCCTCGCGCGCCAGCACCCAGGTCCGGTAGATGATGCCGAGCATGAAGGCGGTCACCGCGAACGAGATCACGATGGACGTCAGGATCAGCGCCTGCGGCAGCGGATCGTTGTAGTCCCCCGCAGCGGTTTCCTTGGAGAACAGCGGGGCCAGGCCGGAGTAGCCGCCGGTGGCCAGGATCAGCAGGTTGGTGGCATTGGCCAGGAGCATGAGCCCCAGCAGGACGCGGGTGAGGCTGCGTTCCAGGATCAGGTAGATGCCGCAGGCATACAGGGCACCCATGACCAGGAGCAGGGCGAGGTTGATGCTCATGCCTTGCCTCCTGAGATGGTTTCGGCTGGCATGTCTTCGGGTTCCTCGTACTCTGCGGGTTCGGAGCCCCGCTCCTCGATGTGTTCATCCACTTCAGCGCCGAGGCTGCGCAGCACGTCCAGCACCAGGCCCACCACCACGATGTACACGCCGATGTCGAAAATGGTCGACGTGACGAACTTGATGTCCCCGAAGACGGGCAGCCAGAACTGGATGATGGCGCTCTGGAACACCTGGCCGCCCAGGAACAGCGGGGCAACACCGGAGCCCGCCGCCGTGGCCAGGCCGATGCCCAGCAGGCCACCGGCGCTGACGGGAGTGGCCTCGCTGAGTTCGAACCGCCCGCCGGCCAGGTAGCGGATGGTCAGGGCCAGGCCGGCCGTCAGGCCGCCGGCGAAGCCGCCGCCGGGCAGGTTGTGGCCGGCGAACAGAAGGTAGAGCGAGAAGATCACCAGCGAGTGGAAGACCAACCGGGTGACCACTTCGAAGATGATGGAGCGGCGTTCCGGGGCCAGCGTCCGGCCGGCCACCAGCCAGGCGTCCCGGGTGGCCGTGGCGAACTTCCTGCTGATGGCCAGGGCGGCGCCATCCCGGGAACCCGGGTCCACGCCATGGAAGCGGCCCACGGTTCCTTCCGCCACCGAGGCTGAGGCCCGCAGGCGGTCACCGCGGCCGCGGACGAAGATGAGGCTCGCAACACCCGTGGCGGCGAGTGCCAGCACCGTGATTTCACCGAAGGTGTCCCAGGCCCTGATGTCCACCAGCGTGACGTTGACGATGTTCAGTCCGCCGCCGCCCTCGTAGGTCAGTTGCGGGAACTGCAGCGAGATGGGCTGGGCCACGCGGGCGCCCATGGCGTAGATGGCCGCGAACACCATGGTGGCTCCGAAGGCTGCGCCGATGATGACACGGACCACACGGTATTTGCCGCCGGTACGGTCCCGCAGTTCGGGAGGGAGGCGGCGCATGCCGAGGACGAAGGCCACCAGGATGATGGTTTCCACCAGCATCTGCGTCAGTGCCAGGTCGGGGGCCCCCTGGAGGGCGAACATCAGGGCGATGCCGTAGCCGGTAACCGACACCATAAGGACGGCGAGGAAGCGCTTGTTCGCCTTGACTGCCGCGAGGGCGCCGATCACGATGCCGATTCCCGCGACGATCTGCAGCGGAGAGCCCGGATCCACCAGGTAGATATTGTCCGGAAGCGGCTTGCCGGCGAAGAGGATCGCGGTCAGGGGCAGGGCAAACGCCACTGTGAGGATGACGGCGAGGTAGAAGTAGAGCGAACCGCGCTGGGTCCGGCCGGTGATCCATACGGCGATGTCGTCCAGCGCACCGATGGTCAGCTGGTAGCCGCGGTCGGCATCCACCCAGTCCGGCACCAGCGCCTGCGCCCGGGCCACGGCGTTGCGGCCGAAGTACATCGCAGCGCCGAGGACAAAGGTGAGCGTCGTCAGGCCAAGTGCGGGGGTGAGCCCGTGCCACAGCGCGAGGTGCCCGGCCTGCTCGGCCGGTGTTCCGGCGTCGGGCGCTGTGGACGCGAACAGCGCGGCGTACGGCTGGATCCAGGTGTCAACCGGTGCCGGCCACAGGCCGTAGGCGATGGTCAGGACGCTCAGGATGGCCGGTGCTGCGATGAAGGAAGGCCGGACGGCCTTGAACTGGGTGGGCTCCACGCCGGGTTTGACGGCGAAGGCACCCCACATGAAGCGCGCGCTGTACGCGAAGGTGAGGACTGAACCCACGACCAGCCCCACCAGGACCACCATGCCCCACGGTCCGGCGTCAGGGTCCCCGGCGTGGTGGACGAACGCTTCCAGCACGGATTCCTTGGCCACGAACCCGGCAAGGAAGGGAATGCCGGCCATGGACGCGGCACCGATACCGGCCACGATCCCCAGGGCGCGGGAGGACCTGAAGACGCCCGAAAGCTTCCGGACATCGCGCGTTCCGGACTGGTGGTCGATGATGCCGACCACCAGGAAGAGCGTCGCCTTGAAGAGGCCGTGGGCGAGCAGCATTGCCAGGCCGGCCAGCGCGGCGTCCGGCGTGCCGAGGCCCACCACCATGGTGAGGAAGCCCAGCTGGCTCACGGTGCCGTAGGCGAGGATGAGTTTGATGTCGGTCTGGCGCAGCGCACGGTAGCCGCCCACCAGCATGGTGGCCAGGCCCAGGCCCAGCACCACGGGTTGCCAGTAGGCCGTCTCCGCGAATCCGGGCGCCAGCCGTGCCACCAGGTAGATGCCGGCCTTCACCATGGCGGCGGCGTGCAGGTACGCGCTGACCGGGGTGGGGGCGGCCATGGCGCCGGGAAGCCAGAAGTGGAAGGGAACCAGCGCGGATTTGGTGATGGCGCCCACCAGGATGAGCACGACGGCGGCGCTCACCACGGCGCCGGACGGGCCCTCCGCGAGCACGTGGGCCTGTTCGAGGATGGCAGAGATGCGGTAGGTTCCGGCCGTCTGGCCCAGCATGATGACTCCCACCAGCATGGCCAGGCCACCGGCGGTGGTGACCATCAGGGCCTGCAGCGCCGAGCGCCGGGCCGCCAGCCTTGTCCGGGCAAAGCCGATCAGCAGGTAGGACAGGATGGTGGTGAGTTCCCAGAAAATGAAGAGCAGCAGCAGGTCATCGGCCACCACCAGGCCGAACATGGCGCCCGCGAAGGCCAGGAGTTGCGCGCCGAACGCGCCGAGGTCCTGGTCTTTCCGTTTGAAGTACCGGGCGCAGTAAAGCAGCACCAGGGCACCAACACCCAGCACCAGCAGTGACATCACCCAGGCCAGCGGGTCCATGCGGAAGGCGAACTCGAGGTGGAGGCCGGGAATCCAGGGGATGACCTCGGCCACCGCACCCTGTTGCGAATAGACGGGGCCGTACTGGAACAGGAGCCAGACGAACGAGGCAGCGGGTACGGCTGCCAAAGCGTAGAATGCGTTGCGGCCCCACTTCCTGAAGAACAACGGCGCCAGCACAGCCACCGAAAAGTGCACGGCAAGGACTGTGATCACTGGTATCTCCGCAACGTCAGGAATTCGATTGTCAAAAGTTGGAGCAGGCGGCAAAATGTCGGGTTCGGGAATCCACAGTTTATCAAGCCCGGGCGCCTGACCCGTCGCGGTTTCCCGGCCGCCGCGCGTCATTCCGCGCCAGTCAGGGCTTCGGTCCGCATCCTGTTCGCCCTCGGCGGATACGATGCAGCTATGAACAGCGCCAGCGCTCCCCGGGCCATGCAGCCGTCCTCGGAACTAGCATCCG
This sequence comes from Pseudarthrobacter equi, assembly GCF_900105535.1. Taxonomy (NCBI): domain Bacteria; kingdom Bacillati; phylum Actinomycetota; class Actinomycetes; order Micrococcales; family Micrococcaceae; genus Pseudarthrobacter; species Pseudarthrobacter equi. The sequence goes on from NZ_LT629779.1 coordinate 4,446,302, forward strand.
GCAACCAGGTCTCCAGTAAGGGCCGGATCCTGGCCTGGGCGTCCTGGGACTGGGGTTCGGCGGCCTTCAACGCTGTGATGACCACCTTCGTGTTCACCGTCTACCTGACGTCCAACGCTTTCGGCGGCAAGGACGAAGCCTCGGCTGTCCTCGGCGGCGCCCTCGCCGTGGCGGGCCTCGCCATCGCGCTGCTGGCCCCCGTGACCGGGCAGCGCTCCGACGCCGGCGGCCGGCGGAAGCTGTGGCTGGGAGTCAACACGGCCGCCGTCGCCGTCCTCACCGCGCTGTGCTTCTTCGTCTTCCCGCAGCCGGAATTCCTGCTGCTGGGCGTCACCCTGATCGCCCTGGGCAACGTGTTCTTCGAATTCGCCGGGGTCAACTACAACGCCATGCTGGCCCAGATTTCCACCCCCCGGAACATCGGAAAGGTCAGCGGCATCGGCTGGGGCGCCGGGTACCTGGGCGGCATCGTGGCACTGCTGATCGTGCTGCAGCTGTTCGTCCAGCCCAGCTTCGACTGGTTCGGCGCGTCCACCCAGGACAGCCTGAACATCCGGCTGGTGGCCGTGTTCTCGGCCCTGTGGTTCTTCATTTTTGCCCTGCCGGTCCTGTTCGCCGTCCCGGAACTGCCCCGGGCCGGCCAGGCAGCCCGCCTCGGCATCGTGGCCAGCTACCGGCTGCTCTTCCGCCGGATCCGCGCCATCTATGCCACCAGCCCGCACACCATCTACTTCCTGCTGGCCAGCGCCGTGTTCCGTGACGGGCTGGCCGCAGTGTTCACCTTCGGCGGCATCATCGCCGCGGGCACCTTCGGGTTCGAGCTGTCACAGGTCATCTTCTTCGCCATCTTCGGCAATGTGGTGGCGGCAGTCGGAGCCATCCTCGGCGGATTCCTGGACGACAGGGTGGGCCCGAAGGCCGTCATCATCGGCTCACTCGCGGGCCTGCTGGTGGCAGGCACCGTGATCCTGGTACTGGGTAATGGCGACTATTCCTTCTTCGGCATGGAGTGGGCCGGAAGCACCACGTTCTGGGTGTTCGGCCTGTTCCTCTGCCTGTTCGTGGGCCCGGCGCAGTCGTCATCGCGCGCGTACCTCGCCCGGCTCGCACCGCACGGGGAGTCCGGCGAACTGTTCGGTCTCTACGCCACCACCGGCCGGGCCGTGAGCTTCCTGGCACCGGCCCTCTTCACGCTGTGCATCACGGTGGCAACCCCTCTGGTAGCCGCCGGAGAGGCTCAGCGCTGGGGCATCCTGGGCATCATGGTGGTCCTGCTCGCCGGGCTGCTGGTCCTGCTGCCGGTGAAGTCGCCGGACAAGGCTCCCATCGCCGTCGTCCCCTCCGCCTGACCCCACCCACGCAACGCTCCGGAAGACTAGGCTTTAACCATGAACGTGGACGAAACGAATCTTCCCGGCCTCGGCCGCCGGAAGGACTTCATGACAGCTTCCGGACGCCGGATCGGCGTGGTGGAGCTGAGGGAAGGCCAGACCGAGCTCATCGTCTCCACGTGGGACGATCCCGATACCTGCCAGGCTTCCATTCCGCTGACCAGCGATGAAGCCGCCACCCTGGGCAACCTGCTGGGCGGCCAGCACCTCGCCATGAAGCTGACGGAGGAGCACAAGGACGTCCCGGGCATCGTCACCCGGCAGTTCTCCATCGCCCCGGAGTCCCCGTTCCAGAACCAGCCCATGGGCAAGGCGTGCATCCGTACCCGGTGCGGCGTCTCCATCGTGGCCATCATGCGCGAAGGCGAGGTCCTGCCCTCGCCCGGACCCGACGTGATCCTGCATACCGGTGACCTGCTGGTTGCTGTCGGAACCCTGAAAGGCCTCGATTCGGCGGCCGACATCCTGCGCCACGGCTGACCCCTATGGACCCGCTGGCCCTGACCCTCATCGAACTGGGGGCCGTTGTGTTCTGCCTTGGCCTGTTGGCCAGGCTGGCCGGACGGATAGGAATGTCACCCATCCCGCTCTACCTGCTGGGCGGGCTCGCTTTCGGCGCCGGTGGCGTGGTGAAGCTCGAAGGCATGCACGAGTTCGCACACCTTTCCGGCGAGATCGGCGTCATTCTGCTCCTGCTCATGCTCGGACTGGAATATACGGCGGCGGAGCTGTTCACCGGCCTGCGGCGGTCGTGGCAGGCCGGCGTGCTGGACCTCGTGCTCAACTTCCTTCCGGGAGCGGCACTGGCCCTGCTCCTCGGCTGGGGCGGTGTGGGGGCCATGGTGATGGGCGGCGTCACCTACATTTCCTCGTCCGGAATCGCCGCAAAGGTCATCACGGACCTGGGCCGGCTGGGCAACCGTGAAACACCGGTGGTGCTGTCCATCCTGGTGTTCGAAGACCTGGCCATGGCCGTCTACCTGCCCATCCTTACTGCCACCCTCGCGGGCGTCAGTTTCCTGGGCGGGCTGACTACCGTGGCCATTGCGTTGGCCGTGGTCACTGCGGTGCTCATGGTGGCGCTGCGGCACGGCCACCATGTGTCCAAGGCCGTGCACAGCGAAAACTCGGAGGTGTTCCTGCTCAACGTGCTGGGCGCTGCGCTGCTGGTGGCCGGCCTGGCTTCTGCCATGCAGGTCTCCGCAGCGGTGGGCGCCTTCATGCTCGGCATCGCCATCTCCGGCGCCACCGCCCACAACGCCACCCGCATCCTCGAACCGCTGCGGGACCTGTTCGCCGCCATCTTCTTCGTAGCCTTCGGGCTGAACACCGACCCCACATCCATTCCGCCGGTACTGGGCTGGGCCCTGGTGCTGGCGGTGCTCACTGCCGGAACCAAGATGGCTACCGGAATCTGGGCAGCCAAACGCGAAGGGATTGCCAGGCCAGGACGCTTCCGTGCCGGTGCAACACTCATCGCCCGCGGCGAGTTCTCGATCGTGATCGCCGGGCTGGCCGTCGCCTCAGGCGCCGTACCGCCCAACCTCGCCGCCCTGGCCACCGCCTACGTCCTGCTGATGGCTGTCATCGGCCCGCTGGCCGCGCGCTTCGTGGAACCCCTGGTCAAGGCATCGACGCGGAGGCGGCAGGTCCCGGCGCAGGCGTAGGCGAAATCGGTACGGAGTGCCGGTTGCGCTAGATGCGGGTGCGGTGGAAGTTCAGGTGGCTCCGGCTGGCGGTCGGGCCGCGCTGGCCCTGGTAACGGTTGCCGTACTCACCCTGGCCGTAGGGGTACTCCGCCGCGGAGCTTAGGCGGAAGAAGCAGAGCTGGCCGATCTTCATACCGGGCCACAGCTTGATGGGCAGCGTGGCCATGTTGGACAGTTCCAGCGTGACGTGGCCTGAAAAGCCGGGGTCAATGAAGCCTGCGGTGGAGTGCGTCAGGAGCCCCAAGCGGCCCAGCGAGGACTTGCCTTCCAGCCGGGCGGCGATGTCATCCGGGAGGGTGACGGTCTCGTAGGTGGAGCCCAGGACGAACTCGCCCGGGTGCAGGATGAAGGCCTCGTCCTGCTCAACCTCCACCAGCCGCGTCAGCTCCGGCTGCTCCTGCGCAGGATCGATGTGGGCGTACTTGTGGTTGTCGAAAAGCCTGAAGAACTTATCGATCCGGACGTCCACCGACGACGGCTGCACCATCGCGGGCTCGAACGGTTCCAGCACGATCCGCTGGGAGTCTATTTCGGCACGAATATCGCGGTCTGAGATCAGCACCGTCCCAAATTACCGTATGGGATATCCACAGCCACATTCTTTCGTTGTTGCTGTTGTCCAGTGGGGCTAATGTTGCCTCAGATACACAGGCGCCGGATGGTCTCCCGGATGGCCCAACAGAGCTGGGGATGTTGTGAATAAATTAGTCGCGCCCTCTTTTATTGGCGTGCTCTGCGCGCTGGTGCTCGCCTCCTCGACGGCGGGGCCAGCCCCGCTGCCATTGGATGCCGGCCAGCACGTGGCGGCCTCAGGACCGTCACGCGTGTCGCTGGGGGAGGCCACCGGGAACGGCGGCGGCTCCAGCACGGTGAACAGCACCACCGGCACCGCCCTCACCCCGGCTGTTGATCCGGACATCCGGGTGGCCTCGCCCACCGCGCCGCTGGACGTGGCACCGCCTACAGCTCCTGCGGCCGCCGCGGTGGGACCGGCGCTGGACATCAGGCCGGTCCAGGAACCGTCCCCCGCGCCATCAGCCGATCCCACCGGCGCTTCGGGTCCCGCCACTGCGCTGCCCGCTGCCGGGGTCCCGTCCATACCCCCGCTGTGGGCACCTGACGCCGATCTGGCCTCCCCGCCGCCGGCAACATCCGGGCCCACTACTTCCGGGCCGGCAACGTCCGAATCACTGGCAGCGCCCCCGGCCACGGAGGCACTGGTCAAGGACAACAACTCCGCAGCGATCCTCACCGTCTTCACCAAGATCAACGAGTACCGGGCGTCCAAGGGCTTGAATCCGGTGAAATACAACCCCACTGTGGCCGGCCTCTCCCAGGAGTGGTCGGACAGCATTGCCTCCCGCGAGGTCATTGAGCACCGCGCCAACTTCTGGACAGATCCGCGCGCCATGAACCCCAACAACGGCGCAGGCGAGGTCATCGCCATCCGGACAGACAGGGATGCCGCCCAGCTGGTGGAGTGGTGGAAGGGCTCCCCGGGGCACAACGCCATGCTCATTGACCCCCGGTTCAACGTCATGGGTGCAGGCATCTCGTACACCAACTCCACCTACCAGATCTGGGGTGTGGTGAACTTCTTCGGCTACACCACACTCCCGGCCGGCACCGTGGACTCACCCGGCGGGTCCGGCGGGTCCTCAGGGGGAGGCTCCGCTTTCCCAGCACCGGCACCCACCTTGTGCGATGCCACGGGGCGGCACATGCCTCCCACGCTGGACCTGCGTGCCGCGGCCATCACGGGGCCCGGCGACCTTGTGTCCGTCAATTCTTCGGGCCAGCTGCTTAACAGGGCCTCAACAGGTGTCCGCACGTACGGCGCCGCCAAGGTCATCGGTTCAGGCTTCACCGGGGCGAAGGAAGTCTTCGTCACCGATTGGGACCGGGACGGCGCCTACGATCTCGTGACCCAGTGGACCAACGGGGACCTCACCCTGCACCGCGGCATCGCCACCGGAGGGTTCCAGGCAGCAATCACCCTGGGGTCCGGCGGCTGGCAGTCCCTCACCCTTGCGGTGGGCGGCTGGTGCGCCAACAACAGGATGCCGCAGATCCTGGCCCTGGACAGCAGCGGGAACCTATTCCTGTACCCCAACAAGGGCACCACAGACCTCTCGGCAAGGGCATTGATCACAAGCGGCGTTAACGCGTCCCGCCTCGCGATGGTGGACTACGACGCAGACGGCTTCCAGGATGTCCTCGCCCTCCGCGCTGATGGCGCGGTACAGCTCTACCGGGGCTGGGGAACCACCACCCTCCGTGCCGAGGCGCGGCCTACGGTGGCCACCGGCTGGCAGGATGTCACAGGCATCAGGGCACTGAAGAACGTCACCGGCCTGAACTCCACCGGTATCGCGCTCCGCAGGGCTTCCGATGTTGTGCAGTACTGGGACCTCTCGGGCGGAAGCCTGGCGTCGCCGTCGAACATTGCAGGGCCCTGGACCGGCCAGCGGCTGGCGCAGTAAGCACCAAACCGTAAGTACCAGGGCAGAAGGCGGAGAACCCTCACTGGGCCGGCGGCGGAAGCTGGTGGGCCGGGACGTCGCCTGGCTAGCTGACGGTCTGCAGCTCCAGTACGTCCTTGAGCCGGTCCAGCTGGGATACCTCGGCGCGGACCCGTCGCTGGGCGATCTTATTCAGGAGGCCGAACCGGTCAAGGAAGGAGAACGAGCCTTCCGGCCGGGCTTCGAGCGCGTAGCGGAGCCGGGTGCCGTCGTTCTCGGTGCTGAGGTAGTAGCCGCCCGAACGGTTCGACGGGCCGGAGGTCACCCGGAACTGGATTTCGGCGCCGGGCCTGGCCTGGGTGATTTCCAGCTCGGCCGGAATGCTGAGCCCGGACCGCCCCGCCACCATCTTGCGGTACACGGCGCCTTTGGTGCCGGCAGAGCCCTGCACCAGCTTCACGCTCCGGACAGCTTCGCGCCACGTGGGCAAGTTGGTGGCGTCCAGCAGGTACAGGTACACGGCCATGGCGTCACGCCGGATGAGGACCTCGTGTTCTGCGGATGCCATGGGGATCTTTCTGTGGTTGACGCCGGCATGCTGCCCGGACCGCCTCCCCCTGGCGCCACAGCATTCCGGTTCAGGTTAGCCAGCCCGCCGGGTGCCAACCTAGCCAGATGCGGCGACGTTATTGAAGAGTTACTGGATGACGTGCCGGACCTGGGACACGGCTGGAACTGCCGGCACCGTGGCCGGACCGCCGTTCCATCTGCGCTAAGCTAAGTTCTGCCCCGCAGATGCGGCGGCAACGCGGCTGGGACTGGTCAATAATCCCCACAGACGCTAGAAGACGCAGTAGGCAAAATGCCCCAGAAACGCGTAATGCCCGTTTTGGGAACGCACTGCCAGACTCACACAGAAAATCATGTCGGTGTTAGGCGCTATCTTTGAAACATGGCTAAGAAACCGAACCCCGAGGTATGCGATATATACGTCGCTGACCCCACGGAGATCAACGTTCGGGACGATCACAAAGAGAAGATCACCCGTCGATACGGAATTGCGGAAGCTTCAAAGAAGTCCTTTACCGTGCAAGCTATTGGACGCACCACGGACGAACCACGGGCTGACGAGAAGATTGATCCCGTTCATTCCCCAAGAAATGATGACATTGGGTTGACTAAGGAAGGGTGGTGGATCGTTCGGTACCGCTGCACGATCGGAAAGGCACTCTTCAAAGAGGATGTTCTGGACCACAGAGGTGAGCTTCTCGCTCCAGAGTCGGACGCATTCAATGACCTTTGGCACAAGAACTCTGTTCTCGGCTACTACTGATACACTGATCTACTGCCCACTTCACAGATCGGCACGCCTGCATTGAAACTCCTTGATCGCAGCCAGCTTCCCAGCGAGGCTGTCCGAATTATCGACGGCGGCACCCCCGCCGCACCAAAAGCTGGTGACGTGTGGGTGCTGGCAGATGAGATTCAAGACCTTGCTCTAGGTCTAATTACGCGTGTCCATGATTCCTTCGTGTCTATCCTTCCGATCACCTGCGATGCCGCCGAAGCTAGAGAGCCTGCTTCCATCGTTCGCGCCGCACAGTCGCCCATAAATGCAGACATTGCAGTCTGGTCGCCTGCACCGACAGGGATCGGCATGCACCTTCTGGACCGTCGTATCGGGAACCTCTGCTCTGAAAGCGCAGCACTGAGACTGGAACGATCAGCTTTCGACGACGACGTGGACAGCCCTTTTGAAATGGGCGCTGAAATGGAATCCGATGACACGACCCCATTCATCGACTTTTTGTTGAGCAGCTTTCGCAAGTTTTGCTTTGATTCGTGGCCGTCTGCCACGGCTGGAGAGGCGGTATTCAAGACAGAAGCTCTCATGGAAGCTGAAATGACCGCCAAGAAGATTCGTGAAAATTTGAACATTCCTGAACGCGGGGACGCTGCCGACCTCTTTCGCGGCGATGCGTTGCCGACTTCTGCACAGATATCCGTAATGCGCGAGATCACTGGTCTCACTGATTCCCAACTCCTTCGTCCGGTCAGCTCTGAAGTAGTAACCGAGTTGATGCAACCAACCCAGCGGGACAAAATCGTAAGCTTGGCAGAGCGCAGGGCGTTGAAGCAGCGTGATGCAAGAAACTTACTCATGCAGAATGCATTGATCGCAGCTCGCAGTTCCAAAGCTGGCGATGAACGACAAGCGGCGCAAAACCGCATCGACGAAGCGTATTCGCGTCTGATGCAGGAGTAGCTGGCAATGCTTACAACTCTTACTGATTACCGACTTTGGGCACTGCCCCGCAACTACGTGAAAATTGCCGACGCCATGATCCAAGAAATACTGGATTCCGGTGCGGTTTTTGAAGACATTGCGGACGCCCCTGTGGAGTATGTTGAATCGCGTGGCGACCTTGACGTTATCTTCCATGAGCTGCGGGGAACCAAGGGATGCAATGTTCAGGCGTGCTATGACCCCTACATCGATCCTCCGGCAATCTTCGTCCACCTAAGCGGAAACACCGGGCGCGACAACTTCAGCGTGTTGCATGAACTTGCCCACCATCAACAACGAGTTGGCGACGCTTGGTCCGATATCACTGAAGACATCACCGATCGAGCCTTCATAAAGGAACTTCGCGAGAAGGTCGCCAACAGTTTCGCGTCCAGACTTCTACTTCATGAGGATTTGATCGAGTCCGCGTTCGGTTCAGGACCTGTAACCGCCGCTGGGGTGAGATGGTTGTTCGATAACTCGGCAGCATCCATGCAGGCATGTCTCTATCGATCCCTTGAACTTGAAGGCAATAGGGTTGTCATGCAGACAGACTCTGACGGCAGGCTTTTCTTCAGCGCGGCAAATAGCGATGAACTATTCCCACCCCACAAGGATAAAACTCAGGAAGAGATTGCTCGCTCCTTCGAGCGTCTACAGGCTAGCGAGGACGGAAGCTTAGTTGTTCGTGGCGGGTACGGTATCCAGCACCTCAGCGGAAAGAGCTACACCAACGTTGTACTCGACATGGTTCTGTGCGACGGGTGCGTTCTCGTGATTGCCACCAAGGGACGCAGCGAGTACTTCGCCTTCAGTGACGACGGCGAGTACTACCAAGGCTCCGTCTGCCATGACAGCTTCCTGATTAAGGACTCTCCCGGTAGGTGTTCTACCTGTAACGAGCCGAAATGCTCGAAGTGTAAAGCCTGTGGATGCCCTGACAAGCAGCCTCCGCCATGCACCCGATGCTTCATGCTTTTGTCCGTTAATGACGTGCGTGCAGGGCGGACCGCACACGAAGATTGTTGAGGCAACGAAAATTGCCGCTGATACCGTGGTTCCCCAGCCAGACAATCGACAGAGACGCCATTGGTATTAAGACCACGGGAAACGCTTAGTAAAGCGCCGTATCCCATTTCAAAGCGCCCGCTGCGTGCCGTACCCCTCCTTCGCTCATGCTGCTGCCGCTGAAGTAGGACGTATTCCACTGCGGGACTTCTTCAGTTTCGGAAAACTCGCGATACCAGAGAGACAAGAACGTTCCCACGTTAGTGGCAGGAATGTTCAGCACGATTCTGCTGCCTCTACGGAAGATCGCCACGGGCGCACCTGCCGGGTTTTGAAACTCCACGGTGGAACCGCCGCAGTGAGGCGTAGCCTCCGCCATGACTACAACTGCCGGATCATAATGGTTACGCTCCAACAGCCAATAGTTCCCTTCCAGCTTCGTGAGGGACCAAGGCTCTTCACGCCCTACCTGTTTCCAGTCCTTGATCGCTACATCTAGAGCTTCAGTTGAGATTGCGTGGCTTGCCTCCGCTACCTTTTTGCTCTCTACTGCAACCTGTTTGCTTTCCTTCGAAACCTTGTAGGTGAGCCATGCGACGACGATCGTAAGAAGCGCGATTACCGCCGTAGCGATCGTTATGACTTCAGTCATACACTGGTCCTGTTCTCATGTCATTGGATTCAAACTATTTGATCGGAGATGAGAGGTCGAGATGACCCAATTGAGCGCCAGCAGGGAAATCTTCTGACGACGTTACCGTTAGCACTTCTGGGCACTTTTCCACTCGCGCGGCGATTTCTTCCCCTAGAGCAAAAAATCGTTCGTCTAGAAAAGAATCCAGATGTTTCGCCTGAACAACATCGATCCGCAATTGCAAATCCATCTTGTCCGTCTTGATGTGTCGCGTCACGTTCGACCACGGCTTGCTGTGGGCTTCCAGTACATCAGCCTCTGTATCCACCTCGAATATGTCGTTTGAGGTAACGAGTATCGGAAGCGTCAAGCGGTTGAGCGAAAAGTTGGTATCTGGATTGAAGACGCCACGGGCTACCGTTCTTTTCGAGACGCTTTGCACTGCTTTAGCCATGGGCATGACGATTCCGTTGAACATATGGTCGTTATCAGCTATCCATTCCTTCTTTCGCTCCATGACTACGAGTTGATTGCCAATAAAGCTATCAGCGCTCGGACTGCCGGGAGCGGAAGCGAGGTCTAAAACGCTCCAGACCGAGCGGCGGGTGGAGCCTCTACTCGCCGTGCTTGGAGGAACTGGCGGAATAGGTATGGAAATACCCTCGTGCGCATAAAACTTTGCACCGAAAGGGACCCGCGCCTTTTCGGTGTCCTTTGCAGCCCTTCCGACTATCACGTACGGCGACTTCGGATTCTTGCACTCAATCAGTAATTGGATGCCGAAAACGATGCGTCGGCTCTCATGTGTATAGAACTGCTTATAACCCCACACATCGATCTCACGGGATTTTACCTTCGTCGGGGTCCTCATACGCACGAGACACCTCACACTGAATGTCGCGCTTCTCTAGCACCTTTCGAACGTCTTGTTCAAGGATGAAACCAGTCTGACGAAGGGCAGCGATTACGTCTTCTGATGATGGTCCGGAGTTGAGTTGGTTCATGCCGCTTCCTCATCCCGAAGCTTCTCGAAAAGCCCCATCTTCTTGAGCAACTCCACCATCTCGCCCACCTTGTCGGAGGACAGGACCCAGCCAATACCCTTGGCGTGCTGCTCCCCTGCCTCGATGACAGAATCCTCGACGGTAGTCAGAATCTTGGGTGACGAGTAGAAGTCCACCTTGCCGTTCGCCTGCGCCTGACCCCGCAGCGTTCGGTTCTCCAGTGCCTTGTTCAGCACGCTCTCTGCCACGGAGAGCTGGTCGGCATCGGTCAGTCCAGAACCCTCAAAGAAGGTGTTCATCTGGTCAATGATCTCCGCCCACTTTGCCTTCTTGACTTCGTGGGCTGAACCGGTTCCAGCAGCCGTCAGCGGGTCGAGAGGTATGGACTCATCACCTGACAGCTTCAGGTCAGCCTTTTCCTGCTTCTTGAGCTTGTAGTGAGTCATCACTACCTCGGACAGGTCAACTGTCGTTCTGTCCTGATTCTCCGAGCTGATTACACGCGCGAGCAGCTTGTAGAAAATCGACCGCTTCTCCAGATCGGTGTCTTGATAGTCGATGATTTGCGACAGGAAGTCGTAAGCGCGGATGAAGCTGCCAAGGTCCTTACGGAACAGGTCCAGCGCGTCCTGTGCAGTCTTGTCGCCGTCTTCCCGCGCCTTCTGGTAGCGAACCCGGAACCGTGACTGCGCAGGCGCTACAAAGCCCTTCAGCTTCTCATGAGTGGTCTTCCCAACCCACGCGGCAGCCGTCGCCTCGACCTCGCTGATCTCGTAGATACCAGCGCTATCCAGCTTCGCTTGGAGGTCATGCACGATGTCCGGATCAGTGACCGCAGAAAGTTCGGCTTCCTTGTGGTACTGCTGGAACGCGGCAAGGATTTCCGCCGGGTCATTCACAAAGTCGACGATGAACGTTTGGTCCTTGCCGGGAGTCACTCGGTTCAAGCGTGAGAGGGTCTGCACGGCAGTGATGCCAGACAGTTTCTTGTCCACGTACATCGCAACAAGCAACGGCTGATCAAAGCCAGTCTGGAACTTATTGGCAACCAGCATGATCTGGTACTCATCGGTGTTGAATGCCTTCGGAAGCTCACGCCCCTTGAGACCGGGGTTCATCGTGTGCTCATTTAGCTTGCCGATGCCGGATTCGTCGTCGATTATGTCGCCCGAGAATGCGACGAGCGTTGCCAAGTCCTTGTAGCCCTTGTCGGCAATGTACTTATCGATAGCCACCTTGTAGCGGACAGCTTCCTTCCGGGAGCCAGTAACAACCATGGACTTCGCACGCCCTGCGAGGTGGTGACGCACATTGGAGCGAAAATGCTCCACGACGACGGCAAACTTTTTGACTGATGTTATATGGGTGAAGTTTCACCCAGCGCATCAATTCCTTGACGGCTTCAGACTTCTCGATCGTCGTCTCGTCAGAGTCGTAGTCCACGCCGTTGTGCGCGAGCTTGAACGCCATCTTGTAAGGCGTGTAGTTCTTCAGCACATCGAGGATGAAGCCTTCCTCAATTGCCTGCTGCATCGAGTACAGGTGGAAGGGCGCGGGTAGTCCGGCTTCGTTGGGACGCCCGAACAGCTCCAGCGTCTTAGCCTTCGGCGTTGCGGTGAATGCGAAGAACGACAGGTTCTTGCTTTCCGCGCGCTTGTTCATTTCTTCTGCGAGCACGTCTTCTGTGGAAAGCTCAGCTTCCGGATCGACTTCAGCGTCGACGGCGGCTTCATTGCCGGAGGTCAGAACCTTCTTCAGGTTCTTCGCTGCGTCACCGGACTGTGAGCTATGCGCCTCGTCCGCGATGATGGCGTACGACTTGCCTTCAGTCCCTTGTTTTTTGGCGATCTCATCAAGAGCGAAGGGGAAGGTCTGGAGCGTCACACCAATAATTTGGGTGCCACCAAGAAGTGCCTTGGAAAGTGCCTTCGACTTTGCGCCGCAGTGGAGGTAATGGCTTCAAATACCCATCCACCTTGTTGAGCTGCTTGACAGCATCCTGCAACTGCCCATCCAGTACCTTGCGGTCACTGATCACGATCACGGCATCGAACATCTTCTTGCCATCGGCATCGTGCAGGAGTTGAGCCGGTGAGCAGTCCATGCGATGGAGTTTGTTTTGCCAGAACCAGCAGAGTGCTGGATCAAGTACCGGTGTCCCGGTCCTTCGGCGGCAGCAGTTTCCGCCAGCTTGTTTACCGCTTCCCACTGGTGGTAGCGCGGAACAGCAATGATTCGTTCTTGGTCTTCTCGCCCGTGATCGGGTCCGTCTTCTCCTCAAC